>CACFNV010000038.1 GCA_902567635.1 uncultured Alphaproteobacteria bacterium
TAACTAGTGAGTATGGTGCTTATTCTTCACATATAAATATAAACGTAGAAAAGGTCATAAAATTACCCAAGTTTATTGGTGATGAGTTAATAGCAACAAACTTCCTGCGAGCTATGACTGTCGAAATGCTTTTAAACAGAATAACAGTAATAGATAAGACAAAAACAATCTTGGTTACTGCGGCAGCAGGGGGTGTGGGTAGGCTCTTGTGTCAGTGGGCTAGCTCACTAGGTGTAAAGGTTATTGGGAGCGTTAGCAATTTGAAAAAAGTTGCCGAGACTAAGGCTAATGGATGTAATGAAACACTTGTAGTCAATCAACATGACTTCTCAAAAAAAATAAATCAATTCACTGGAGGTAAAGGAGTTGATGTTGTTTTTGACTCAGTTGGTAAAGACACATTCAACTCATCTCTGGAGTCTTTAGCTCCTTGTGGTTTTTTAGTAAATTTTGGACAGTCGTCAGGAGCGGTAGATCCATTATTGATGACCACCTTAGCACAAAAATCTTTAACTGTTACCCGACCAATTCTATTTCATTATTTTAAATCCTACAAAATATACAAGCAAATGGCCGCTTCTGTTTTTAAGGCATTTGAGACTGGTGTTTTAGGTGTAAGCAATTTTTCTCCATTTAGCCTTAAAGATGCAAAAGAAGCTCATGATATGCTAGAGTCAAGGAAAGGAGGGGGCTGTATATATTTAGAGCCCTAAGATGATGCCAATGAGAAACAAAATAAATCAATGGAAATTTCCAGAAGAAATTGTTAGCTGTGAGTGGTTAAAGGAGAGATTTACCGATAAAACTATTAGACTCTATGACTGTACAGCCTACCTTCACTATACCGATGATCACCCATCAAAACCTTATGATGTTGTAAGTGGGTTAGAAAACTATAAAAAAAAACATATTCCCACCGCGGCATTTTTAGATCTACAGGAAGAATTGTCTGAACAAAAAAGTCCCTATAGTTTCACATTACCTGACTATCATGAATTAGCTTCAAGATTTATGAAATTGGGTGTAGGGGATCCATTTCACATTATTCTTTATTCCAGAAATGGTGTTCAGTGGGCAACACGCGTCTGGTGGATGCTTTTCATTTTGGGCTTCAAAAGAGTAAGTATTTTAGATGGTGGTATTAAAGAGTGGGAAGCGCTTGGTTATGAAATAGAAACGTCTGTTACGAGTTACAGCCATGCAAAGTTTGAAGAAAATATTGATAAATCGGTTTTTGTCGATAAGGATGTGACCTTGGGAGCTATGAACAAAAACGACTGTATATTGCTTAATGCTCTAACAAGTGACATTCACAAAGGTGAAAACCCAAGATATGGAAGGCCTGGTAGAATTCCAGGTAGCTTAAACATTCCGTTCCATGAGCTGGTGGATAGTAAAACTGGTAAGTTAGTCTCCCCGGAAAAGGCAATTAAAGTTTTTTCTCAGGAAAATATTAGTTCGGATGATAATATTTTGAATTATTGTGGTGGAGGAATAGCCGCCACTCTTAATGCTTTTATCCAGAGACAATTGGGATTCAAAAATATGCAGATATATGATAATTCTATGAGTGAGTGGGCAATGGATAGCACATTGCCTATGGAAACTGATTGAGTGAAATTTAATCCGAAATTTTTTGGATTAAATATTATTAATATTTAAACGCAAGGGGTGATTTTGGAAGTTAAAGAAACTCCCATTCTATACAGTTTTAGGCGGTGTCCATATGCGATTAGGGCTCGATTAGCTTTGTCCAGCGCTAATATAAAAGTTGAGATTCGAGAGGTCGTACTTAAAGAAAAGCCAAAGGAATTTATTGAAGTTTCTGCTAGTAAGACCGTACCTTGTCTTGTAACAGACGAAAGTGTAATTGATGAGAGTTTAGATATTATGCTCTGGGCTTTGAATCAAAATGATCCAGAAAACTGGCTTGATATGCCGGACGAAGGGTTTGAGGTAATTAATCTTATTGAAGATAAATTTAAACCTTATCTTGATAAAACTAAGTATAGCAGCCGATATCCAAAAGACGAGTTTGAGGGTAATAGAATGATAGCAACTGATATATTAAAAGACTTAGACAGGTTTCAAAAAGGAAAGTATTTTTTTGGAAATAAGATGAGTTTGTGTGACGTTGCTGTCTTCCCTTTTGTTAGACAGTTTGCTTTCATAAATATTGATTGGTTTAATGGAATCCAATGGAGGAATCTGAATGATTGGCTTAATTACTTTTTAGACTCAGAAATGTTTGTTTCATGTCAAAAAAAATATATAAAATGGGAATCTGGTAACTCAACGGTTTATTTCCCATGATAGAAAAAAAACAAATTCCCAAATATCTTTTAGACTGCCTGTCGACCAAAATAAATGCAGATTTACCTAGCTCTGTTTTAGAAAACTTTAACGTTACAGAAGCATATAAAGTCTCGAATGAAATTCACCGATTAAGACAGTTTAGGGGAGAAAAAGAAAAAGGAATAAAGATTGGTTTCACCAATAAAACTATCTGGGATCAGTATAATGTAAACGCTCCAATTTTTGGACGTATGTATTCATCAACTATCCTTGAGAAAAATGATGTTTTTAATCTAGAAAAATTCTTGGAACCAAAGCTTGAACCAGAAATTTTCTTTAGATTGGTTGAAATCCCAAATAAGAATATGAATGACTATGAGTTGTTATCATGTTGCTCTCATTTTGGTTTGGGTGTTGAGTTAGTTCAATCAGTATTTAAGGACTGGAAATTTACATTGCCAGACACAGTTGCGGGTTTTGGCCTCCACGGCCAATATAAAATCTTAGAAGAAATAGAGATGCCCAAGAATAACGAATTAAGGGAGGAAATAGCGCTTAATCTTAAGGATTTTAAAATTTCCTTAATGAGGAACGATAAAATACTTGAAATAGGAAGAGCTAAAAATATTTTGGGTGAGGGACCTATAAAAGCATTGAAAGCTTACGTGAATTTTTGTTCGGAGAACGAAGAATGGTTACAGCTTGATAGCATTATAACAACAGGCACTGTTACTGATGCCTATGATATGAAAAAAGGCTTAAGCTTTTCTATAAATGTAGATAAATTTGATCTGGCAACGCATACTTTAAATTTGTAATTTGTTTTTACCACACTTTTCCTCGAGCAATAACCTTCTGATGTTTGATTGGCATTTCATTCGCCACAAAAATGACGCTATCCAGCATATTTGTAACTACACAAGCATGGTTCGGTATTATTTTTAATTGTTGCCCGATCTTCAGACCTGTTGGGTTTTCGGATATTATTGTGCCGTGCTCCTCAGTTAGTTGACAAATTTTTAAATGAGGTTTACTGAGCACTCTCCCATAATCTTCAAGACCGAATAAATCAGAAGTGAGAACCTTTGATCCAGCGTCAACAATAGCTCGATAGTCAGTAGGCGTAGAAACTACTGTTGCTAAGACTGTTAGAGCACAATCTCTCTCTTTACACACACCGCGGTGTAAAAGGGACCGATCATTGAAAATATAAGTACCAATCCTGTATTCATTTGCGATCGGTATTTTTTTTACTTTCCACATGTCTGGAGAGCCCCCAATAGAAATTGTCTCTACCTTTATACCATTTTTTTCAATAAGGTCTTTAGCTTCAGCTAGGAAGGAATTAACTTTTTCTGGTTCTGAAATGGGAGGATATGTCATAAGTCCTCCAAAAATAAGATTATTATTTGAGGATATTACCTTAGCTAGTTTCAATGCAGCAGATGGTGAAATTACTCCACATCGGTTCGCTCCTGTATCGCATTCCACTAGAACTCTTAATTTTTTTTTACTATCCTCAAAAGCTCTTGATAAACCTTCTAGACAATACACACTATCTGCAACTACCGCTATATTTGCTCTTTTAGACAGTTTTTTTAAAGCCATCAGTTTTTTTTGACCAATAATATTATAGGTTATTAATATATCACTGATACCTCCCTCTGAGATTATCGCCTCGGCTTCACTAATCTTCTGACAGGTAATACCTACTGCGCCCTCGTTAAGTTGTAATTTAGCTAATTCAGGTATCTTATGAGTCTTAATATGGGGTCTAAGATTTATTCCAATTCCGTTACAATATTTCTGATATGCCTGGATGTTTTCTTTAACAATGTCCATGTCAATTAAGACTGCGGGTGTATCCAATTCTTCTTTCATATAACTATTTTTCAATTAACAAATTCAAATCTGTGACAAAAACTTTAATATAAATTCATTCACTTCCTTTGGTTTTTCTTGCTGTATCCAATGCCCTGTATCTTCAAGTAATTCTGCATAAATCAAGTGCTCATAATTTTTCTCTATCCTAGATTTAAGGTCATCAGAACTCTTATAATTGGACCCAGTAAAAAAATTCACTGGATCTATTGACCCAGTTAAAAATGCTGCTGGCTGTTTTATCTTTTTACCCGTTAATTCTAAAAGTTCCTCAAAATCAATTTGTTGCGCTCTATACCTATTAAGCGGGCCTCTCATTCCGCTTCTTTGAAACTCACCTATTAGGTAATCCATTTCTTCTTTTTTTATCCAGTTTGGATAAGTTTTAAATACTGGAATACCATCTAAGTAATTTGCATCTGGTCCTTTTAGGCTAGCATTTATAGCGTTTTCTTTCTGATACTTCATACCTCGAGCATCTATTGAAAAATAGGTTAGTTCCAAGTATTTTTTTATGTTTGCTTCGAACTCCTTTTCAGCAACACCCTCTTCTTGAAAGTATAATTGATAAAAGAATTTTCCTTCATAAATTTTTTTAAACAAATCAATAGTAGAGATTTTACCCCTTGGGAAGAATGGTACTGAAAGGCCCAAAACCGCAGATATTCTTTCCTCATTAAGAGCGGCGGTATTCCAGACGATTGGTCCTCCCCAATCGTGCCCAACTAATATGGCTTTATCAAAAGCAAGAGCATCTATCACGCCAATTATATCTTTGGTTAGTTCCCTCATACTGTAGGAATTTATCGGGTGCGGCTTTGAAGATCCCCCGTACCCTCTTACATCAATTGCGGCCACAGTGTATCCGGCATCAGCCAAAACAGGAATTTGATGTCTCCAACTAAACCAGCTTTCAGGACATCCATGAACTAGCACAATCAAGGGGCCTTCCCCTTCAATCACGGCTTTAATTTCAATTCCGTTCGCATTTAAAGTTCTTGAATTCCAAAGCATATTTTTCTATCTCATAAAGCTTTAATATAAAGAATGATTATATCACGATATATGTTTGAAATAGAAACACTTTGATTTTCTAATGAATATGAAAAATAAAATGAGAATAACCAAGATATATAAATAAAAAGCCGATCAAGGCTATTATAAAACTTGATAAGTAGGGGGCTTGATCAAATAACAGATCAAAAAAACCAGTCTTTTTAGCTATAAAACCTGTCCCTAAAGCAGCTATACTTCCAATTAAGACAAGGGTCAAAGCTAAACCAAGAGAAAAAGCGCCAACTAACACAAACCCTAAACTGATTTTTCCGAGATTTAAGCAAATTAAGAAGACGGTTATAGCTGCAGGGCAAGGGATAAGTCCTCCCGAAAAACCGAATAATATAGTTTGTGAAATACCAACTCGGCCAGAAGATAGACGATCTTTTATCTCATTGGCATGGGTTTGTGCATGAGCGTCAAAAATTACCTGATTATTGCCATCGTGATGGTGGCTATGATTATCATGATGATGGAGATGTTTAGAATGTCGTGCAAATTTAAGCTGGTTCCAAAATACTGAAAGGGAAATTCCAATGATAATAATACCTGAAAATATTAAGAACCAAGGTTCGATTTGTTCACCAATCATTTCATTTCCGTACATAAGAGCAAAGAAAGCCAAAATCCAAACTATGATTGAGTGACTTATGGCAGCGGATACCCCTAAAATTATTGCATCTCTGACTTTTCCTTTAATAGCAACAATGTACGCAGCCATCATAGTTTTAGAGTGACCCGGTTCTAACCCATGTAGAGCGCCTAGAGACAAGGCAAGACCAAATAGTAGCAAAGGGCTAATACCACTTTCTATAAGAGCAATGATATTCAAATTATATTCTCCTGCCAAACACCTAAATTACTGCGTGTTAATTGCCAGGGAATAATCTATTTCTGTTCTGAATTTAGGTTCACTAATCCATTCCAAGTATGTTGTGGCAATTCGTTTGGTGATTGCTCCGATTTGCCCGTTAGAGTAAATTCGGTCATCAACTTTTACAATAGGGGTAATGCCTCCAGCTGATGTCGCAATAAAAACTTCATCTGTTTCAAAAAACTCTGTTTTAGAGATTTCTCTCACCCCTGTTTTTAAATTCAAATGTTCAGCTATTTCTAGAACTGTTTTTCTTGTTATACCTTTCAATACTCCTGTATTGGGTGTAAGCACAGTATTATCTTTCACGGCGAAGATATTAAAACCTGGTCCTTCAGTTATATTTCCTTTTTGATCCAAGAGGAAAGCGGTTTCAAAGTTTTTACTTTTAGCTTCTATAAGACTTTTATTAAAGTCTCCCCAATGATAATTCTTTACAGTTGGGTCAACGCTAGTGTCCGGTATCCTTAAAGCAGAGGTAGATATCAATGCCGTTGCACCTTTTTGTGCTATTTCAGGTTTTATTACATGTATAAATGGCACACACCAAGCATAAAAATAATTTATGCAATCTCTAGGATCTCGGCTCCCAGGAATATGTGGTCTACCTCTACTGCAAACCATGGAAACGTAACTGTCCCTCAATTCGGTTACAGAAACCATATTTTGAAGAGCGTTCTTAACCTCGTTTTTGGTTATTTTGGGATTAAGAGATAGTTTTTCCATAGATACAAAAAATCTATCAAGATAATCATCCAGCCTAAAAAAAGCACCAAGCCTGACCGGGACCACATCATAAGTTATGTCAGATCTAGTCAAACCCCAATCTGTGACGGGTATAGAGGCATCAGCAATAGGAATTACTCTGTCTCCCATCCAAGCGGAACCTGCTGAAAATTTATTTGAATCCTTGCTTTTAGTTGGCATTGAATTTTCTTTGTTTCGAAATTACTAATAAAGATTACATCGAAATCAATGAAAAATATACTCTCAGAAAATTAAAGATTAAGAAGCGGGAAAAATCGTTAACAAGATTAATTTAATTATGAGAAAAATTGGTTTAGAATTCACTCAAGTTTAAAGGGTTTGCGACTGATTTTTAAGAATTTTTAAAAAAAGGAGTTAATATGAAAAAATATGTGGAGGATTATCATACCGGTGATATTTTTGAGTTGGGAGAATATATTCCTAGAAAAAAGGAAATAATAGATTTTGCAAAAAAATATGATCCCTTTCCTTTCCATCTCGACGAACTTGAAGCTGAGAAAACAATTTTTAAAGGTCTTATTTCTAGTGGTTGGATGACAGCTTTAATTTGGTTGGGTATGATGCACAAAGAGTTTTGGTCTCACGAGACTACTATGGGTTCGCCTGGGCATGAAGAAATGGTTTGGCCTATACCTGTACGCCCAGATGACGTACTAAAAGGTAAGGTCGAGATTCTCGAAAGCCGTATTTCAAAAAGCAAACCAGAAATTGGGTTTGTTAGATATCAGGCGATACTGCAAAATCAAAAAAAGGAAGATGTGTTCAGAACCACAAGCACAATTATTATGAAGTCCAGACCAAAGTAAAAATTTTTATATTTTTTATTTTGAAAATAGCTTCTTTTCTTTAAAACAGCAGAAACTGTTTTCAATATCTAACAGAAAAATTACAAAGTTAATTAAGTCTTGCCAAGCAATAATAACCCTGCACTTGTTTCTTTGTCATATAGTCGTCTTTACCCAAGAATAATACTTCCCAGTTTTTCTTCTTCTCATATTTATGTATTGTATTTTTAAATCCGTATTTCTCAAAAACACCTTCATTTACAGTGAAACATATCAATCCACCTCGTTTTGTTATTCGTATCAATTCTGAGACACGGTCTGACTTAACATGTCCATGGGTAAATACGCCTACACAAAAAGTTACGTCATAAACATTATCATTGATTGGAAGTTTTTTGGTTAAACTCCCTAGCTGTAATTTTCTATATCCACGTGTCTTAGCGAACTCAAGCATTTTTTCAGATATGTCGATGCCATCAAATTTTTTAAATCCAAGAGCCTCAAGGTGCTCCCCAACTAGACCAGTGCCGCATCCGATATCAATCATTTCTGCTGTTTTATCTTTTAATTCCTTTGCAACCAACTTTACGCATCGAGGTTGAGAGACTGTACCTAATAAATTATCGTTATCTGTATCATAGTTTTCGGCCCACTCCTCATATACGAATTTAATTTTTTCATCGTTTTTTTCTTCGCGCAAATTTAGGTTTTTATAAAAATTTAAGCCTTTCTTTTTATTCATAATCTACCTCTTTACCGAATTACTAATCGGACCTTCCTTTTTGGTTTCACGAGGCTGAACTAAAAATATTCCTGCCATAATTAAAAATAGAGAAATCCAAACATATATTGAATGACTTTCACCAAGTAATATTATTCCCCAAAGAACTCCACAGAATGTTACTAGGTAACCCGTCTGACTTGCAAACACTGAACCAGCTCGTCCTATCAAAAAAATGAAAACTGAGTAGGCAGTAGCTCCTATTAAACCAAGCCCTAATGCAGAAAATAGCAAGTCGGGGTTTGATATTTTTGGAAAGAAAAATTGGTCGGTGGCTAACGTTAAAGGAAGTGTTAAAACTACGGATACTATGCTAATGCAACAAACTAGTCGGATTGGGCCGAAGTTTTTTAATTTTAGAGTGTCAATGTATATGTTTTCAAGAGCATAACAGAGGGCGCATACAAGGGAAAGTAGAACCCAGGGTATATCTTTTTTGTTGGGAAGACTGCTTTCAGGAACTGTCAAGGTAATTAAGGCCAAAAACCCCAATAGTAATCCTATAGAGCGACCCAATTTGAAGGAATCCAACCCTAACGTCAGAGCTATACAATATGTAAAGAGAGGGATAACAGAGACTGAAATAGATAAAATGCCTGCATCTAAATGAGAGGCTGCTGAGTAGAAAATTATATTTGGTACAACAACTGATAGTAATGAAATTATTAATATTGGGATGTATAGCTCTCGAGGTACAAAAAAATGACTGTGTCTCCAATACACATATCCAAGAAGCAGAACCCCGGCTGTTAAACTTTGCCAAAATGTAAGTCCTATGGGTGTCCCGCCTGCCTGCATTGCGATCTTACTTAGTGTAAAAGAAAGCCCCCAACATAGGCCCAAGAAAAATAAGATTAATAAATTCATAAGAAGTGCTTTTTTTGTATTATCAAATGCGTAATTCTCTATTTTTGAGGAGGCGGTTGAGGGTTGTTGTCGGGATTGGTATCTATTAGTCTTAGCTCTTTTATTTCTCCCACATCATACAAAACTAATAAATCGTTATGTAGCTTCTTTGCTATTTTCTTGGAGTATACTTGTTCTTCTTTATAATAGAATGCAAATGCCTCAGAATGCTTTTTTACTTTCTCTTTGTTCTCAATAGTTCTTTTAGTCCAAGTGTATAGCGGATAGCCATCAACCCCATTTTTTTCTGCTTCTTTGACATATCCAGTAAACGCATCGAGAGTGCAGACTAAAGAAGTTTTATGTTTTTTTGCTAGGGTTATTATTTTTTCTGCGATCTTATTCACATAGTTAAACCTTATAGCTTCCGCAATTTCTTTTTGAACCTTGATTCTTACTTGATATAGCCAGTCTTCAGACAAAATTTCCTCTTAACTTTTAACAAGAACCTAGTCCAAAATAAAATAATGTACAGTAGGTATTTAAATTTGTCTTATCGAAAAAAAACTTAATAGTGCTACAAGCATGAGAGATGTTCCCATAAAAATATTAATCCTTCTCTGAGTGTATGGACTAAGATTTATTTTTTCGATTGATACTCCAAGCGACAGCCATCCAATATGGAGTGGTATCCATATTAAATTCATAACAATAAATTTCCATGAGGTCTCAAGGAGAAAATTATTTGGAAAGACAATAAAACCAGTGAGAAGAATAGAATGGAAAGCGTAAGCCTTTGGATTGACTAATTGCAGAATAATCCCGTCCAGTAAGGTTGGGCTGTTTTCTGGATTTATAAAGGCAATTTCGGAGCCCTTAAGCATTATCTTTAAGGAAAGATATATTAAATAGGCTGAAGAAATAATAAGAAAGATTGTTCTCATATAAGGTATTGAGAATATTATTGAAACGAACCCAGTAATTACAATAGCCCAAACTAATAAGTATCCCAATGTTAGGCCTATTAGAAATTTCAAACCTACCTTAAAAGAAAAGGCTGCTCCTACTCCAGCCAAAGCTAAAACAGCAGGTCCAGGTGTAACAATCATAAAAAAAACTGCTAAAGCGAATGCTATCATTGTTTTTTATTTCATAAATCTCATGTGACTGGTTTTTTGAGCAGAAATTTTTTCTGATTCCAAGTCTTATTCTTTATTATTCCCTCCAAGGAATCAACTGTCTGCAAAATATCATTTTCATTGTTATAAAGTGGACTGATTCCGAAGCGCATAATGTTGGGAGCTCTAAAGTCACCGATAATATTTTTATCTATTAACGCTTGAATAGCTGCATAACCGTTGTTATAGAAAAATGAAATTTGAGAACCGCGATTTTCTGGATCTCTGGGACTAGCTAACTCAACATCAGGACATTTTTCTTCAATGTTATTAATGAATAACTCTGAAAGTTGAATGCTTTTTTCTCTAACATCTCTCATGTCTATATCCGACCAAATTTCTAACGCCTTTTCAAGGATTGACATCTGAACCACTGGAGGGGTCCCAACTCTCATGCCGTCAATGGTTTCAGCTTTTTTAAAGTTATAGTCGAAATCAAATGGGGACTTGTGTCCAAGCCATCCTCTCAAGATAGAGTAACAAGATTTGATTAAGTCTGGTCTTACGTAAATAAAGGCAGGGGCTCCTGGTCCACCATTTAAGAATTTGTATGTACACCCAACCGCAAATTCACATTTGCAATTTTTTAGATTTACTGGAACGGCGCCAGCACTATGGGCTAGGTCCCACAGCATTACAGAGCCATTTTTTTGGGCACAAGAGGTAATTTTTTCTAAGTCATGCATTCTACCAGTTCTATAGTCAACATGGGTAAGCATAACTACACCAACTTCCGAGGTTATTGATGTGATTAGATCTTCTGGTTTAACAACTTTTAACTCAAAATTATTGCCTAAACTCTCAATTAATCCATGCGCTATATAAAGATCTGATGGAAAGTTTCCAGAGTCAGTAAGTATTATTTTTCTATCCTTCCTCATATTTATAGCTGCAGCTAAAGCTTGATAGAGTTTTATAGATAGAGTGTCCCCCGCTACTATTGAGTTCTTTGTGGCACCAACAATTTTCGCAATTTTATTCCCGACTATTGAGGGCTGTCTCATCCAGTTTTCTTCATTCCATCCCTTTATTAGTTTTTTCCCCCATTCATCTTTGACAACTCGTTCAGACGCCTCTGAAATGCCTTTTTGCAAAGGTCCTAAAGAGTTACCATCCAAGTAAATAACGTTATCTGGTATGTCAAAAAGTGATTTTTTGTAAACACTATCCATTGTTTAAATTCTGCTAACTATCCTGAACAAGACATTATGCGGAATTGCATATTTTTGCAAAGCTATTAAAGGATAATTAAAATGATAATTTTATAATTGGCAAACTTTGTTTATGTCATTTAAAATATAAAAAACACATCTTATTTAAATAAGCGGGAGACTCTTGTAAATCATGAGCTCAATACCAATTTACCAAGTTGATGCTTTCTCTGAAAAGCTTTTTTCGGGAAATCCTGCAGCTATCTGCATAGTCAAGGAGTGGCTGCCGGACGAAATAATGCAATCTATCGCTTCAGAGAATAACCTATCTGAAACTGCATTTGTCAATATTTCTCTAAATCCATTCTATATTCGTTGGTTTACGCCTGAATGTGAAATGGGATTATGCGGTCACGCAACTTTGGCGAGTGCAAGAATACTATTCGATGAATATCTAGATAAAAATTCAGAAGAAATAACCTTCCAGGCAAATAGAGGAAAACTTAGGGCTGTAAAGGAAAAAAATCTTATTTATTTGGATTTTCCCAAAGATACACCTATACCAGTCGAGATCGATGATAAGATCAAAGAAGCGCTTAAACTTCAGCCCATAATGATGTATCGGGGAATTGATGATTATCTTGCCATTTTGAATAGCGAGATGGATGTTAAAAGACTTGAACTAGATTTTGACAAAGTTTCACAATTGGATTCCAGAGGACTAATTGTTAGTGCACAGAGCGCTACTACAGATTTTGTTTGTAGATGCTTTTACCCAAACTCTAAAATTAATGAAGACCCTGTGACCGGATCTGCTCATACTTTATTAGTACCTTATTGGGCAAAACAGCTTAACAAGAAAGCACTTACTTCTTATCAATGCTCAGACAGAGGAGGCCTTCTTAACTGTAGACTGATAGAAGATAGAGTGCATATAGGAGGGTCTTCTGTAAGATACATGAATGGTACGATTAATCTCCCAAACTAATAAACGTGTAATCATATTGATGAAATTATAAAAAATGACGTTAAAAATTATAGGACTGCCCCAAGATAATAATTCAAGTTTTATGATGGGTCCAGCATTGGGACCTGACAAAATTAAAGAAGCCTTGATTTGTGGTTCATCAAACATGTTTTCTGAAAATGGTCTTGATTTAGGTAGTGAGGGAATTTGGGAAGATGCTGGCAACCTAAATTTAAAAAATTTAAAAGGCCAAGCAGCATTTTCTAAAATAAGGAGCGCAATATTAGATCTCTTGCAAAACGGAGATCATTTAATAGGATTGGGAGGTGACCATTCCGTATCCTGGCCAACAATTGACGCACATTCAGAAATATATCCATCTTTAAATATTCTTCATTTTGATGCTCACCCTGATCTCTACGACAGCCTTCTGGGTAACAGATATAGCCATGCTTCTCCGTTTGCTAGGCTAATGGAAAGCGGAAAATTGCAAAGATTGGTGCAGGTAGGAATTAGAACTCTTAATAAACATCAAAAAGAGCAAGCCGAAAATTTTGGGGTCGAAATTTACGAAATGAGCGATTTGAGTAAGGTAAACAAAATTACATTTGAGGGACCAGTTTTTTGCAGCATTGATTTAGATGTTCTTGACCCTGCATTTGCCCCAGGGGTTTCTCATTTTGAACCTGGGGGCATGTCTACCCGTTTTCTTTTGGATTTCTTGAGAGCATTTAAAGGAAGATTGGTTGGAGCTGACATCGTAGAGTTAAATCCACGCAGAGATTTCCATAATTTAACTGCGATGGTTGGAGCAAAAATATTGAAGGAATTAATATCACGAATTTTTATAACTCATTATAGCTAGTTTATTTATAGTTTTTGAAACTTAAAGATGCCTAGGCTAAGCTCTCAATTTTCCTGCTAATGCGTCATCTATTGCTTTCTGACCCCAATGGAGACCACATTCATATTTTCCAAAAATAAAGTTTTCATTCGCATTGGTTCCTAGGCCAAATTGGATTGCTTCACCAATCTCAAAATCTTCGTCAAATACTTCTTTGACAACATTATAATTTTTTTCCCAATAGATTTTTGCTTTTTCATCTTTTGCAGGTTCTGATATTAGCATCATACATTTGAAAATGCATTTTCCAGGACCTGTTGGGATTATGGTATGTACGTAAACATGGTCCGTCATCACTTGCACAAAATTGCATGGAAATAAGTAGTTTTGGGTCATGAAATATTCTCTGTAATTCCATTTTTCTGGAGGTTGGTTTTTCAATTCCCTAATTTTCCATAAGGGTACAGAGTGCCTGACATGAGGGTAATGATTAATGAAAACGCTCTGGTTGTCCAGATATCCAGAGCAAGCAGTATGCTCATGAGCGGAACAAAAGTGATAATTTTCCTGAAAACCTTCCAGTGCCAACCGCCAACTCATATTTCTTGGTAAACTCCACTTTTTGTATATCGTATGATTTTCAAGATTCAATGCTCGAAATTGTTCCTCCATTGGCAAGAGCCACTCAGTCATGTTGACTTTCTTTTCATCAAATGACGGAATAACCCAGATCATTCCAAAATGTTCAAAGACTGGTAACTCTGCCAGTCCAAACCTTTCTTTGTCTAATTTATCAAAACCATGGGGCTGAGGCATTCCTCTGAGCTCTCCGTTGAGACCGTAGGTCCAGCTGTGATACGGACAAGAAAAAGTTCTTGTCTTCCCGCATTCCTTGACCTCAACTTTTGCAC
>CACFNV010000039.1 GCA_902567635.1 uncultured Alphaproteobacteria bacterium
TGTTTCTATTGTATATTAAGACTATTAAAAATATTAAGTCTGTTAGATTATCTCTTTTGATGTCAAGATAATATATTTTAGATTTAATCAATGAAAGGGTTTTGTTGAGTGTTTCCTTTATTTATTCTTTCTATTGTTGAGGCTGCTGCTTTAGGGATGGGGCTTTTTCTTCCCTTTGCAATTATTAAAGAGTTTTGGCTTTTTAAATCTGAGTTTTCAGTTTTTTCTTTGGTAGTAACATTAATTGAAAGTAAGAATTTTTTATTGGGCTTTTCAATTTTGATCTTTGGAGTTTTAATACCAATTTTTAGACTCTTTACTAATAATTTCCCAATATCTCTTCTAAGAAGAGTTAATCTTCATAGACTTGCAATGTTGGATATATTTCTTGCAAGTTTCCTTGTTTTCTCCTCACAATCATCCTATTTTTTTGAAGTTACTCTTCTAAAAGGATTTTATTTTTTGTTAATAGCTGCGTTAATTAGCTATTTGCATTTCTGGTTGAGAACATATCCCAAAAGCGAAATATCGTGACGGAGACTATTTCTGAAAGAGTAATTTTTATGGATCATTCTGTTTTGATAGATTGGTATCCCAAAGCAGCCGAAAAGATAAACAATGAAAAGAGTAAAAACCTATTTTTTAAATTTTTGGAGGAGAAACTTTTTAAACATAAAGAAAGATCAAGCCTTCAGATAGTACCGAACGATGAGGATCTATTTGTATGTAAGGTTTCTTTTAATAAGAAAAATATAGTCTCCAACATAATCATAGACTTATTAGACACCGGCCGTTCAAATGGTGTGGGCATAAATACAAGGACGAAAAATATTTACCTCTATGGGGCTTCAGGAACGATCTTTGAACCGAAGATTAATGAGTTTTTTGGTGATTTTTTGATTAATGTAGGAGATGATAGCTTTAGTTAGTATAAAAAATATACTATTATTAATTCAATACATTTAAGGGCTTTCTTCCCAAGCTTATTTGAACTGGTAAATCACCCAAGTACTCTCCATCACCGGAAACAATTGAACTCCATTTATCACTTGACGTTGCCTCTATCTTGAAACTTTTAGTATGAGTATTTGTGACAGCTGGATGTTTAATATGAGATCCAGAAAAAACTTTAATTAGTAATTTCACTGCATCGAATCTTTTTAAGCCATTTGCGTATAATAAATTCAACTCACTTTTTCTCTTGGTTGCGTCTGGCGCAATAAACATTCCGCCTCCTGTGTATGGAGCTGCTGCTCCTGCAAGGATCAAGGCCTCTTGAGTTCTTTTTTTTTCATTTATTGTAACTGCATATTTATGGTTTTTAAGGTTAATAAAGCAAATCAAAGCTGAGACTGCATATAGAAAGCTTCCCTTAAGCAAAGGAATCTTTGATGCTCGAAAAGCTGCTTCACTTAATAAGCCAACTCCAGCACACGTTAAAGCTATTTTGCTATTATTAGAAAACTTCAAGTCTAGGTATCTACATTCAGTGACTTTCTTCTGTTTGAGGTTATCAATCGCCTGCCCTATCGATTTTATACCTAGAGATCTAGCAAAATCATTTCCCCTTCCAAAGGGCAATATCCCAATTACACTCGATGTTTCTATTGCTTGCTGTGCAATTAAATTTATCATTCCATCTCCACCACATGCTATCACTAAAGCTTTTCTTTTCATGTAGTGTCGAGCAAGAGTTGAGGACTCTTGACTCGTCTTAGTGAAGATTATGTCTTCCTGGTTATTGGGATTAATTTGAGAAATAACTTTCTCTTTTTTTTTAATAGAAAGTTTACCAGCCTTTGGGTTTACTAAGTAAACAACTTTTCCTTGAATTATATTTTTCAATTTAACTATCTCTAAGTAGTTGCGGGGTCCTCATAAACAAGGCGCTCTTTTATTGGCAGATGAATTAAAGCTGCAAAAACTGCTAAACCTGCATCTAGCAGCCAAACAACTGTATAATCACCATTCAGGTCATAAAAATAGCCTCCAAGGTAAGCACCCAGAAAGCCCCCGATTTGATGAGAAAAAATTGCAAAGCCAAAAAGTGTTGCCAAAAATTTTGCGCCAAACATTTTACCTATTAGGCCAGCTGTGGCAGGTATCACTGAGAAGTAGGTAAAACCAAGTGCAACAGAAAATAGAAGAACGGATATTACATCCTTTGGGGACATCAGAAACAATAAAACGATTACACACCTACCTAAATAAATGTATGAAAGAAAAAACTTCATGCTATAGCGTGAAATATACCAGCCAGCAAAAATACTTCCCACAATGTTAAAAAGTCCTATTAGACCCAATGACCATCCAGAGACAGTAGGGGGCAAACCGCAAACTGCAATTACTCCGGGCATATGAGTACCAATAAACCAAACGTGAAAGCCGCAGACAAAAAAGCCTGATACCAAATAAATGTAACTCGGTGTCTTGAATGCAATAGAAAGAGTGTCAAAAAGATTTAAACCTGTTTCTTGAGTTTGAACCGTTTCACTATTTCTTGTTCTAAGAATAAATGAGAACGGTAGCACCAAAATAAAGGTCAGGCACAAAACATATATGAATGTTATCCATCCAAAATTAACAATAACTAAGCCTGCAAGAGGGGCAATAATGAGTTGCCCAAGCGATTGACCCGCATTTACTATACCGAAAGCCATTCCTGACCTTTCAGCTGGGACCAATTTGTTTACAGATGCCAAGATAATGGGTAACCCTGCTAAGCCGGTTCCGGCTGCCGAAACTATTCCAAGCGCAATAGATAGGCTAATAGGGTTGGTTGAAAATGGTATGAAAAGACATCCAAGTAATGATAAAAGAATACCAGTCGAAAGAGTTTTCCCAGAACCAAATTTATCCGCAATCATTCCAGCAAATGGAGATATAAAACCCATGACCAGTTGACCCAAGGCAAACGCAAAACTTATTTGAAGATAATCTAGAGTATCGACTTCATTTATTCCCTGTATCGTAAGAGAGAGGGAGTTTCGACCACCAAACATAGCAGCGATAATGAGCGACGCGGCAACGACGACTAGAAAAAAGCTTGATGACCGGTCTTTAATAATAGTTCTCCAAAAATGTGGGTGATATCAGTTCTTGCTGTTAATATATCAGAATAATAAAAAAATATCGTATACTTTATAAATTCTTTCAAAAATAGAGAAATAACCTCTGTTAAATATTTATTCTTAAACTAGAATTAAAATCGCACATCAGGAGAAAATATGAGTTGGCTTAAGGATGACGATCGTCTTAGAGAGGAATGCGGGGTTTTTGGTATTTATGGGCATGAGGATGCTGCGCCTATAACCACTCTTGGACTCCATGCTCTTCAACATAGAGGACAAGAATCTGCAGGTATCGTAACCTTTGATAAAAATCATTTTCATGCTGAGAGACGAATTGGTCTAGTAAGCGAACACTTTACTAAACAGAGCGTTATGGGTCGTCTTGTAGGTAACTCGGCTATTGGACATGTTAGGTATTCTACAACTGGGGGAACAGTATTGAGGAACGTTCAACCATTATTCGCTGATCTTACCGTGGGTGGTTTTGCTATTGCACATAATGGAAATCTTACTAACGGGCTTACTCTTAGACATGAGCTAAAAAAAGAAGGTGCGATTTTCCAATCAACTTCGGACACGGAAACAATTTTGCAATTGGTCGCGAGATCAAAAAAAGGAAACACTATTTCACGCTTCATAGATGCACTTTCTCAAATAGAAGGTGCTTATGCGCTGGTAGCATTAACGAATAAAAAGTTAATTGGTGTTAGAGATCCTTTAGGCATCAGGCCCTTGGTATTGGGGCAATTAGATGGGAAGTATATTCTTACCTCAGAAACCTGCGCTTTAGATATTATAGGGGCTAAGTTTGTAAGGGAAGTTGAGAATGGTGAGATTGTTGTTATAACTGATAATACAATAGAGAGCATAAAACCGTTTCCAGTTGTTAAAGCTCGACCATGTATATTTGAATATATATATTTCTCTAGACCAGATAGCATTGTAGGCGGCTTAAGTGTTTATCAATGCCG
This sequence comes from uncultured Alphaproteobacteria bacterium, assembly GCA_902567635.1. Lineage (GTDB taxonomy): Bacteria > Pseudomonadota > Alphaproteobacteria > Rhodobacterales > Rhodobacteraceae > CACIJG01. The sequence continues at coordinate 4,043 of CACFNV010000039.1, forward strand.
TAAGGCCTTTGGGAAGGAATTAGCGAAAGAATCTTTCATACAGGCTGATATGGTCATACCTGTTCCTGATAGTGGGGTACCTGCTGCTATTGGGTACGCTGAACAATCTGAAATTGCATTTGAAACAGGAATAATTCGTAATCACTATGTTGGTAGAACCTTTATTGAACCGCAGCAGTCTATTAGAGCTTTTTCCGTAAAGCTTAAGCATAATGCAAATAAAATTCTTGTAGATGGGAAGAAAGTTATTTTGATAGATGACTCTTTGGTTAGAGGCACGACGTCAATTAAAATCGTTAGAATGATGCGAGATGCTGGTGCAAAGGAAGTTCATATGCGTATAGCAGCACCTCCTATTAAGTATCCTGATTATTATGGAATAGATACTCCGGTAAAAGAGAATCTATTGGCTGCAAACCATTCTCTTACTGAAATTAAAGATTTCTTGGATGTGGACAGCATAGCATTCTTAAGTATAGACGGGTTGTACCGAGCTATGGGCCACAAGAATGGAAGAGACTCTGGAAACCCAATTTACACTGACCACTGTTTTACAGGAGATTATCCTACAAAACTAAAAGATCAGAGTAGTGAAGATAATATTCGCCAATTATCTCTTTTATTTGAGACAGAGAAAGAATAATTCAAAAAATATGATGACTTCTCTTTCCGATCGATCGAATTACAAGACATTAAATGATTATACTTATTTAAATCAGGCATCTCTTGGTTTAGTCCCGGAAACAGCTGTCGGAGCAATGCATTGTTTTTTGGACAATGTTGCGAGACATGGAAACGCCTTAATGTCAGATCAGGAGGAGTTAGATTTCTTAGAGCCAATAAGAAATAACGGAGCAAAGTTACTTAATGCAAGTCCAGACAATATCTGTATTAGCTCTAGTGCTAGCGAAATTCTTAGCCAGGTCCCTTTTATTTTTCAATTTCCTAAAAAGAATAAAGTAGTCTTGGTTTCTACAGATTTTCCATCTCTTACTCGTCCTTGGTTAGCTTTGAAAAAAATGAATAACAATTTCATTACAAAGTTTGTTGATGATACAAGCAGCTCTAACCTTACCGAAAGTCTTATTAATGAATTAGACTCACAAACTGCAATGATTTGTGTCAGTTATGTTCAATTTTCTACTGGAACAAAAGTAGATATTAAACGCTTGAGGCAAGCTACCAATGAAGCTGGTGCTCTATTAGTTTTGGATGTAACTCAGGCATTTGGAGCAATCCCAATAGATATAATAAATATTAAACCTGACATGGTGGTAAGTAGTGGCTATAAATGGTTAGGAGGGCATGGAGGAATAGCCTTAGGCTATTTTTCAGATACTCTTTTAGAAAGCCAACCTCGTGCTACAGGTTGGATGAGCACTCAAAATCCTTTTGAAACTAGCGCTACAGAATTAGATTTTCCAAAAAATGCTCGAAAATATACCCAATCAACGATGTCATATTTAACAGTAAAAGGTCTGGAATTAAGTGTTGGCGAATTAATCGAATTAAACCCTTCAAGAATTGAGAAGCATTCTTTAAGTCTATCTAGCTATCTTCTAAAGACCATCAAGGGGACAAAATGGAACGCTTTTCGTGAAATAAACTCCCCGGAAAGATCTCCAAATATTTTGTCACTTTTTAATCAAAAAATGGATAGCAAAAAATTATCTCATGAGCTCAAGGAAAAAAATATTGTATGTAGTTTAAGAAATGGGCGATTGAGAGTTTCTATTGCCCATTACAATTCACGAGAGGATATAGATGTCCTCTTGGCAGTACTTTTGTAAAGATTAAAATTAACTTCATTTAGGCACTATTTAAGTGGTTTGAGTTAACCACTGTAAAGGTAATATCCTCGGGGAGGTCTTCACTTTTAACAGTTCTTGTGGGCCCAAAATAGGAAACACATCGATCTATAACTCGACTTGGTTCCGCAAAATAAATGTTGTTATCTGACACTCTTTGTTGGTTAGAAACTTGAAGATTAAAAATCATTGCGTCTGAAGTAAATTTCCAGCATTCACTAAGGCATTTGAAGAAGTATTCTTCCCATTCCAAAACGTCTCTGGTCATTGATAAATTATAGGTACCTGACATTATGGTAAACATACATAAGTTATTTGGATTTTTTCCTAAGGAAAAACTAATATTTGGATGGGAAAATCTTTTATTACATTGTTCTATTAATATTGGACTGATATCTAATCCCTGATAATTATAGTTATTAATCTCATTAATAGAAATTAAATAATCGGCCATAGCCCCATACCCACAGCCAATATCTGCAAGCTTTATTCGATGTGAGCTATTGGCAATCTTTCGAATTTCTTTAAGGATAATTTCAAATCTTTTATATTGTCTCTTTTTTGAAACCCAAAAACTTCCTCTCGGTGTTGCTCCAAACTTTTTGTATCTTTTGGTATATGCATCGATGATATTTTTATCAATACTCAAGTCGCTTTCTCTCTTTTTTAGTATAAAGTTATAAAAAGGAAATATTTTTTTAACTATAAAAATTTTTACATAACAGTTTTATTCTTTAAAATTAAAACAAATTTAAAAACGGAAAGAAAAATGAGATCAATAGTTTATTCTAAATTTGGACCTGCAAAAGAAGTTCTTGAGCATAAAGACACTCCGATTCCTAATCCAGCTAAAGGAGAGGTCTTAGTGGAAATTAGATTTTCAGGGGCAAATCCATCAGATGCTAAATCAAGAGCGGGTAGCAGACCAGGAGTTACGAAACCTCAGTTTGATCAAATTATACCTAATTCTGATGGATCGGGAATAATTACCTCTGTTGGTCCAGGAGTAGATAAAGAGAGAGTAGGGCAGCGTGTCTGGATCTGGAACGGTCAATGGCAGAGACCAAATGGTACTGCTGCTGAGTATATATCTTTGCCAAGTGAGCAAGCTGTATTAATGCCAGACGATATGTCTTTCGAAACAGGGGCTTGTCTTGGAATCCCTGGATTAACCGCCGCATATTGCACATTGGGTGACGGAAAATTGAAAGGTAAAACTGTATTTATATCTGGTGGAGCGGGTGCTGTTGGACACAACTGCATTCAATTAGCCAAATGGGCTGGAGCAAAGATTATAGCAACTGGTTCAGAAGCTCGGTTCGATCATATTTCAAATGCTGGGGCCGATCATATTCTAGACTATCGTGACCCTGACTTAGCAAAGAAAGTCTTAGAGCTTTCACCTACCGGCGTTGATAGAGCCATAGAGGTAGAGTTTGGAGAAAATGTTAATCTTCTACATCAGATAACAAAAGCGAATGGATCAATATCGCTTTTTGGTGGAGCAAAAAATATGAACCCCGTTTTCCCTTTTGGGCCATATTTATTTAAGGCTTTAAAAATAAATATTGCCTTAATTTATATCCTTCCTGAAGAAGATAGAAAGCTAGCTATAGGGTACCTGCATGACGCACACACAGATGGGGCTCTTAATGCAGCAATTGGAAAAATCTTCAATTTAGAGGATTGCGCCGATGCTCATGACGCAACCTTGGAGCCAGGCAGAACTGGAAGCGTATTGTTAAAGGTAAAAGATTAAGTATTTTAATGGTTTGAATTTTATTAAAAATAGGGGAGAAGAAATAAGTCTTCTCTCCCCCAAAAAAATTTTATTTGTCAGATGAAGACCCCATTTTTGGTCCCCAAATGCCAATTAGAATTATCGCTAGCACAACCAATGAGAAAATGACTGAACCTACATCGGCAAAAAGGTTATGGGTTGGAAAATCTGTAGAAGTTATCCCAGTTTGTTCCAACCAGTTAGCAGAACCTTTAGTGATTGTTACACCAGAATCTCTTAATTCAGCCAACCTAGCAGCGGTAATCTGAAAAATATCTCCTCTCCAAGCCGCCATGTCCAGATTGAAGTAAACGATACCCAACCCAAACAGAGAGGCCAGCCCTTTCATAATTACTCCAGCTCCCATTTCGTTTGTTACTCTTGCAAGCCTAAAAGCAATGAAAATAGCTATTATAATGCCGACTTGAAACATTGCATTATTAATAAAACTGCTGGATTGCAAACTATATATTTCGTACTCAGTCATAAAAGTCCCCCTTATTTTTGAACATAAAATTAGATTCTATCATGAGATATTGATAGTTCAATAAATAAACTTTTTATTACATTTTTAGCAAACCATCTTTTTCAGTAACTGAAACGCAGATACTATTTAGTGTACGAGGTTCAGAATAGGGCCAGGGTCTTCCTCTATGAAGAGTAGATCTCTCGTCCCAGATTAATACATCACCTTTTTTCCAATTATGGGAATAAACATATTTTTCTTGAGTGCAAAAGTTAATAATTTTATCGATTAGATCCTGAGAAACCTCTTTATCATAGCCTTCAATTTCATACGAGTGGGAGGCTATATATATTGAGTCTTCTCCAGTAACTGGATTTGTGAAAATTGAATTCCAGCTCTGTGGAGGCCATCGGGAAATTTTTTCTAATTGGGCAAGGTTCTTATCGATCTTTGATCTGGAATGGGCAACACTATGCCAGATTTTTCGTCCTTCAATTTTCTTATATATCCCTATTGGCAGATCTCTCAATGCTACCCTAGTAGAAGCAAGCTCCGTTTGACCTCCCGATGATGGAATTACCTTTGCGGCAATAATATTTGCAAGAGCTGGGATGGGTAGAAAAGTGCTGTCAGTATGCCAAAGCATATTTCCTTTAAGATCGAGTGTTTTTAGATCAGATTCGTCAAAAACAGATCCTTCCCCATCTTCATTTGATACCTTGGGAATCTCAAATTTTATATTTTTTTTTGTTGCCATTGCATCTCTATTTTCCAGTGGACCAAATAGTTGGGCAAATTTTATATGGGTCTCTTCTGAAAATGTCTGGTCGCAGAACAAAAGAGCAGAATGTTTCTCAAATAATTCTCTAATTTCTTGATAAAGATAGTTTTCATTAACCTCGTCTAAGTTAACGTCTGTAACAATTTTACCAAACTTGGAATGTAGAGGTCTCGTCGATAAAGCCATAATAAAAAAATTTTGCTTAAGTTTGCTAAAGATTAGTAAGTATTCTCAGTATTGCTTTAGATTGCAAACATAATTATAAGTAATTGGCACTGTTTAGGGAGACTTCTTTGATAAAAGATTTATTGGAAATTATATCTTGCCCAATTGAAGATAGAGATTTTGTTATTTCCTCCAAAAAGAAACTTGAAGAAGATGGTGCTTTAACAATCCCAGATTTTTTAAATAAACGAGTTGTTTCAGATTTGGTTAAAGAGGCGAAATCCCACCAGCATTTAGCTTTCTACACAAAATCAACCCATAACGTTTATCTAACACCTAACAGTCAAGAATATGCAGAAGATCATATCTTCAATAGGCAAATTATTTCTTCTAAAGGATGCATAACAACAGACCAAATCCCAAATAATTCTCACTTGAAGACTATTTATAAATCTGACATATTTAAAAACTTCATAGCTAACCTAGTAAATGAAAAAGCTTTGTATGAATATGAGGATCCATTTTCATCGATTAACGTACACTATGCAAGCGAGGGTCAGGAACTCGGGTGGCATTTTGATAACTCCAGCTTCGCTGTAACGTTACTTCTTCAAAAGCCGAAAGGTGGTGGAGTATTTGAATATGTTAAGGATGTTAGAGATTCTGAAAAGGCGGATTTTGCGTTTGAGAAGGTTGAAAGAATAGTAGAAGGTACTTTAAAGCCATCAATTTTAGAAATTCAACCTGGAACTTTGGTTTTGTTTAAGGGTAAAAATTCTATGCACCGGGTAACCCCAACTATAGGTGATTTAACAAGATATCTAGTTGTTTTTGCTTATAACTCAAAACCAGGAGTATCTTTATCAAAGTCTGCTCAAAAGACATTTTATGGCAGAATAGCCGAATAAATATTTACTCCAATTCGCCTATTTTTTTTAAACCATTAATAGTTTTTTTATGTAGTTCTTTGTGATTCTTCAAAGAGTTCTCAAACCTTACCAAATTTAATCCATTTTTTTTTGCTCTATCGAGATATTTTTTGGCTTTATCCATGTTCCCATTCTCTTGTTCAAGAAAAGCATAAATTGCAAGCACAAAACTTCCCATATCTTCGGCTTCAATGTCGTCCCCAATAAGCTTTAAGATTTCATCTTTTTGGCCGTCCTTGTATAAAGCCATAACAAGATTTGTTGTGATAAACCAGCCAAAGTCGTTTGGTACCAGCTCTAAAGCGTTTCTTATCGCTTTTATACTCTTCTTCATTTCTCCACAGGTTTGATATACGCCTCCGGCTATCGTTAATGTGTCAACCGTGCTTCCAAGCTGTTCAGTCTTTTTTATATCTAATAAGGAATCTTTACAGTCCCTATCAAGAAGTTGAATGCCTATTAGAGCTCTAGCTGCCAAGGAGTCAACGTTTGTTGGTTCTAAATCTAAGGTTCTATTAAGTAAAAAAGTAAGGCGTTTTAAATCATTATCCTTATTGTCAACTATCCCAAAACGAAGTTTTTGAAAAAGCTGCCAGGATTCAAGATTCATAATTCCAACATTCTCTCCAGGGTATAATCCTTTAATTTCATCTAACATTCTCAGAGAGTTAATGTATCCCTTTTTAGTAAATTTTCGCCACTCATTACGCCAATTTAAATAGAGTGTAAAACCTTCCATTGATTTCCACTGTTTTGCCCAATCACTTCCTTGCCCCTTTCCAACGCCCATGTTGATTGAAAGCTCACTTAATATTTCATTGCTAAGTTCATCCTGAACTTTAAAAATCTCTTGTAACTGAAAATCTGTTTTTTTTGATACTGAAACAGCTTTGCTTTTTAAGTCCGTTATCTCAAGGTTTAACCTAGCGTTACTGCCTATGACTTGCATCGAACCTCTTATCAAGTAATCAACGCCGTACTCATCTCTAATGGAATTATCAAGCATTTCAGTTTTTTGAGCATGAAAGCTAGTGCTACTAGATAATACCTTTATCGCTTGATAACGGGAAAGTGTCGATATCATACTCTCAGTAATACCTCTGGCAAAACCTTTCTGATCCTCGGATAGACCTGAGGCCTCAATTGGCATTACAAGAATTACTGGTTTGGATGAAGTTTCTGAAGAAGCAACCTGTTTATCGCTATCACTTAGAGTATTGAAATAAAATACCCCGACAAAAGCAATTACAATAGCAGCCGCGATAGCACCGATGAGAGGCATATTGGATTTAGGCTTAGTCTTAAGAGTTCTTTTTTGTGAAGGATCAAGAAGAATATCAAAAGCATGGAACTCATTCTGTTTAACCTTCTGAACACCAAGATCATTAAAGGTCATCTTTGTTTTGGGTACTACAAAGTCATAAACACTTTTCGATATAGTAATACCATTAGGCTGGGCAAGGGCTTCTAACCTTGCAGCAATATTAACACCATCACCTATCAGGTTACCTTCCTTCTTAACTACATCTCCCATATTGATACCAAGACGGAATTCTAGCTTTACATCTGTTTTGTCTGATTGATTTCTTTTCTTTATTTCATTCTGGAAATCAACACCACACTCAACTGCATTTACAGCACTTGGAAACTCTGCCAATACTGAGTCACCGGCTGTATTAAATACGGAGCCTTTGTACTTCTTTAAAAGTTTATTAAGGATAGTCTCACAAGCATTGTAACTCTTGATAGTAGCATTCTCATCCTTTTCCATATGTTTGGAATAGCCAACGACATCAGCTACAAATATTACAGCTATTTTACGATCTATTTCAGTGGGCATGACTATTTAATTGATATTAATAAGTATTTATAATGAACTTAATTCAGGGTCTTGTAAACACCCCGTCTGCTGCACACTCCAAGAAGAGACTACTTGTACACCCACACTGTCCCATCCGTGGGAGGGGTACATCAAATGGTTGCATTTGAAGTTTGTCAATAGGGATGTATATATTCTAATGAGAGAACAGGATGACAAAATGACCAGTATAATTTACAAGGTAGCAATACTTTCTGTAGTGGCTTTGATATTGTTATCAACATTTAGAGATTGGGGATAGTGATGGCTAAGGAAACTGCAGTAGAGATAATAGATATTTACACACACAAGGTTGAGCAAAGGTTAGATAAGTTAGGAACTTACTTAGTCTTTGTCGTAATACCTCTGTTGCTGATAATTGCAATACAACTTGGTGCTTTGATTATATACCTGCTTCGCTTTCAGGGGTAGGCATAAGCCATATAGGGGTGTCTGGATAGGTACATATGACCTCGATAATAGATTATTATTTTACAAAAGAACTTTTTCTTAATTTAGAGATTGAGAGCACTGTCAATGATTTGATAGAAATGTTATGTGTTTAGAGAGAGAAGTATAGACATTTCTATCTTTACAGATTTTTTCAAGAAGCTTTAATCACTTCTTCTAATCATGAAGACACCTAACACAATCAAAATTACATGAAAAGATAGTAGAAATGGTAGTATAATCATGCTTGTCTCTATTGCTGATGGTTCTGATGTAGCTAACAGAATAAAGCCAATAGCTGTGACCACAGTAAAAAGACCCGATAACCACTTTGGAAATATATTAGTTTTATAAATCCCTGCTCCGCACACTGAGACACCTAAAATAGTCGATGAATAAGCTGTGACTGCTACTGCATGAGACATTTCAGTCAGATTGGGGGTAGTCCTCAAAGCATCAGCGACCATTGCCATCGACATACTCGCCACAATGATAATCAATCCGCCATCCATAAAATAGTTTTTTTCAATTCTTCGTGCCATCATAATTGCTATTGGCAAAGAAAAGAACAAATATGCAAAAAGCTGCTCGGCTCTAGCCTCATTTAAAATTCCTACTCCCTCGGGTCCTAAACCTAGGTACACTATAAATGGCGTTAATCCTGCAACTATAAACAGCAAGCCGTTAGCGGTATTAGTATTCATTGGGCATTCCTTTTTTCTAACTTGTTAAATATTTTCTTCGTCAATTACTACTAACAGTCTTACTATATAACAAATTATTATTTTCAAATAAAATGCCTCATTCAGATATAATTATCTTAGATTACTTTGGACAGTAATTTTTCTTTTTATCTGTAGTCTCTTTTCCCAACCACTTTAACACGCTGATAAAAGGTCTCAGGTAGGTTGTAGGCTTGGTAGATATTGTTAGCGATTGAAGCCCTATTTTGGTAGACAGTCTTCACAACCCACCTCGCTCCTTTGAAGCCAAAATATCCCAATATGCCGAGAAACATTATTGAATTAATAATACACATGACTGAAGGATAGCATTATTTTTTAGATTATCAAATGCGACATTTTATAACGTCACTTTAATCTACTTTTTTATGGAAAGAATAGCTTCGGTAACCAAGACTGGTCTGGTGATTTCATCAGATGATTTGAATTCCATATAATAAGCATCATGGTAAGGGTGTTTTTCAAAAGTTAGGTCTTTTAATTTATTTAATTAGCTACTAAAGGGCGAACGGTGTGCCGCCCCTTAACGTATATATAACTTACATGGAAACCAGTATTCTTGAGGATTTTAGTGTTCCCAAGGAATTCGCTTTTTCTACTATTGAAACAAATTCCTGGTTCTCTACCATAGCATCGACTGCTTTCCCCCAGTGCTCCATTGAATTAAATCGGTAAACTACTCCCATCATTTCATGGTCATCGGCTACTATTGGAACGCCTATGCCAATTGAGACATCTTGAGTTTGCATAATTTTATCAAGTTCTGGGGCCAACGCTAATGCAGATGCCAAATTTTTTCGTGGCATATGATACATTCTCTGTGCCAAAATCGGTCTTGGAGGGTTGGTGGGAGCTCCATAAGCCATTCGGTAAACATTAGGTCCCCTAATTTCCGCCGCTGGCTCCTTACCTCTTTCCTTGTTTAAAGCTATCATGTCGGGATCACTCATAAAGTTCTGAAAAGCAGTTGCTCCTTTTGCAAACGTTTCATACATGCTCATCATTATATAGTCTGACGCTCCTTGACCTGCAGCTACTCTCCATAAACGGGTTTGAGCTCCATGTTTAGTAACGATCTCAGCCCCTCTTTTCATACGACTTTCTACAAGTTCCTCTTTACCAATTATAGGTGTAACTTC
>CACFNV010000040.1 GCA_902567635.1 uncultured Alphaproteobacteria bacterium
CAGATGTTGGATCAAAAACGTTGGAAGCAATACCAATAACCATTAATAGGAAAGCTGCCCAAATAAAGATTAAAATACCATATTTTATAATTCTTTTGATCATCATGAGCTAAAAATACTCTTTTTTAGAAAACTGGACAAGAGACGCTACCAATAACGCTATTGAATTTCGGGTTGGATATAAGTTCTAAGTTATTTCACAAGAATGCACTCAAGTGTTAACTCATCATAATTAGGGTTATATGAATTAGTTAGTATTAATAATATACTAACATAAAGCTATAACACTAAATCAACTCTATCAGGAGTACTAACTCTTTGGCATCCCATTAATTAGTTAACCTGTTGATACCAGGATTTCTCTTTACCTGCAGAGATGCCACCTACTTATGTATGCTTCTCCCGCTTTAAGATGCACTTTAACCAAGGTTTTTTTGTCTTCTGAGATACTCCAGAGTTCACGGGCATCGTTATGGTATGTGGGTTCATCGGTTACACGTCCAGAACCATATGAGAGATCAACTATTTCAAAGTTTGTACCTCTCAATCTCTGCATCTTTTTAATGTTACCCCAAAAAATTTTGTTGGCCATCAGATATTCAGTTGAAGTGTCATTAACAAACAAAACACCTTTATAAATTCCTTCGTCAAATTCTCTACAGCGTTTTAGCAGTTTTTCTTCAGTGCTATCCTTATAAATCTCTACCCACATTCCCTTGAAAGGATGCTGTTGGGCAGAAGCCGTTTTTGAAAAAACCATAAGGAGCGAAAGAACCACAAATAGACTTAAAAACTTCATTCTAAAAAATTCCTAAATTCAATACACCCATATTAATATTAATATAAATATAAAAAAAAAGAAAAAGCATTCCTTAATTGAAAAAAAGCGTTGAAACGCTTAACAAAATTCATATGGAATTTAGTAGTTTTGAAACCCTAATTAATACAAAAGAATCAGAGGTTAATAGAGCTGACAATTAAATAAATAGTATACCCATGTAATTGGGCATTAATCATTTCTCCAATTAAGCTGATTTTGAAATGCTAATACGAGATGATTGTTTTAAATTAACAAAGAAGAGTTTGAGGATGGCAAGTCAACTTTTCATAACCCTAAATGTCTTATAAAGTTAAAGAAGTGGTTTTACTTTGATGTCCAGTTTTGGTGTAGTTTATAGATGTGATATTTTCTCCAAAACATAAACTTAAATAAAATTTGTGGTTAGACGGAAAGCCCAACCACAAATAATGATACTATGGTATCTTTTAAGATACTCTACATTAGCTAGAACCGATTTAGCTTAATCAAGCTCGACTGCGAGCGGGCCAGTCATACCGCTTGTTACAGTCATACCTGCGGCCGAACCAGCTGCTGCTCTTACTTTATCGACATTTTCTTCCAGCAATTCTTGGCTACTCCAGATCGTCATTGTTCTAAGTGTATTTTCCCCAGTGACCGTGCATCGTGTATTAACTGCACCATACTTCTGCATCTCAGGCCAAAATCCTTTGATGCCTTCAACTGCATTATCGATATTTCCATCAAATTCCCAATCGGTAAAAGATACGAACATTTAGTCCTCCATTTGTTTTAGATGTTATACCAATTGAATTGTTTTTATTTGTCAACGGTTACCAAACGTAAAGTATATTCTTGGACTGCTAGGAGATAAAGTGTATGCACAGATGTGGGCTAATATTGCTTCCTCAACTGGATTTGGAATGGTTGTGCAACTTCTTAAATTTTTAACAGAACTGATGACTCCCTCTCAAATTGATGAAGCACTACTATTGGCAAAAGAATGTAAAGATAGAAATTTCTCCGGTTGTTAATAAACAAACGTTAATCTATTTCAATGGCATTGCTCATTTCTCTCCAAACCTTCCCATCCTTATAAAGTTGAATCTGCGTAATTCTAAACTTTTCACCATTTTTTTTTGTTACTATATGCTTAAACGCCATCATATCTTCATCTTCATGTAATAATTCATTCTGATTAATGGCTTGCTTTGACCCAAACTCTTTTTTCATTTTTTTTACGTGTTCCTCACGATCCATCAATGTAGTTTCTTTAATATACATAAAATCTTCGTGGAGCCACTCCTCCATTTCTTGCCAATTTCGTTCCTCTACGAGTCTTAAAACTTTTTTGTACTTTTTCAATCAGGTCTCCAAACATATTTGCCAACAGAATTCTATTTGAATTATAATTCCTAATCCAATTATTTCTCATTTTGTTTCACACCTAATTGCATAACCATAATAAAATGTTTATAAATCAGGGATTTAGCATAAATTAGATCAAGGTTATGGTATGGCTGAGATATAGTTAACGACCCTTTTAGGTACACCACTCGCAACCGAAATGCAGAAATAACAGTGACTTAGGTATCTCCGTGTTCATGTCAATAGGCACGATTTGTTTCACAGTTTGTTTTACAGTTTAAGTGATCCCACCCACGGATGGGACAGTGGGGGTGTACACGTATACTATTCTTGGAGTGTGCAGCAGATGTTTTTAGTTTTTGTTTTTATAAGTCAAGTCTGTTATTTTTTTATGAAAGTTTCTTGAGGAGTTGGAAGAATATGCAAAGCAAATACAATTTTTTTATAGCCGTAATACTGGAACGATATTGGGATAAGATATCATGAGTGTTGGAAGAGTTGGAATGTTTAATTTTTTAACAAGCGCAGACTGTGAGAAATTCATTGCGATGCATACAAGTAAAGTACCAGACTTACTTGAAAGAGGTCTTTTGGAAATTACTTGGGTCAGAGCCAGCGAGGAATCTGTTTTGATGTTTGTTATTTTTGAAACAAAAGAAATAGGTGACCAACTTTTTAGCGAGATGTCTGAATGGAGAAAACAATACGATTTTAAAATTACTGATACGATTGTGTTTGATGGGGATGTGATTCACCAATTAAGAAAATAATAACTTCCTAACTAAGTATATCTGGAGATGTACACGTAGTCTATTATTGGAGTTTGCAGCAGATGGGGTTTATTTAATTTTTCCCATCAACATTTTCATTTTATCTAAATCAATTTTAGGTATGCCTACTTCAGTAGCCATCGTTATCATATATTGATCAGCGCCTGCCTCGCATAATGTCTCAATAATCGCATTTTCGCTCTCAGCATACCAGTGGCAAAAGAAAAAATCTTCCTTACCAATAAACAATTGATGTAGTTGCGCATCCTCCCTCTGCGGGATATTTTCAAACCACTCAGCGTTTTTTTTCCTATGTTTGACAAACTTCAAATATTCCTTTTTTACTTTGTCGGAATGAAAAGTGTGCGTCGCGATAAAATGTTTTAGTTTCATTATTTTCACCTTATTTTTTCTAATTATTTTATAAGAACTATTTATCTCTTAAGACTTTTTTGAAACCATTCTTCATTTATATGAGCAGATATAACTTCCCCTTCCAGAAACCAATGATCCTTGACTGCATCTCCGTAGTCTCCCATTCTTTTGTCTAATTCCACTCTTGCCTCATCAGCTTTCTCTTGACTAGGATAAATAGATATAGCTACCACTGATGTGGGAGTAGTTTTGATGCGCAGCATTATTTCAGCATTTGGGAATTGTTGACGCATCGTTGAATCCGTATTTTTTGTCTTTTCAAAAAACAATTCCTCTGAACGCCAATCAACCATATTTATTCTTGCTACACTCATTTTAATCTCCTCTTTGTTTTACACCCATACTAACAATTATTTATTGCTTTTATCATTTTATTTTCTAAAAATTAGGTTCAATTAATAAACTTCTTGTTGACTATTAACTTTGAAGGGAAAAACTATGAATACAGCAACAGTTGGTGCAAATAGAGACGCTTAGCAACATTTCAAACTATATTCAGCAATTATAATTCTCTTTGTTGGATTCATCACAAATCTTGGAGCAATAGCTAAGTTTTGTATATACACTGGTGAGGATGCTCATTTCAATTGTGAAAAGGATACCCTTGAGGGTTTAGCTCCAAAGTTAGGTGCATAAAGTTTAATTGGCGTTGTAGAAGGTTCCCGTCTTTTTTAAGTGATCAATGAAATTCATGTTCACAGCGATTGAGCCTCCAATAGGTCCTTCTAAAGTCTCAACTTTTAAACCTTGGTTTTTAAATGACTCAATCATTGGCTCTGCCACATTCTTATAATCTTTTTGACAAGTAGCATAGTCAGGAAATAGTAGCAACGTTCCTATTGTGTTGTCAGATATATCAAACATCAGTTTTAGCAATAAACCATTTTTTATTCCATCTGCATCTGAAGTAGTGTTTGTGTATTTTATTACCATTTCTTTTGATAGCTTGTCCTTAAACACAATTTTATGATATCTAGCATACATTTGAATTGCTCCTTATGAGGGTTAATTCCTAAGTTCAGGAATTATACTCTTAATCGATTTTTGATGCACCATTTTTGTCCACGCTTATGCCAGACCACTTGAGGGTGTACAGTTTACTATTCTTGGAGTGTGCAACCGATAGGTTTATATATGTTTAGAAAAATTAGTTGCAAAAATTTATGCAATAACGAATTATTCATTTATGAGTGTTGCTAGAACAAACATTATAAATTTTTTTTCTGAAGAGGATTGCGATAAGTATTATGCCTTGCATAAGGAGTTTCTTAACAGCTTGATTGATTGTGGAATTCAGGAAGCTACTTACGTAAGAGCAAGCTCGGTATCTCTATTATATTTTTCTATTATAGACACTGAAGAGAATGCTGAAGAAATATTAAGAAGAGCAAATGACTGGAGAAAAAAATATGATTTTAAAGTAGACGTAATAACCTTTGATGGCGAGGTCTCCTATCAGTACAGAAGCGAATTGTAGTCTATTGATTTGCAAGTACTTTGTTGATAAATCATCAGGGGAGACCACCAGGGGTGTACACGTATTATATTCTTGGAGTGTGCAGCAGATGGAGTGTTTTCACTCCTTTACTAAACTAATGATTTTAGGATAGCGGTGTGCAGAACTGTTGCGGCTAACCTTCCTTCTTGAGAAAAAGCTTTACCTTCTACCGAAACAATATTTTTTCCAAATTTTATAATTTTTGTCTGTACCTTAGCTGTTCCTTTCTTTAATGCACGATGAAAAGTTATATGAATATCGGTAGAATTAGGAAGCATTTTGTCCTCAGAATAAATATTGACAGTAAGTGATGTAGCTTCATCTAAAATACTTGCTACCATGCCACCTTGAACTGTTCCCAATGGATTTAAACAAGTATCAGGTATATCAACATTAAACTCAGCCCTATCTCCTTTAAAAGAGATCATTTTCAAAGAGAAAAATTTTGTGACATTTCCTTTAGCCGCTCTAGCTAAGGATCTTTCAATGTTATGATCAGACATAATCAAATTTAAATTTAATTAGTTTCATAATCATAGTCTCATATCTACGATCCCGTTTTTGTTACACGAGCTGGTCCATGTGCTTCAAATGTCATAGAAATATTCATCTCTGATGATGCCTCTTCTCTCATATTATCCCATTTTTGTTTTATCTCTTTGTAACTTTCCTCAGAAGGAAAAACACTTACGGCTCCATGAGTATTTTCATCAATTGCAAACCAAAAGACTTCTTCAGCAGGAGAGCCCTCTCTGTTAAATTGGTCCATTGCTTCCTGCATTTTTTCCCACTTTATGGGGTTACTATGCTTCCAAACAGTATTAACAATATATTTCATAAAATTCACCTCTTTGCTATTAGTTCATATTATAAACTATAATACGTTTATTTCTTATGATAGCAATCCAGCTTTACATATTAGTGCTAAAACTATTTTCTTGCATAAGGTATAGGGAGGGTTGTGCAGCAGATGGGTGTCACCTATTTAAACACCGAATTAAAATAATCACATTGGTTCTTCTAGCTTAAAGGTTATTAAACTTAATCTTCAAATTGAAACTAAAATCATTTCTTGAATACATCAAGTTCAATCATTTGCTGAAACATTTTTACCGCAGCCTTTTCTACAGAATTATACTTTAATCCTAATTCTTTAATTCCCTTCGAATTATCGGCTTTCCAGCTAAGACCCATGTTTCTAGAAATCATTTTTCTGGTTATCGACTTATCCATAATTGGCCCAACTATCCAAACAAGCCATTTGGGTAATTCTTTTTTTGGGAATACAAAGTTGTTAAATTCTCTTTCGAATGTTCTGGCGAGGTCTAGAAATGAAAGACTTTTTTCACAGACTATATATCTACCATTTGCATTTTTAAGATAGCCACCTAGGAAATGGGCTTCAGCTACGTCAATAACGTTAACCATACCTACCTCAATCGGTGGAGCGCCAGATTTGAGGGATCCATCACCAAAGGCTTTCATTAAATCTAAACTTCCAGAAGTATTAGTTTCAGACAACGACGGTCCCAATACTACAGGTGGATTTATAACAACCAAGTCCCATCGATTTTGCTTTTTAAGTTCTTCCCAACAAAGCCTCTCTGCCA
Organism: uncultured Alphaproteobacteria bacterium; assembly: GCA_902567635.1. GTDB lineage: Bacteria > Pseudomonadota > Alphaproteobacteria > Rhodobacterales > Rhodobacteraceae > CACIJG01. The sequence continues at coordinate 6,481 of CACFNV010000040.1, forward strand.
TTACTTTCGAATACGAGTATGGCTGATGTTCCATGGAAGAGGTAACATTCCAATTTTCTTCTGTAAGGGTCCCGTTTTCAATATTCTGGAGGTCAGCAGCATCACCATATATTGCAGCACATGAGCTTGTTAATACCAATCGTTTGATACTTTTTGTTTTGTTGACCGAATTAACCACATTCTTTGTTCCTTCAACGGCTGGGTCAAAAAGATCTTTTTTTGCGCTCTTCAATTTCTTTACGTCCACAATGAAGGGTGAAGCAGTGTGGAACACTATCGAGCAGTTTGCCATAGCTTTGGAAAAACTATTCTCAATTAAAAGGTTAGATTCAAACAGAACAACTTTTCCTGGCCCTTTTTTAGAGATTTTCTTCAAATGGCCAGTTTTAGATACATCCTTTATATCCCTAACCGTAGCGTGCACCGTTACCCCTTCTTCAACTAATTTTTTAACAAGCCAACTAGCAATAAATCCATTGGCTCCCGTAACGCATGCAGGCTTTTTTTTGTCTACTTTAATATTCATTTAAATTTCCCTATCTTAAAATTAGTTTAGAAAATGAACCTTTTCTATTGACGTAAGTAACATTCTTATCAAAGTCAATCTTTACAAAATATTTAATCAACTTTTTTTATTAAAAAATGAGTTGAAACCGCTTGAGCATCCCTTTAGAGAGTTAAACCATAGGATATTTCAGAAACCTATTGGTAATGGAAGAAGTCTATATGAGAATAGAATAACAAGACTAACTGTACCTAATTGTTTCTCAATTTGTTTCACACCTAATTACATAACCATAATAAAATGACTATAAATCAATACTTTATGTCAAATGAGTTCAAGATTATGGTGCGGCTGAGAAGAGTTAATTGCTTCGTAACTGCACCAATGACTACATCAAAGTAAGCAATATCAATATGTTAGGTAAAGTGCAGTTCATGTCAAGACGCACATATTTGTCTACCGTTTTGTCTACCCCCCTCCAGACCACTAGAGGCATCCACGTAGTCTATTCTTGGAGTGTGCAGCAGATGGGGTGTTTTTGGGGTAGTGGTTTTAGTTGTTACCACTATTAGTGAAACCTTGAGGTGAAACTACTTAATAAATTTTTAAAATAATATACATTTAACGTTTACGTTAACGTCACGTTATCATTGCAAAAAGTTACATTGATGTTTAATTTCAAATTTAATGTCACTTCGTGATATTCCTCCCAAACTGGGTCGTCCTCGGGCGACCCCTTTTTTTAGGGACGTGCCTAAAAGACATTTTAATATGTTTGTCAAAATACCCTTAATATCTGCGATATTCATCTTCGTGAATAATCCTCCCAAAAACTGGCTTACAGATTGCGAAGGCAAGTCCCCTTAGTTTTAGTATGCAAAAATAAGTTGTTTTGTCAAACTTCGGAGTCTTCAAGGAATTAAGTTTAAAACGTAATCACATTATATCTTGAAATTGTTTCACAGTTTGTTTTAGAGTTTAAGTGACCCCACCCATGCATGGGACAGTGGGGGTGTGCACGTATACTATTCTTGGAGTGTGCAGCAGATAGGATGAATTATTTTAAACGTGGAAGATTTCTAAATTTTTTTTATTAACTACAAGCTAGAAAATATAAATGAATTTCCGGCTAAAAAAATAAAAGAAATAAAAACAATAGAAAGTACCTTGAAAAATTTATTTATTTGATCTTTCTCTCTGTTTGCCCTTGCAATAACTAAAAGTAAAAAATAAATAATCGGAATAAATACGGAGAACACCAATATAAAAATGAAGAGGAACCCTATAGCAGCTCCTGGTCCTGAAGCCAAAGGTGTAGAAGTTACAATTGCAAATGATGCGAACATTGAAACTATGAATAGGACCCATAAAAGTAATGCTCTTCCAAGGTCACCTAAGTAGGATTGACCAAAAAATAGATCCTTAAATTTTGCTCTTTTATGATTTTCGCTCAATTTTTCTCCAATATATATTTATTCAAACCAAAACTTTTTATTTTCTTAGTTAACATTTCAACAATAACTTATTTAAGGAAAAGATCCCTATTACTTATTTAATAAAATGTTTTCACGTTCTAATTGTTTCACATCTAATTACATCATCATAACAAAACGTCTAAAAATCAGTGCTTTATTTTAAACAAGATCATGAATACGTTTTACATTTATTCCGAATAATGTCTTCTATGCCTTTCCAACCTCTTACTATACCCCTCAGTCGCAACGCTCTCATTCACGGCATGCATGCTATCTAGGTAATAATCTCTGTCTGGTCCAGTACTGTATTTATATTGGTTTAGCTGACCAAGAGTGAGATTTTTATTAAACTTTACCTTCGTTCTATTTTTATTTGTGACATACACAAAGGCTTCTTTCATCAGTTTCTCAAGCCTGTCCTCTTCTCCAAAAGGAACAATAAAACTATCATGTACGGTCAGGATAGGCGTATCTGTTTTAACAAAATCTTTGATGACATATTCAGCTATTTTACTGTCTATATTCATCAATTCTAAACCTGCACCAGTATTAATCAGATGCTTAATCAGTGGATGTTTATCCTTAATGATCTGTAATATGTCAGAAAGCTTTTCATCAGGAAAAGAATACCGTACAGAATAGTTTTTATAGTCAAATTCTGATCTGAATGCTCTGAATAAACTACGCTCATCAGAGGCATTAAAACCAAGTAAGGTAAGTTGCTTTATGACATCTCTAGCATGATCAGGGTACTCTATGCCCTCTATAGGAATATTGTAGGGGTCTTCATCTGTTGTTGCCCAGTAGTCAATACCCTCTTTGGCATATGCTAGGATTACATGAAGACCAGAGAAGTCTATTTCAACAGTGGAACTATCATTTAATCTTATACCACCTCTTAATATTTGATCTATCTGCTGCCAGAACCCTCCATAGAAACGTCCTCCCTGATCCCAAGAGCTATTGTTAAAAACTCTATGGGTAAACTTGTCATGATGGGTGATGTTGACATATCTAGTTCTATCAGAGTTCTTTTCTTTAATCTCTAACATAGGCTTATTCATGTCAGGAATATCTATGAATGTTTTGGCTAACAGATCGTTGTAAGCTCGTACAACTTTAGCCATCTCTTCCGTATGTTTTGTTGTCTCATATTCAACATTCTTTTTGCTACTATCACGTAGAATAATTACTTCTTTATTGTCTGCATAACCAACGTCAAAGTAACCGAATTTAGCATTCTCAAATGCTTCTATAAGGCTATGAGAAGCCCATATACGAGAGGTTCTACCTCCATACTCAGAACTACCCTCATAGCCTTCTTTAAAGCCTATAAGCGCTACATCTTTGAGTCTGTGTATGACTTGAATGATAGTATCTTTTATATGCAGTTCATTGTATCTGCTCTTACCTTTAGAGAAGACCGTACCGTCACTATAAGCATTGGGAGACATATGAACACCTATGCATAAGTTAGGATCATCTATCCATGCTACATAAAGATCTAGGAGAACTACTTTGAGTAGTTTCTTACGTATAGTTTTATTGGCTTTATCAGTTTTAAAATGGGTATCGTATATAAAGTTAATGAATGTATTAGATTCAGGGTAACAACTCCACCTATGGACATCTAAAGGTCTTGAGTAGTTATAGTCTTTAGTAACCATAACTTAACTATAATAGGTCACTTAGATGCTATAAATACTTAATATTAAGTACACTTATAAATAATATAACTAATATATATTAATACTTCCTATATACACTTCTTCCATTACCAATAGGTTTTTGAGATATCCTATGATTTAACGGATTAAGAGGGTGTAAAAGTGTTTTCCAGTTACTTGTAAATGCACCAACCTACACTAAGTATAAAGTATGATAATATTCATAACAACATTAACTACAATCCTGCTTGTAACAAAGCTTGGAGCAAAGCCGAAGCAACAGCCAAAGCGAGTTAGGGTGAAGGCAAAGAGAGATAATAAGTAGTTACTCAGTTAACACTTTTTAAAGCATTATTTATATTTATCATTTAAGTATTATTTAAGACCAGCTTTTCTCATTCCATCCAACAGAATATCTGTGACTTCTTGGGAAGGCCCCGGAACAACCTTTTCATAGTCTTCTATAGTTTTGATTTCAGGTCTATTTTCTTGATATTTTTTAAGCCACTCTTTGCTTTCTTCGATTTTACCCTCATGAGCCAAAACAACAGCTTTAAATGCATGATATCTACTGTGATCATTTTCTCTCATGCTTCTATCAACAGATTGATTAGCACTCAGCCAATCATTCTTTCCTAGATAACAGAATAAAAGAATTGTTTCATAAAATGGCACTGCCTTACGATTACTTTCATTTGCTCTATTGAATAAATCAATTGCATTATCATAATCACACTCTTTTAAGTAAAGCATGCCTTTAGCTTGAAGTGACCTCGAATGGTGAGGATTTATTTCAACAGCTTTGTTAACAAATTCTGCATATTTTGTTTCATCTTTTGAAATTCTAAACAAAAATGCAACATTCAACACGGAATCAGGATTATTAGGATCAAGACTATAACTTTTTTCTGCTACCTCTCTGTATCGAGATTCATTTTTCTCACGATCATGTTGAAGAGAGGATTCTAACCGAAGAAAGAACAAGCACGAAGCAAGAACATTATATGCATCCGTTAAATTTCTATTTAAAGCAATTGATTTCTCTGCATGCTCTATTGCTTCGTAAACATATTTAATTTTCTTCTCAACATTTTTAGCTTCATTACTTTTGTCATAAGAATTCAATGAATGAAGATACTCATCCCAAGCACTAAAAATTTTCAAGTCCTTATTATTTAGAGTGTCTTGTTCGTTTAATATAATTGCAGGTAAAGCTAAAGCTGAAACTTTTTGAGATACCTCATCCTGCACTTCAAATATATCATCTAAAGATCTATCCCAAGTTTGAGACCAAATTTGAACATCTTCTAATGCATCAGTAAGTATAGCCGATATTCTTACTTTATTTCCACCTTTTCGAATACTACCTTGCACTAGATAATTAGCATTCAAAGCATTGGCTATATCTTTAGTTGCTTCTTTAGAGTTTTTATATTTCATTACTGAATTTAATGAAACAATAGGAAATGTCTTTGATTTTGAAAAATAAGAAATTGTATCTTCTGTTATACCATCAGCAAAAAACTCTTGTTCCTGATCAGTACTAAGATTAGCAAATGGCAAAACAGCTATGGTTGGAGGGACACTACCTTCATTTATTTTTGCAGAGGCAGCTGCAGTAACTGTTTCATCAATATTAGAACGCTTTTCAAGATCAGGGTTACTTAAGTCAAATGCATGAACAAGTGTATTTTTTATTTGTTGTTCCCCAAGATCATTAAAAAGTAGTTCTGTCTTTTTATTTACAAAATCCATTATACTTTTAGATAAACAAACACCACTAGGCTGTGATAATGCTTCCAATCTTGCAGCAACATTAACTCCATCACCGTATAGATTTTCACCTTCAACTATAACATCACCCATGTTAAGACCAATTCTGAAGTGCATTTTTGCGTCATCAGAAACTGAATTATTTCTCTCTTTTAAAAGTTTTTGAAATTCATTAGCACAAACTACTGCTGAAACAGCACTTTGAAATTCTGCTAAAACAGAATCTCCAGCTGTATTGAAAATTCTTCCACCATGTTCAGTAAATAATTTATCTAATATATCCCTACAAGCTCTAAAACTTCTTAAAGTCTCATCTTCGTTTTGCTCCATTGACTTGCTAAAACCTACAACATCAGTAACAAAGATAACTGCAATTTTTCTTTCTATAACTTGATTAAAATTATTTTCTAATTTTACTACATTTTCACTCATTCATAACCACTTTTCTTTAATTATTAATGACGTATTACTTTACCCAAGTTTTATCCGAGTTACAACTCTCCCAAAAGACCCCCACTGTGTCCGTTAAGTGGTTAGTAGCGAACAAATATTTTAAAAAAATAACCTAATTTAGATCTTTAAGAAAAAACCAAGTTACTGATTGATTAATTATTTTTTTATCTTTGAACAAAATTGTATCTGCGCCTACTTGACCGTTTTCTTTATTCTTCCATTTAATAAGAGCTAGGTTCCCATTAATAGCGTAATCAGTAATTTTCACAGAATTTTCACCGTTTTTGCAAATGTCTTTCATTAGGTTTTCTAGAAGCTCCTTGGAATTACCTTTCCATCCTATCCCAAATAACGCAGAGCCATTTGCATGAAGCGATGTAACTCCATCTACATTGCATTTTTCAAAATCAATGTGCTGTTGTCTTAATAGGTTTTCCAAACCCGGTTGTTCTTCAGAAAAACAAAGAGAAGAAAAAAGAACGAAAGAAATAATAGCTAAAATTCTTATTTTGAGCATTTTTATTACCGTTTAATTTTGTTAATAAGTTCCAAAAATGAACTTATATGAAGGAGATATAATTGTAAACATAAATAAGAGATGTAATCCCTTGAAAAGAAAATGAGCAGCAGAACAATAAAACCACCACCCCCAAAACACCCCATCTGCTGCACACTCCAAGAATAGTATACGTCAGTACCCCTAGTGGTCCTGCATAGGGGTCGAAAAAATAGTTCAATTTTACGACTTATTGGATTAAAGTTTAATAATCATAACAAATAGGCAATATAATGACCGATGAGATATTAAGAACTGGTGGATGCCTTTGCGGAAGAAGTCGCTACCAGACAAGAGGTGAATCTCCAAGAGCTATCATGTGTCATTGCCGATATTGTCAAACATACACTGGTAGCGCATTCGGAACACAAGTCTGGTTTCCAGAAGATAAGGTTACGTTAACGTCTGGAGAGCTGTCTGAATATGAAAACAATACTGAATCAGGGAATGTAGTCACTTCTAATTTTTGTAAGAATTGTGGTTCGACCATCTTTTTGAGACTAAATGTTTTCCAGGGTATGGTAGCAATTCCTGGGGGAAGCTTTGACCCACCGACATTTTGGTTTGAACCACAAGTTGAAAATTTTTGTCGTACTAAGGCACCATTTATTCAAACGTCAACGCCAGAAAAGCATGATACACATCCAATGT
>CACFNV010000041.1 GCA_902567635.1 uncultured Alphaproteobacteria bacterium
TTAGCCGTATATGAAAAAGGAGTTTCGGACATAGTAGAAAAATTCTTGGATTCTGTAAGCTCTTCAACAGATCCTTGGGAAAAACTCTCAGCGGCTATTGGTGCTCATATAGGTGCAATCACACGAAATAACCCCTACATGAAAGTAATAAATCGAGTATTGCCAGAGCAAGTAGGAAAACACAAAGCAGCATTGTGTAATTTACGTGAAACTTATGAAAAATATTTTCGTGATCTAATAGAACAGCTCCCTCTGGACAAATCGATTGATAAAAATCTACTCCGCTTAATAATTCTTGGTTCAGCAAATCATTCTCAATTTTGGTTTAATGATAAAAAAGGTTTAACCCCCGAAGAAATTGGAAAGAGATTTTCAGATATAATTATTGGTTCAATATGTAAAAAAAATGAAACCAGCTTTAAAAGAGAAAGCCTTGAAATTAAAGGATCTCTTTTATGAACAGTACTCCAATTCGCGTCTTAGTCACAAAGATAGGACTTGATGGGCACGACCGAGGCAGTAGAGTAGTTGCTGCATACTTACGCGATTCAGGAATGGAGGTAATCTACACACCACCGTGGCAAACTATTGAAAATGTAATTTCGTTAGCTGAGCAAGAGGATGTTGATGTTATTGGAGTATCGAGCCTTGCAACAGATCATTTAATTGTACCAGATCTGATGTCTGAATTAAAAAGCGCAAATCTTCATCATGTTGCTGTAGTAGTTGGAGGAATCGTCCCAGATAATGAGCACGATATGTTAAACAAAGCTGGTGTTTCAAAAATTTTTGGACCAGGAACTTCAAAAGAAGAGATAGTAAAATGTGTCACTGAGCTTGGCACAGGCGCTAGAAAATACAAAATTGATGAAGGAGATTTTTTTTAATGAGACAAAAACAAAAGACATATGAATCCGATACTGATACACAGTTAGAATTACCAGGTTTTGAATTGAAGAGAGAAAAGTGGCAAGAAAGCTATAATGCTCAAATTGGAAAAAAAAATAGCCATATTAAGAATCGATCAGGTATAGAAATACAACCTATGTATGGACCCTTGGATTGGAATTCAAAACAATACTTAGATGATCTTGGATTTCCAGGAGAGTCTCCATACACTCGAGGTATTTACTCAACTATGCATAGAGGCCGTAAATGGAGTCAACGTCAATTGATAGGCCTAGGAACTCCTGAAGATTATAATAAAAGAGTAAGAAAGTTACTTGACCACGGTGCGACAGCAATAAGTCTGCTGCCATGCAATTCTGGTTTTCGTGGTGTTGACTGTGACGAAGTACCATTTCAACTATTAGGTACATGTGGAACTGTTGTTAACACCGTCCAGCATATGGATTCTGCTTTGAAAGGAGTTCCAATTGATGAAATATCAACAGCAATGAACGACCCAACCCCATTTACTTTGTTGGCATTTGTACTTGGAACTGCAAGACGAAGAGGTGTACCATTTGAAAGTATTACTGGTACTTCTAATCAATCTGACTATATATCACATTATGTTGCTAATCATATGTTTTACCGACTGTCACAACCAGGGTCAAGAAGAGTCCTAGTTGATCATGTTGCTTATTGTCGAAAAAATGTACCAAATTGGAATCCCGTCTCAGTGGTTGGTCAGCATGTGCAACAAGCGGGAGCAACTCCTGCTGAAACTATGGGATTTACTTTGTCTACTGCAATTCAATATGCAGAAGACTGTATAGAGAGGGGTATGGACCCAGATACAATTTTACCAAGATTTACATTCTTTTTTGATATTTCTATTTCTTTCTTTGAAGAAATAGCAAAGTTCCGTGCCGGTCGTCGAATTTGGGCAAGAATAGCAAAAGAAAGATTAGGAGCAAAGGACCCCAGGTCGTGGCGCTTTAAGTTTCATGGTCAGACATCAGGAGTTGATTTAACAGCCCAGCAACCTTTAAATAATATTGCAAGAGTCGCTGTTCAGGCTAGTGCAGGAATTTTTTCTGGCCTACAGTCTCTCCATACAGATTCTTATGATGAAGCGATTAGTTGTCCTACAGAAGAGCCCGCACGTATAGCAGTTGCAACACAAAATATACTTCGTGAAGAGGCACACCTCTGTGACGTAATCGATCCATTGGGTGGCTCATATTATGTTGAAAAGCTTACTAATCAAATGGAAGAAGAAATTCTGAATGTAATGGATAAAATTGACCAAGCAGGAGGGATGTATCAAGCAGTGGGTGATGGTCTAGTTCAGAAGATGATTGGTAAATCAGCACTTGCCGCACAAGAAAAAATTGAAGCAAAGGCAGAGAAAATTATTGGGGTTAATTGTTACCTGGAAGAAAATTCCAATGTCGAACAACCTGAACCATATAGACCAGACGCAATTACAATGAAAGCTCATGTTGAGAAATTTAAATCGTTTAAGTCCTCTAGAGATCAAAATAAGTTGGATGAAGCCTTACACTCACTTCGTGAGTCTGCAGGCGACATTAATCAAAACATTTTTGAAAAGGTGGTAGAAGCCTCATCTGCTGATGCTACACATGGAGAAATTATAAGTATATTGAGAGAAGAATTAGGCTTTGGACACCCTATGATAATTACATAATCTAATGATTGATAATGATCACAATTCACAAAATAAAAAAACTACCCTAAAAAAACTTTTATCTGGGGATGTTGCTTTGCTTGCACGTGCAATTACCTTGTTAGAAACTGGGGGCACAAAAGCTGATAATTTAGCATACAAGATAAGTGCTAATGCAGGAGAGGCGCTGGTGATAGGATTCACTGGTACACCAGGTTCAGGTAAATCTTCTCTCATAAATTGTCTTGTTAAACTATTACGAGACCAGGGTGAAAAAGTAGCTGTACTGGCAGTAGATCCGTCTAGCCCTTTATCAGGCGGAGCAGTTCTTGGTGACAGGACTAGAATGGGTGAGCATACTTCCGACCGAAATGTTTTTATTCGTTCTGTTGCTGCAAGAGGACATCTTGGAGGTCTTTCAATTGCTATTCCTTCGATTATAGATGTTGTAGATGCAGCAGGCTGGCCTATAATCATTCTTGAGACTGTGGGAACAGGTCAATCTGAAACTGAGATTATGGAACTCGCAGACATAAAGGTAGTTGTCAATGCTCCTGGTTTAGGTGATGATATTCAGGCCATAAAAGCTGGAGTACTTGAAATTGGCGATGTCTTAGTTGTCAATAAATGTGACCAACCCTTATCCGATAGCTTGGTTCAACAGCTTAAGTCAATGTTAGAACTAAGATCGTCCGAGAAGAAAAATATTCCAATTATTGCAACATCCGCAACAGAAGATATTGGAATACAAGAGTTAGACAAAACTATAAAGAACATCTCTCTGAATTTGGGAAATGAATATAAGGCAATTAGACAGGCTAACCGCCTTAAAGGAAATTTATGGCGTAAAACGGAACAACTTTTTCGCTATCGGCTAAAAGAGATAAATTCAAAAAAAATTGAAGATATCTTACATCAACTAAGAAACGGAATAATTTCAAATGGTGATGCCGCAGAAATTATTTTAAACCTTTGCGTTGATAAAGAATAATATTAAAAAAGGTTTTCTTCTTAAATTTAAATAATAAATTTGTTTAACATTGAAAATTTGATCGTATCTTAAGCATGAAGCTTAGAAGAAGCTATAATACTTTGAAAAGGATTTATTCATATTACTTTTATCTAATAAAAGCTTGAAGACCTATTATGTTTTTGGGGACTTATTATGAATATTTCTAATACTTTCTTTTGTTTCATAATAGCTGGAATGATATCATTCGTTGCTCTCACTATCGATACGATGTTACCAGCTTACGGAGAAATAAAAGTCTATTATGATGTTGAAGACGCTCAATTACATTGGATCATAACAAGTTTATTTATAGGGTTTTCTTTTGGGCAAATTATTTTTGGACCGTTATCAGATCGGCTTGGGCGCCAAAAAACAATATTTATTGGAGTTTCTATTTATTTGTTGGGATGCATAATATGTTTTGCTAGTAGTTCATATACATTTTTTGTTATTGGAAGACTTATCCAAGGCTTAGGCATTGGTGCTCCAAGAGTAGTATCTCAAGCTATTTGTAGAGACTTATTTGCAGGAAATAAACTGGCTAGTATAAACTCTTTTATAATGAGTATATTTATTTTAGTGCCAATAATAGCTCCTCTTGTTGGACAGACAATAATGATTATTTTGAGCTGGAAATCGATAATTGTATTTTTTATAGTTTTCTCATTAACCACAACTCTCTTACTTAAGATATTTATCCCTGAAACACTCCCTCAGAAAATTGATTTTAATATAATTACAATTTTAGTATCCTTTAAGACAGTCATTAAAAACATAAAATCACTTCTTTATATTATAAGTCTGGGTACCCTGTTAGGAGGGTTGCTCACATTCATAAATATTTGCCAGCCTCTCTACCAAGACTTCTTTAATTTAGGGCTTTATTTTCCTCTTTTTTTTGCTGCTATTGCTTCAATGCTTGGCCTTTCATCCTTCTTGAACTCAAATTTGGTTTTAAAATATGGCGCGGTGAAGATATCACTATTTTTTTCAACCATTTTTATGATTTGGTGTATTGTTAATTTTCTTTTTAATTTATCTCTTGTTAAAGAAGAACTTCTTTGGTTTTCGATCTTTATAATGGTTAACTTTTTCCTCTTTGGATTTATCTTTGGAAATTTAAACGCTTTAGCGCTCGATCCTTTTGGACATATGGCAGGAAATGCTTCATCTGTAATAGGAGCCCTATCAACAATTTTGGCTGTTACGATCAGTAGTTTGGCTACCTCTTCTTTTGACGGAACACCTGAAATAATTGTTTACATTATATCGATTTGTTCCATAACAACCTTTATCATCTTGAGCATTGCTTTTTTTAAAAAGACTTAATGCATATTGAGGAATCTGGATATGAAATTTTTATATAAAAAATATCAATTTTCTTTTTTACTTTTGTTTCTTCGACATCTTTCACTGCAATAAAGCACATTATCCCAGTCTTTTTTCCATTTTCGTCTCCAGGAAAAAGGTTTTTTACAAATTTTGCATAACTTTTCTTTTTTCAAAATGTAACCCTCTCTATAAACTCTTCTGCCTTATTATAAATGTGGTTTTTTCTATCAGGTGACATTCTTTCTAATGTTCTTTTTAAAAAGGATAATCTAGGGTTTGATTTAAAAAACTGAATATTTTTTTCGGTAAATCTCCAATAGAGACCATCGATAGTATCACACCAATCTCCGCGTTTATAATTACTCATCTTTAAAATATAATTGGACCCACAAGTGTAGGGCTTAGTAGATAGTAATCCACCGTCAGCGTATGTTGCCATTCCAAAAACATTCGGTACCATTACCCAATCTGATGAATCAATATACATTTCCATAAACCATTTATATATAACATCTGGTTTGATCTCACACATGTTCATTATATTACTGATTACCATTAACCTTGGTATATGGTGGTTGTATCCTTGCCTAAGGGCTTTTTTTATTGAGTCATCAAGTGGCACTATACCAGTAGTTCCATCGTACCAGTTTTTAGATAAATCTCTCTGATGGTTCCAATAATTCTGTTTAACCTGATACGTACCTTTTTCTTGATAAACGCCTCTCATAAACTCTCTCCATCCCATAACTTGCCTTATAAAACCCTCTAAAGAATTTATTGGAATATAGTTTTCTTCTGCAAACTTAACTGTTTCACGTATGACGTAGTCAGGGGAGAGAAGACCAATATTAAGCGTTGCGCTTATACAACTGTGAAAAAGAAAGTTTTTCTCCTCGACCATCGCATCTTCATACTCACCAAAATTCATAAACCTCTCTCTCAAAAAACACTGAAACTGAATCTCAGCATCAACACGTCTTACAGGAAACCACACCTCTTTAAGAAAACCGGGGTGATCAGAAAAATGTTCTTCTATTAAATTGCAAATTTCGTCTTGATAAACAGATTTAGGAAAATCTGACATAGACGGGATTGTTATATTTGAAGGAATTTTCTTTCGATTTTCAGTATCAAAGGACCATTTGCCTCCAATCGGGTTTTGATCTTTATCAACCAAGACTGAAAATTTTTTTCTGCCATATATATAGAATGAATTCATCCTGAAAGTCTTTGAGTTTTTGTGAAAGTTACTAAATTCCTCTCTCGTAAACATAAACATAGGAGATTGATGAATATGATATTCAATTTCCATTTTCTTAACTTCAGAAATTAGGTTTGTTTCAAAGTCTTTATCTTCAATCTCAAAAAGATCTAATTTTGTAAACCTGTGCTTATTGATAAATGTTTTTAGTAGTTTTGAGTAATTTTGTTTCTCCTCTCTTGTAGTCAGCTCAAAATAATGAACATTTATACCCGCTTTTCTTAATTCATCACGATATTCACGCATTGAACATAAAAAAAGAAATAATTTAAGCTTATGATGTTTTTGATAGGTACATAATTCAAAGTCCTCTGCCATAAAAACATCCGTACAATGATGTTTCTTCAAAATCTCTGGACTAAAGAGCTGATTGCCAAGTATTACAAATAAACGGGCCATTCCCGATACTTAATGACTCTTTTTATAAAAAAAAGGTTAATTTTGAATTACTAAATAAATTTACCTTACACAAAATGTCTTGCTGATATTAAAAACTATCGATAGATATAAAAGATCCATATAAAAGAGACCTATTCGTTTATCTCAAATAAGATCCTAAAAATAACGATAAATAAAAAATGTTGCATTATTTCAATAGCTTAAGCAATAATTATAAAGGAATATTTTTGGCTTTTATTGGCGTTATGATATTAACGCCCGATACATTGTTTATGAGACTATCAGAGCTTGAAAGATGGCAGATGGTAGGCTGGAGAGGTGTGTTGATGGGAATTACACTTTTTATTATCTGGCTATGTTTCATGAAAAAAAATCCAAGAAACGAGTTAGCTTCTTTACTTTCTATTCCAGGAATTCTTGTGATGTTTGCTATGGCATTTAATTCAATAAATTTTACCTTAGGGGTGGCTGAAACTTCAATCATGGTTGTTTTAACTGCTCTCGCAACAATGCCTTTATTTGCGGCCGTTTTATCTGTTTTTTTGCTAAATGAGAAACAACCCTTATTAGGTTGGGTAATACTATTTATCGCAATAATTGGTGTCGGCATAGTGGTATCTGATGGAAACAATGCCTCGAATATCCCAGAGGGCTCTGTTATTTTAGGGGGATTTTATGGATTAATGACAGCATTGGGATTAGCATTTACTTTTACTTTGGCAAGAAAATATGAATGGTTAGCTGTTATACCTGCAACATGTGTTGCATCAGTTATAAGTGGTATCATTGCATTTTACGTTTCACCAGAATTTGGAATAGATTTTTCGGCTCCTATAAGTGTTATAATGATGGGAGTTATCATTTCCCCCATTTCCTTTGCTCTTTTACTAATTGCTCCCAAATATACTCAAGCATCAATGGTTAGCCTCATAATGCTTTTAGAAATGATACTAGGACCAATATGGGTATGGGTAGGATTAGGTGAAGCCCCTACCCCTGTTATGATTGTTGGGTCTTTTATAGTTCTTGCTTCAATTCTGATGTATATTAGAGTTTCTAGAAGTCTTCAATAATTTAGAATACCACAACTGACCTAATCGATTTACCTTCATGTAACAAATCAAAACCTTTGTTTATTTCATCAAACTTAAGCAAATGAGTAATCATAGGATCAATCTCTATTTTCCCTGATAGATACCAGTCCACTATTTTTGGAACATCTGTTCTTCCTCTTGCTCCGCCAAAAGCTGAGCCTCGCCAATTTCGTCCAGTGACCAATTGAAAAGGACGAGTACTTATCTCTTCTCCTGCCCCAGCAACACCAATTATAATACTTTCTCCCCATCCTTTATGAGAACATTCCAGTGCTGCTCGCATTACATCTACATTGCCAATGCATTCAAATGAATAATCTGCTCCTCCACCTGTCAGATCAACTAAGTGCGATACAAGATCTTCATCTATTTTTTTTGGATTGACAAAATGTGTCATCCCAAACTTCTTTCCCCATACCTCCTTAGTATCATTTGTATCAACACCCACAATCATTCCTGCACCGATCATTTTTAGACCCTGGATTACATTTAATCCAATACCACCTAGTCCAAAAACTACTGCATTACATCCAGCTTCTGCCTTAGCTGTATTAATGACTGCACCTATACCAGTAGTAACACCGCAACCTACATAACATATCTTGTCAAAAGGAGCCTTTTCTGAAATTTTTGCCGCAGCAATTTCTGGCATTACTGTAAATTGTGAGAATGTCGATGTACCCATATAATGATATATTTTTTTTCCATTATATGAAAAACGACTTGTACCATCTGGCATAAGCCCCTGACCTTGAGTAGTTCTTATTGATTGGCATAGATTAGTTTTTGGATTAAGACAATACTCACATTCTCGACATTCAGGAGTGTATAATGGAATTACGTGATCACCCACGTCCAATGATTTTACATTTGGGCCCTTTTCAACAACCACACCAGCTCCTTCATGTCCTAATATTGACGGGAAGATACCTTCTGGATCCGCTCCTGACAGAGTGTATGCATCGGTATGGCAAATTCCAGAAGCCTTAATTTCTATTAAAACCTCTCCTTCTTTAGGGCCTTCAAGATCAAGTTCTACAATTTCCAGTGGTTTACCTGCTTCAAAGGCAACTGCCGCTTTTGTTTTCATTTTTTTCCTCTCGCATAATTGTTTTAGATATCTCTATAAACATTAGTATCAAAAAAAATTTCTATATCATTTTTAATATCATAGTAAGGTTTACTCCAAGACTCTAATTCTTTTTGCCTATATAGTTGAACTGACTCATACCAAGCATTTTCTTTCCCATCATCAGACCACCAAAAGCCAGGAACCAAAGGTAGAAAAGCTTTTGTAGGCTTTTTTAAAGCTCCTGCTAAGTGAACTACGGAGTTGCTAGACGATATAACTAAGTGACAAGCATCAATCAAAGCAGCTAATCCATCTATATCTGACCAGCGATTAACAAAAGAAAATTCAAATATTTTCAATCCATAACGATTTCTAAGTATCTCCAACTCATTTTGAATATCTCCATACTGCAATGGGACTACAACGCAGTTTTTATCTTTTAGTAACTCGCCAAAAATAGAAATATCGATACTTTTACTATCCCGCTCACCTGTTTCATTAAGTGTTTTCCATGATATACCTATTATTGCTTTTTCTTTCGGCAACGCTTCCCTAAAGGAATTTACTTTATGTTTATCACTTAACAAGTAGGGAGCGGTTTTATAGGTTAAAAAGTCTTCTCGATAATGCAGTACTTCTATCAAATTACCAATTGGCAAATGATAGTCAAAATCAGCTTTTAAAAGATTTTTTTGCTCGACATAAAAGGTTATTTCAGGAAAAGACTCTTCATATATATTTTTTAATCGACGATCAATAATGACCTTTATTTCTTTTATTTTTTTTCTAAGGTTCCTTAAAAAGTTTAAGAAAAAAATCTCATCACCTAAACCTTGTTCTCTCCATAACAACAATCGAATATTGTAATCTTTTCCATCCCACATTTTTTTTGAGTTAAGAAGTGAGTTTTTTTCAATAATCTGATTTATTGTCCAACGCCAATTATATTCAAGTGAACCCGTTTCAAATTGTCGAGTTATTAACAAGCAATGTGACAAGTTCTGGTGTAATTCTACATTTTCTGAATTTATTGCTAACCCATCCCTAAATGTTTTAATTGCGTCATTGAATAAACCATAGTCACGAAAAAGACATCCAAGGTTGTTAAAAGCGTTAAAATAGCTTTTATCTAATGAAATTGCTTTTGTAAAATTTGTTAAAGATTTTTGATATTGAGACTGCCTATGAAAAAGAATACCCAGATTATTGAAAATCTCTGGATCATTTTGATCTAAGACAAGAAATTCTTTAAATTTTTTTTCTGCAAGAGCAAATTCATTTAACTCCATATGGCAAACGCCCTGCAGTTTAAAAAGGAATTTTTCAGAAGAAAATTCCTTAATTAAATCATCAGATTTTCTTAAAACTTCCCTAAATAACCCCTGATTAAACAGATCTAGTAACTTATTTATTTCAGCTTTAATTAGAGACACTTACAACAAAAATATTGCATTCTATTCAGGTAATCCAGCCAATTTCAAACCTTCAATTAGAACGTCTTTTATGATGGTAGGGGCAACTTTTTCATAGTCTTTGATGGTCTTTATCTCTGATCTTTCCTCAAGAAACTTATTAAGGACCTCTTTTGCTAAATCAATCTTATTCATTTGGCCTAAAACTGCTGCTTTCCAACCCAAAAATCTTGAATGCGGACCTCTTTCATAAAACGTATCCAACCAAAAAATAGAATTGTCCCAGTCTTTCAAGGCTATATATAATAATGGGAAGAAACCTTCGTAATTACGCTGTGAGATTGGGTCAAGCTCTATTGCTTTTTTTATGTATTCTAATGACTCTTCAAACCTAGAAAAATTAGTTAAAGCTTGTCCATAAGAAAAATTTGCTCTTGGATGATTAGGATTTAACTCAAGAGCCTTTTCTGCCAACTCTAATCTTTTTTTATAGTCTTTCTTGATGCTATACGACAAACTTAAAGCTGATACTGCGTCTGGATTTTCTGGGTCTAAGTCTACGGCTTTTTGTGCCATTTGATGGAAAAGTTTGGTATTTTCTTCTCTATCGCTTTGGTGTTCATGGCTATAGATTTGACCTTGAAGAACATTACAATATAAAACATAAGCATCACAAAAGTTTGCGTCTAAATCTATCGCCTTTTTACAGTGAGAAATAACGTTGCCGCTCGAAGCCACAAAGTCCTCTGTATTGTAAATACTCAAACCTTGAAGATATTCGTCCCAAGCCCCAAAGTTTTTCTTACTTCTTGAAACTAGCTTTGCATGTTCTTGGACTTTCAGAGATGGAAATATCAATACTGCCACGTCTCGGGACACTTCATCCTGAACTTCAAAAACGTCTTCAAGAGAACGATCCCATTTTTTTGACCAAATTTGCTTGTCATCATCTGCTGAGGTTAACTGAGCGGTAATTCTTACTTTATTTCCACCCTTTCTTACACTCCCTTCAACCAGATACTTTGCTCCCAATGCCTTTGATATTACGTCAGATTTTTCTGTGGTCCCTTTAAAAGTAAAACTAGAGTTTCTTGAAATCACGGGAAAAGTTTTCCATAACGACAGATTTGCAATTATGTCTTCTGTTATTCCATCCGCAAAATACTCTTGCTCTTCATCATTACTTAGGTTCTTAAATGGAAGCACTGCTATAGCTGGAGGTTTGCCTGTTTCCTCTATGTTGGTATCAGAATGATTAGTGCTTAAAACTCGTTTCTCTAAGTTGCCTAAAGCTAAATCAAATGCGTGAACATCTGTATTTTTTACTTTTTGTTGCCCAATATCATTGAATAAAAATTCAGTTTTTTGGTTAACAAAATCATGAATACTTTTTGATAAACATACACCATTAGGTTGGGAAAGCGCCTCCAACCTTGCAGCCACGTTTACCCCATCACCATAAAGATTTTCTCCTTCGACTATAACATCTCCCATATTTATCCCAATTCTGAATTGCATTTGACTATCTTCAGCAACATTCGAATTTCTTTCAGAAATAAGCTTCTGAAATTCAGAAGCACATACAACAGCAGATACAGCACTTTGAAATTCGGCTAACACTGAATCTCCAGCTGTATTAAATATACGCCCACCATGCTCTTTAAATAAATTATCTAAGATCTCTCTACATGATCTAAAGCTTTGAAGAGTTTGGTCTTCATTTTTTTCCATTAATTTACTGAATGAAACAACATCTGTAACAAATATCACAGCAATTTTTCTTTCTATTTTTTTATCATTCATTTAAGTTAACTCTCCGTTTTTCCTTTAAGTATATTGTACTATAATTATAGAAAATCCTAATATAATTAATAATCCTCCGAAGCAGATTAAGATAAACTTATTATAGCTTTCATATAATTCTCTAAAATAATTTATTGTGACGATTACCACAATTACAAGATAAACTACAAGATCTATGAATCCAGCCAAACAAGCCATGTAAAAATGAATATCGAACCCCTGACCAGCTTTAAGAAATTGGCTAAATAAAGAAGAAAAGAATGCTAAAATTTTTGGATTCAAAATTGCTATTATGAATCCATCTCTGAAATGATTAGAAATCAAAATGTTTTTCTGTGGTACATAACTTTCTTCCTTTAGAATATTTTCTCCTTTTGCTATTAGTGAAGCCATAATGGTAGAAAAACCTATCCATATTAAGAATAACGCTCCACATATTTGAATAATACTGAATAAAAACGGGTTGGTATTCAAAATAAGGCTTAAACCAGAGGCAGATACCAGAGCGTATATAAACACGCCTAACCCATGACCTACACTTGCTCTAATGCCTGCTCTACGTCCATCTGCAAATGAATGTTTTAATATTAGTAGTAAACTTGGTCCAGGTGAGGAAGCTCCTAACAAACATACAAGACAAAGGTATAACCAACTTTCAAAAGGCATTTTTCTTGCCTATTTTACTCTCAATCGCCGCTTTATAAGATTTGTTAAACCATTCAATGAATAATTCCTCCGTTTCCATAATTTCATATGGGATCAACCAGTTTGACAGTTTTATTTCTTTACCATTCCTTACATATGAAAAAGGTATTGAACCAGCATTTACATAATCTTCTTTGTTAGAATTATTAACTTTCATATATATTCCAGAATCTAAAATAAGTGCTACAGATATTTCGTTTTTGAATAATCCAAACCCACCAAACATCCTCTTGTAAGAGATACCCTCTTCTTCATGTAGTAAATCTAATGCATGATCTAATGTCTGTTTATTTGACATGTTTTCCCTTGGTAAGACGCTTTAAAGTTATACTTTGTTCTTTTCTTTATAAACGAGATAAATACCCGCAAAAATTATTATTAATCCACCTAAAATTGTTGTTAGTTTAGGTATTTCAGAGAAAAATAGAAAGCCCAAAACTATTGCCCACAGAAGAGCAGTATAACGAAACGGAGAAACAAATGTTACTTCACCAAATCTCATAGCGGCAACAGCAGCAATGTACCCTATTGATACCAATGCTGCACTATAGAAAATGAACATAGGATTATTTAGATCCAGAAAACTAACTTTTTCAGAGGAAAGTAAAAAACTTACTATTGTAATTAGCAAAGAGCTGTAAAATGCTACTAATAAT
>CACFNV010000042.1 GCA_902567635.1 uncultured Alphaproteobacteria bacterium
TGTATAGAATGGGTGAACTGCACCTACAGCTTCGCAATCTAGTGCAGCATATAATTCTCGCCACTCTCTGCAGGGAATGACTTGTCCTGCTGCCAATCCGAGAGGCTCTAAAATCGTCGCAATATTCATAGGATCTGCTGGAAACATCTCACCCAAAAGCGTTACAGTTGGCCTGTCTGATTTTGCTGAACTTGGCGCTGCCACTGGACCGGCCTCAATCTCATTCTTGGCATAATTAAGTAGTGCTCCTGCAAGCACGTCTTTGGCTTCCGCATGAGTGGGGATTCCAAAGCCAGGTACATCTATCCCTATTATTCTTACCCCATTGATCTCTTTAGGTAAAAGCCTTAACGGAACTCCTGAGGCGCTAGGAACACAAAGGTTTGTGAAAACAACAGCATCAAACCTATCAGGATCTGCCATTTCGTGAGCAGAAGCCAATATATCTTCATACAATTTTCCAGTCACAAGCGTTTCGGAAGAGAAAGGAACATATCCTACCGATCTACGTGCTCCATAAAAGTGTGAAACAAAGGTCAATCCATATACACAGCAGGCTGAGCCAGATAAAACAGTAGCCACCCTTTTCATCCTAAGACCCACTCTCAAAGATCCAAAAGCAGGGCACATACTTTGAGGCTTGTCATGGGGTCCAAGAGGATAATCTTTTCTCATATTTTGTATGAGTTCTTTATTAGCACCTTTTCCAGCATTTTCTTTAAGTGAGGATGAACCGCAGAGACCACCTATATTAGCAGTATTGGTACTTTGTTGACTGCTTTCCGCTATCTCTACATTGACTTCATCATTCAACTTTACGTTGTCTGATCCATCATATTTAATTTCCCCATTCATGCTCATTTTTTTAAATTCTCTGATTAAACTTCGTCATATACAACTTCTAAAGATTCCTTGGGCTTTGCAAATTTTCCTCTCATATCAGCATCTGTTGCTGGCTGTAATACAAAGTCAGCTCCTGTTTCACTTGCTGAAAATAGATCTAGAAGACCATCCTGGTCTAAAGGCTTAGGTCTCAAAGGAGGTGCCTCGGCAGTATTTGTACCTAGCTCTGCAAACAATTCACCCCATTGTGATTCTTTAGTCCCAACAATGTGATAGTTAGCTGATTTTTTCCTAAGGTCATCATCTTGAGGTATACTCGCTAAAATCGGAATTTTAACAGTCTCTGCGAAAGCAGCTGCTTCACCAGAACCATCATCCTTATTTATAACGAGTCCAGCGACACCTACATTCCCTCCTAACTTTCTAAAATACTCTACTGCAGAACAAACATTGTTTGCTACATAGAGGGACTGTAAATCGTTAGAAGCAACTAAAATAACTTTTTGAGCCATATCCCTGGCTATTGGTAAGCCGAAGCCTCCACAGACAACGTCACCCAAAAAATCTAATAGGACATAATCAAAATCCCAATCGTGAAATCCAAGCTTTTCTAAAAGCTCAAAACCGTGAATGATACCTCTACCACCACATCCTCTACCTACTTCGGGGCCTCCCAACTCCATCGCAAATACGCCATTTCTTTTAAAACAAACATCCCCAATAGTAACCTCTTCGCCGGACAGTTTCTTGTTAGTGGACGTTTCTAAGATCGTTGGGCAAGCCTTCCCCCCAAATAATAGAGATGTTGTATCGGACTTCGGGTCACACCCTATAAGCAGAACTCTTTTTCCTTGTTCGGCCATCATATGGCTGAGGTTTGCAAGAGTGAAACTTTTACCGATCCCACCTTTACCATATATCGCAATTATCTGAGTTTTCTTAGTAGGCTCACCAATCGGCACCTCATCAATAGGTTGACTTGCTTCCTCTCTTAAATTTTTATGATGTTGATAGAGGTTTTTCTTATCTTCCTTACTATTTGGATTATCTAAACTCATGCCGCATTCCTCCAATCAATAACCATTTTTAAGCAATTAGTGTCCTCAAAAGCGACTTTATAGGCCTCTGTAGACGCTACTGCAGGTCTCGTATCTGAAATTAAGTTTTCTAATGAGAGCGCTTCTGTCTCAATCAGTGATTTAGTGACGCTTACGTCCTCTGTGGTGAACTCTGCTGAAATTCGTATCTTCGCTTCTCTCATAAAAGCCGGAGGAAATGTAAAAGTAAGGGGATTCGAATAGAAGCCTGCCAGCACGATTTCACCGTTCTTTTTAAGTCTCTGAATGATTTGATCCAATATTAACGGATCACCGCTTGCATCGTAAATTGATTCGTAATCTCTTTTGTTGTCCTCAACTGGATTTAATACTTCATAACCTTCAGATCCTGAAATTCTTGACGGGTTTGTTTCCCAGACAACGGGAGGCTCTCCGCCTGCAGCTATTGTCAATCTAGCTAAAAGTCTGCCCAACACACCATGACCAACTATAAGATTGGGCATTTTATTTCCCAAGCCCGCAATTGCATGTCTCGCAGTTGCCGCTAATGCGAAAAGGGTCCCCGTAGAATCCAAGTTTTTATCTATCTTTATAAGTTTCTCTTCTGAAACTATAAGTTGTCTTGCAGAAGCCCCAAACAAGCCTTTTACATCTTTGTAACAATTAGCGCCAGGAACAAATACAAAGTCACCTAGTTTTAATTTATTGGACCCTCTGGTATCTACAATCTCTCCAACAGCTTCATACCCGGGCACCAACGGATATCCCATTCCCGGAAACGTAGGCATTTCTCCGTTCCAGAATAATCTCTCAGTCCCTGTAGACACACCTGAAAAATGTGTTTGCACTACTACCTCTCCAGCCGAAGGTTCCCTAAGGGCAACGTTTCCCAAGTACAATTTGCCTGGATCTTTGATAATTACTGCTTCAGTTTCAATCATAAAGTTTCTCAAAAATATGTGTGGAAGCCTTTTCCATAGGCTGCTGGCGGTGGGTTTGACTGAACCGATCTGATTTTTACGCTTAGCTTTGTTCCATGCTCAGTCAAAAAACTGGTCCTCCCTTTTTCTTCATTTATTCCACAATTAAAGCCAAACAAAAATAGATTGTCAATAAAATTAGACACAAATGTGTACATTTTTTTAGACATGAGGCTAATTGGCAGAAATAGTTACTTTTCTGCTGTAATCACCTGAGTAATAAAAGAAGCGCTTCCCACATGTTTTTTGACCCTTGAGAAGCCTACTTTTTTTAGAATCGCTTTATGCTCATCAAACGATCGCACCTTACCGGTGGTCATGGCCATAGTGTAAAATGAAAAATAACAGTCGCTAGATTTAGAGGGATTTATACCTCCTGACATTGGCTCAGTTATCAATAATTTTCCATCATTTGGAAGAGCTTTATATACGCAGCTTAAAATCTTTTCAGCAGTATCATCTTGATGATCGTACAAAACTCTAACAAGGCTTATAAGATCAAACCCTTTAGGTAGATCATCCTCTAGAAAACTTCCTGCTATTAATCTAATATTTGCAAAATGTTTGTTACTTGACTTATTTTTCTCTGCTTCATTTATAACATCGGGCAAGTCAAATAAGGACCTTTCAATATCTGGGTACCTTCTATTAACCTCATACAAAAAAGCTCCTGTACCACCACCCAAGTCGAGAATATTCTTAAAACCTGTCAAACTAAAAGTGTCCAACGTTTCTTCAGCAACTAATCTCTGTGAAGTCTGCATTAATTTACTATATTGAGCAGAATTATCCTTCTTCGACCCTAAATTGCTCTTTATATTTTTAACATAAGGCCAGAAATTGCTTAAATAAGTATTTTCTTTTCCTTTTAATATGCTAACAGGGCTATCTAAATCTTTATACAATAACTGGTTATGCCTAATCATTTCTAATAGACCTGGAATGGCTATTATTTGGACCCCCATACGGCTTAACCAATAGGAATTATTCTTGAAATAGATAAGCTTTAAAGCGCATGCACTCCGAAGTAGAGTTAAGGTTTTATCTTCTTCTATCTTGGTAAAATTACTTAATTCTGATAACGACCTTCCTCCAGATTTCAAATATTGCAATATATCCAACTCGACTAAAGAATGTAATATTTGAGAATAAACAAACCCCGCCATAACATCATATATGCGACCCCCTTCATAATTAATCAGGTATTTTATTATAGGAACTTTGCGTATAAATTGATGAAATCGTAGAGATGAAAAAAGCCTAACCTTGAATTGATAAAAGCGCCCAGATAAACTTCTGTCGTTATTGAGCAACACAGTTTTCATTAACTAACATTATTGGCTAAGATTAATCACAAAGTTTTTTGCAGAGGCTGGACAGGTGTAAGTCGTTCTGCTTGTTTCCTAACGATCTTTATTAAGTCCACTTCACCCGGACATGATGGTATTGAGGCAATTGCACCCGACAAAATGTCTTGCAGTCTATTTATGGCCCCTTTTTCGCCTAACTTCAAGACAGCATTAGGCCTATCATTTTCGGCATCCCTATTATTACTCTTTCCACTTGCTTTTGTTTCAGCAAAATCTTTCAAATCATCTGCCACCTGAAATGCTTCACCTATTCTTGTTCCTAATTCAGTCCATGGCTCCGGATCCTCGCCTGCCGATATAGCCCCCATCTGGGTAGCAGCTACAAACAAAGATGCTGTCTTTAACTTATGGTATGCGCGCAGATCTATTGTTTTTTCACTCTCCCACCCTTGCCCAGAACATATGCCGGTTGGCATTCCTGAAGATCTAGCCAAAACTCCAATCATAGGGCCTAATCTCTCAGCAGAGTTTATAGAGGCCGTGGCTAAAGACTCAAAAGCAAGAACTATAAGGGCATCTCCACAGAGTACGGCCAGAGGTTCATCAAAAGCCTTGTGAACTGATGGCTTACCTCGACGAGTATCAGCATTATCAAAAGCCGGTAGATCGTCATGAACCAGACTTGCGCAATGCATAAACTCAACAGACACAGCAGAAGCCATTGCCAACTCCGGCGAGTCTAATCCGCATGCATTAGCAACCGCCAAAGCAAGCTGTGGCCTAACCCTTGCTCCACCTGGAAAAATAGCATAATCCATTGCAGCCGCCAGTTTTGGAGGCGCAGGTGACCGACGAGCATTTTTTAATGCTTTACCCAAGGCTGATTCGAGGTGCTCTTTCATAGAAACTTTCCAATGCTCTTACATTAAATAGACATTCTTTTGTTTTTGTGTAAATAATTTTGGACATCTTTTTAGAATCTGTCAATAAATACCTTCAATGCATAAAGAAAAAGAAAAAATCATAATTGTCGGCGCTGGAATTGGTGGCCTTGTTTCCTCACTACTTTTGTCTGATCAAGGTTTGGAAGTTATTGTAATTGATAAAAACAAAGAGGTTGGAGGAAAACTAAGATCTATTCATAGTGAAGATGGTCCAATTGATGGGGGACCTACTGTTCTGACATTAATCAATATATTTGTTGAGATATTCTCACAAGCAAAACTAGATATTTTCAATGAACTTGACCTTTTTAAAGACCCTTATCTAGCCAGACACTGGTGGCCAGACGGGACCAAGCTAGATTTATTCTGTGACCACAATAGCAATTTAGAAAATATTGAATCTGTGTTTGGCTCCCAATCCGCTAGCGATTTCAACATTTTTCATAAAGATAGCGAAAAACTATTTAATTCTTTTGACAAAAGCCTCTTAAAAAACAGATTTCCAACAAGCTTTTTTACCAAACCAAGTTTTCTCAAGAATATTCATAATATTATTAGGATTTTAGGTAAACCCTCCACTTTCTCAAAAAAACTTGATAGATATTTTGAAGAACCAAAGCTTAAACAATTATTTGGAAGATACGCAACATACGTCGGAGCTTCTCCTTTCAACTCTCCATCTATTTTGCAATTAATTTGGTTCGCTGAGTTTTCAGGCGTATGGCGAATTAAAGGAGGTCTCCACAGATTGGCCTTGTGCATAAAAAATATTGCAGAAGATCGGGGGGTAAAATTTCTTTTAGAGGAAGAAGCAGAGAAAATTCTCGCTGATGGAAAAAGAATTAAGGGTATAGCTTTAAAAAGTGGAAAAAAACTAAATTCAAATTTTTTAATATTCAATGGAGACCCAAGAGGAATTGCAAAAGGCAATTTAGGAAATGACGTAAGTCAGATACTGAGCAGGGCTTCTGTTGAACCTCGGTCTTTATCCGCATACGTTTGGTCTTTTGCGGCTAAGCCAAAGGGAAAGAAGTTGGTTCACCACAATGTTTTCTTCAATCAGGATTATTCTGATGAGTTTAAAAAAATAGCCTCAGGTAAGATATCTGAAGATCCGACCTTATATGTTTGCGCTCAAGAACAAAGTATAAAAAACAACAAAAACCAAAGATATGAAATTATAATAAACGCTCCACCTTTGAGCCTGAACAAAATTTCTGATAAAGAGGAACATCATTTATGCAAAGAGATAACCTTTCAAAAGCTAAAAAAAATGGGGCTAACATTCCATCCCAAACCAACGGCAAACAACCTTTCCACTCCGGCGAACTTCGAGACACTTTGCCCAGGCGGGGACGGATCACTCTACGGGCTCAACCCTCAGAGAATGATGTCAACCTTCCGGAGACCGACAACGAAAACAAAAATAAAAGGCCTTTACTTAACAGGGGGAGGGGTTCATCCAGGACCAGGATTACCGATGGCAGCTTTATCAGGAAAGCATGCGGCAGAAATGATAAAGAAGGACCTTGCTTTGACCTAAATGTACAATCTAATGGCTATGCTTGGTGGTACATGGACGGAATTTCAGATGATGGGTCAATGGCTATATCAATTATCGCTTTTATTGGCTCTGTTTTCTCACCTTGGTACAGTTGGTCGGGCAGAAAGAATCCACATAATCACTGTTCACTCAATGTAGTAACTTATGGGAGAAGAGGCAGATGGACTATGACCGAAAGAAAGGAAAAATCCATCGGAATCGATACCAACAACTTTCAAATAGGTCCAAGTAATATATGTTGGAATGGGAAAAGTTTAGATATTAATTTTAAGGAGATTACTATCCCTCACTTAGATTTTCTGGAGGGCACTGTTTCTATATACCCTGAATATATTACAGATATTGAGGTTTTGCTTAAACCTGACGGAACTCATATTTGGAGGCCTTTTGCACCAATCTCCAGAATTAAAGTAGAAACAAATAAAAAAGGATGGAAATGGGAGGGTAATGCATATTTAGATGGAAACTTTGGTACAAGAGCGTTGGAGCAGGATTTTTCATATTGGACTTGGAGTAGGCTTCCTTTCACCAATCACACGACCACCTTTTATGACGCTGAACTCAAAAACCGAACAACCACAAATATTGCTTTACAATTTAGTAAAGATGGATCAATAAGCACTATAAAACCACCTCCATTGAAAAAGGTAAAAAGAACCAAATGGTTTCTTAAAAGAGTTGCTAGATCCGACCAAGATTTTGATCCCTTACAAAACAAAGCGCTACTTGACGCCCCTTTTTATTCCCGCAGTGAACTTCTTACAAAGGTTAATGGTGAAAAAACTATTGGAATTCACGAAGCCCTAGACATGAACCGATTCACAAATCCATTTATTCAACCCTTACTATGCGTAAAGATTCCAAGAGATTTTTAGCTTAATTCTTTGGCATCAAGCGTATTATCGAGAAATTTAATGCCGCAGCATATGACCCCCATATAATATATGGAGCTAGTATTATTCCAGCAATCCAATCAAGGTAAAAGGCACTTATAATTAGAGCCGCTACAGAGACCCAAAGTCCAATTAACACAATTAGCGCCAACTTTAGCTTATGTAAGCCGAAAAAAATTGGCGTCCATAATGTGTTGAAAGTTATCTGGAGAGCCCAAAAAATCATAAAGAAGTCATTGTCAGACAATCCATAAACTCTAACTAAAGAGTATGATAATGCTAAGTAAAGATAGAGCCAAGCTACTGGGAAAACCCAGTCAGGTGGTGTCCAACTCGGCTTATTCAGCTCCTTATACCAATCACCTGTAGGAAACAAAGAACCGGTTGATCCTGCTGCCAAACAAGCGATAAAACCTAATGCGAAAATAATAATTTCTTGCATTGAAACCCTATTAGTTAGATATGTGAATTCCTCTTTTGTCGTTCTCTTCTAATTCCATTAACACTTCCATTAATCTTTTTGTAGAGAAAAAAAACATTTCCTTTTTTTTACTTTCCTTTGCAGAGCTTTTAATCAAAAATTTCACCTCTCTTAATGGAGGCGCGTGCACTACTGCAGAAATAGGGGATATTTTTGAAGTGAATGTCTTCAAGAAAGAGAATGCAAGTAATGTAATCTTTTCGCTTCCTGAAGTCTTGGCTCTTCTGTTAATACTGTCATATTGAACCGCTTCTATGTGCTTTCCAATTCCCTCATATATGTAACGAGCCGCGTATATCCCTGGCTGACAGGAAGTTGGAAGACCAAACAAACCTGACTCAGACCGCTTGTAAAGACGTCTAGCCTCCTCCAAAAGCCTTTTTGCGATTTGCCCCAACTCTCTCGAAGTTTTAGGCTTTTTTAAAAATTGTTTCTTATCAAGTCCATATTTAGCCATCCAATCTAAAGGTATATAAAGCCTACCATTTCTTGCATCTTCCCCTATATCCCTCACAATGTTGGTTAATTGCATCGCTACACCCAAATCACATGCTCTGGCCAAAATGTCTCTATCTCTTACTCGCATAAGCACACACATCATAACACCGACAGTTGAAGCTACTCTCGCACAATAAGCTCTTAACTCAGAGAGTGTTTTGTACTCTTTTTCTCGGGTATCCCAATCCATACCTTCTAGAAGTGCTAATGGTAATTGTTTGGGCATTTCATAAAATTTTACAAGTCTAGAAAAACATCTATCTGACGGATTGTTTTGTGGAATACCTTCATAAACAGCATCTAATCTTTTAAAAAGTTCTTTTAGCGCTTTATCTTTTGACGAAGTTTCATCAATAGAGTCATCTACAATTCGGCAAAAAGAATATAAAACAATAGCTGAGTCTCTAATTTTTTTGGGCAAAACTTTTGAAGCTGCATAAAATGAATGAGAGCCCTTCTTTATAATATCATAACATTCTTTGAGATCTTTAGGGTTATACATGACACAATGCTTAATTTATTTTAATCACGATAGCGGACTTTAATTTCTGATTGAAACTCATTTGCAGCTGGGATTACTTCGTCTAGAATCTCTGCTGATGCCATTACGCCAGGCATACCTGGTCCAGGGTGCGTTCCTGCACCAACAAGATAAAAATTCTTTAACTCCTCAGATTTATTGTGCGGTCGAAACCATGCGCTCTGGAACATCCTCGGCTCTATTGAAAAACCGCTGCCATAAGTACTTAAATACCTATTTTGAAAATCGATGGGCGTCATTATAAACTCAGTTTTAATTGTTTTAGCCAATCCAGGCATCAATTTCCTCTCTAGCATAGATAGAACCTTGTTCTTATATTTTTCCTTGTTAAGCTCCCAGTCGGTAGATTTAGCAAACCCTAGATGAGGCACGCAGGCCAATACATAAAAAGTATCGTCACCCTTAGGGGCCACACTATCGTCAGTTACAGAGGGTCTATGAATGTATAAGCTCATCTCATCAGGAAGGTTTCCCCTAATAAAAATATCCTCAACTTCTTTCTTGTAATTAGGCCCCACCAATATGGTGTGATGATCAACATGTTTCCACATTCTACTGGTTTTTTTGGTGCCGAAATGCCATACGAATAAGCTCATAGACCAGTTCTTTTTATGCAAAGATCTTTCGGTCCATCTTTTTTTTCTTTTCTCCTTTAAAAGATTACTGTACGTGTGCCCTACATCTGCATTTGAAATCACTATGTCAGAAAAAAGCTTCTCACCATTATTTAACTGAACGCCTATTGCCCTATCACCTGAAGTTAAAATCTTTTCAACAGTGCACTCTAATTTCAACTGACCTCCCTCTGAACAAATCTTTTTGCCCATCGCATCGGCCATAGCTTGAGCTCCCCCTGATATATAATGAACTCCAAATTTATGCTCTAAATAGTTAACCAATCCCCACATAGATGTCACATTAAAGGGATCCCCTCCAACAAAAAGAGGATGAAAGCTCATAGCAAACCTTAACTTGGGGTTAGTAACGTAAGCGGCCACACTTTGATAGACTGATCTATCAGCTCTTAGTAGTGCAAAAGTTGGAAAAACTTTTAATGTATTCCAAAATCTATGCATTGCACTCCGTCCCATTTTTCCCTTCTTCGAGAAAGCGAACTCATATTGTCTTCTAGACAAGTCCATAAATTTTCTATACCCCTTCAAATCTTTTGGGGAGACACTCTTTATTTGGGTCTCAAAATCCTCCATACTGTCCGAAATTCTAAGAGTAGTCTTATCTTGGAAAACAATATTGTAGTATGGATCTAGTCTTGTTGTTTTAACATGGTCATTAAAATTTTCTCCGCATCTTTCCCAGAGCTCTTCAAAAACTTTGGGAACCGTGAGAATTGTTGGCCCTAAATCAAACCTATGACCTTCCTGAAACCTAGACGACCCACGACCTCCGGTTACATTTAGTTTTTCCAAGACAGTTACTTTATAACCCTTTGATGAAAGGATCATTCCTGCTGACAAACCTCCAAAACCAGCTCCAATAATTATTACACTTGGAGTATCTTTGTTTATTTGATCTTGAAGAGGACTATAATCTGTCTTTTTTAACATATCTGATATTAAGCATGTCAGTTTTTTTTGACAATATTTTTAATAAAAAATATGCTTTATAAAAATCTTAAATTATCCAGGAGACTATTAATTCAAACCGTCACGATAAGCTTTTTCCGGTTCTCTTCTTTTTTTGATAGAGTTTGGGCGTTTACTCACATGGGATTCTCTCATCTCTATTTCTGGAAGATGAAAGGCTTGGTATTCTATAAGCTCTTCGGTAGCGGAACCGGAGAGGGGTTTACTCCTGTTTTGAACCCAAATGTTTATGCAATAATGAACGTCTGGGAAAATAAACAGATGGCAGAAAACTCTCTTGCCAACTCAAGTATCTTCAGAAAATATAAGAAGAGATCACAAGAAAACTGGACACTTTATCTTCAGCCGACGAAATGCTGGGGAAGTTGGGACCAAAACCACCCATTCACAATAAATAAAAATCAGAAGCAAACCTATCCTGTAGTTGCCCTTACAAGAGCAACGATAAAAACACGAATTCTTTTTAAATTTTGGAAACATGTTCCAGATATTTCAGACCGAATTGGATCTAACAATAAGGTTCTATTTAAAATTGGTTTAGGAGAGATTCCCTGGTTTCATCAAGTGACATTCTCAATTTGGCCTGACCAGGAAAGTATGGATCAATTTGCAAGGAAAGACGGCCCCCACAGCGAAGCAATTGAAGCTGTTAGAAAGAATAAGTGGTTTAAGGAAGAATTATACGCTAGATTCTCAATCGACAAAGAAGTAGGCAGTTGGCCTGATAATAAAATGCAAACCTTGGAAAAAAATGAGTAAATACTTTCCCTTTTCAGCCATTGTTGGGCAAGAGCAAATGAAATTGGCATTAATTTTAACGGCAATAGATCCTAAAATTGGTGGAGTATTGGTTTTTGGAGATAGGGGAACAGGCAAGTCAACGATTGTTAGAGCACTGACCGGACTTTTGCCAAAAAAAAAGTTTGTCCAAGATTGTCAATATAATTGCCAAAATCTTTCTGAATGTAATTTTAATTGTAAAACCAACAACTACTCTGCAACGGTAGAAAAAGATACTCCAGTTATAGACCTTCCCCTTGGATCAACCGAGGATAGGGTTGTAGGAGCATTGAATTTAGAAATAGCACTATCTGAGGGAAGAAAAGTATTTGAACCAGGGCTTCTAGCCAAAGCAAACAATGGTTACTTATATGTGGATGAGGTAAATTTACTAGAAGACCATATAGTAGACCTATTATTGGATGTCGCCGCTTCAGGGGAAAACCTTGTGGAGCGAGATGGGATGTCAATCAGGCACAATTCTAAATTCGTATTGATTGGTTCTGGAAACCCAGAGGAAGGTGAACTTAGACCGCAGCTACTTGATAGGTTCGGCTTATCAGTGAAAGTTGGCTCTCCCTCAAAAATACCTGAAAGGGTTGAGGTTGTTAAGAGACGGGATGATTTCGAGCAAGATCCAGAGGCTTTTTTAAAGAAGTGGCGGAGAAAAGACTTAGCTATAAGGAAAAAAATACTTACAGCAAGAAATAACCTCACAAACGTCAGGCTAGATGATAAAATATTATCAAAATGCGCAGAGCTTTGCATATCTATTGGATCAG
>CACFNV010000043.1 GCA_902567635.1 uncultured Alphaproteobacteria bacterium
CAAGGGGCTTCTATTTTTAGGATTAGGTAAAACTAATGCGAGTTTAAGAGCTTGATCCCTATTTAACTTATCAACAGTCCTATCGAAAGACGCTAATGATAAAGAGTTAACCCCGAATGACAATGGGGCAGTTTCAACAATGTTTATGTAAATCTCCAAAATTCTCTTTTTTGGTAAAAGAATTTCTAGTAAAAGGGCTAAGTAAGCTTCTAAGCCTTTTCTAACATAGGATCGACCAGACCATAGAAATAAGTTTTTTGCAACTTGCTGAGATATTGTAGACGCTCCTCTTTTTTCATTTTGAACATACACTTTATACAATTCAGTCAAATCAAACCCTATATGGCTACAAAATCTGGCATCTTCAGTAGTTACCATTGCCAACAAGATGTTCTTCCCTGCTTTATCTAATGGGGTCCATTCATATGAGTATTTTTTTTTGAAAAAGTTGCTCTCTGAAATAATAAAACTTGTAAAAGGAGGGTTCAAAAATTTCAGAGAAACAATTAAAATTAAAGATATGCAAATAAAAAAAATGACCACATATTTAAATACGTGAAGAAAGTTCACAAATTTTCGAGCCATTTGTAATCCTAGTAATATCTACACCATAATCATATCACCTTTTTCACTGATTTTTGGTATTTCTTTTTAGCTAGCGAGTTTACTTTTCCCCATTAAAAACTCGTCAACAGATTTTGCAACCTCCCTGCCTTCTCTTATAGCCCAAACAACAAGAGACTGCCCTCTTCTCATATCACCAGCAACCCACAGTTTCTTATGTGAAGTTCTATAGTCAATATCCGATGCTAAAACATTATTCTTTTCGTCGAGCTTCACATTTACATTTTTTAAAATTTCGTCAGTTACTGGTGAAATAAAGCCCATTGCCAAAAGAACTATATCCGCCGAAATATGAAAATTACTCCCTTGAACTGGGTTGAAATTTTCATCCACCTTGGCACACTCTAAGGCCTTAACTGCTCCCCTATCACCCAGAAAAGACATTGTCGTTACTGAAAACTCTCTTTTAGCACCTTCCTCTTGGCTCGATGAGGTTCTCATTTTCAATGGCCAGTTAGGCCATGTAAGCAATTTATTTTCTTTCAAAGGCGGCACCGGCATTATCTCTAGCTGCGTAACAGAGAGAGCACCCTGCCTTATAGATGTCCCAATGCAGTCTGAGCCTGTATCACCTCCTCCAATCACAACGACGTGTTTTCCTTCAGCTGAAATACTATTAACTTCCGAAAAGCTCTCTTTCCCTACCCTTCTGTTTTGCTGAGGCAGGAAATCCATCGCAAAATGAATACCTTTTAAGTTTCTGCCTGGAATCTCTAAGTCTCTTGGCATCTCTGAGCCACACGCTAAAATAACGGCATCATTCTTATTAATAATATTTTGTATATTAATATCCTTGCCAATTTTACAGTCAGTTTCAAATATTACTCCTTCTTGTTTCATTTGATCAATTCTTCTATCAATGTGAAATTTTTCCATTTTAAAATCTGGTATACCGTATCTAAGCAGACCTCCTGCCTTTTTATTCTTTTCATATAATGTCACTTTGTGACCTGCTCTTGCCAACTGCTGAGAGGCAGCCAAACCTGCTGGACCTGAACCTATAACTGCTACATTTTTCCCTGTTTTAATTTCTGGTAATTGGGGCTTTATCCAATTATTCTTCCATGCTTTATCTACAATTGCACATTCGATAGATTTAATTGTAACCGGACTATCTGTGATATTCAAAGTACATGATGCCTCACATGGAGCAGGACAAATTCTTCCTGTAAATTCAGGAAAATTATTTGTTGAGTGTAAGTCTCTATTAGCTTGTTCCCACTCGCCTCTATAAACCAAATCGTTCCAGTCTGGAATTTGGTTGTTCACGGGGCACCCTTTTAACCCCTTCATGTCATGACAAAATGGAATACCGCATTCCATACATCTACTCGCTTGATCTCGAATAACTTGATCTGGCAGAGGTACAAAAAACTCTTTGAAATTTCTAATTCTATCAGAGGCAGGTCTATATTTTCGATCTTGTCTATCGACCTCTAAAAACCCAGTAACCTTTCCCATCTTAAATACCTTTTCTCTAAAAGTTGTGTAAATTTTTCATTCAGCTGCAACTATTCCACCCGCTTTTTCTGCTTTAATTTCTTCAAGCGCTCTTCTGTACTCCGTAGGCATTACTTTTAAAAATTTTGGTCGGTAAAAACTCCAGTTTTTTAAAATTTCATCCGCTCTGGAAGATTTAGTATACTTTTTATGTTTTTTTATCAGAGTCTTAAGTCTTTCCTCATCAAATCTAGTCATATCTTTTGTGATGTCAACACGACCGTGATGCTCGATATCTCCTCCATGATGATGCTCTGATTCCATCAAATCGTCCTCTTCAGGTACAGGCTCAAGTTCCACCATCGCCAAATTACATCTATTTTTAAATGTTCCATCTTCATCAAGTACGTAAGCAATCCCTCCAGACATTCCAGCAGCAAAATTTCTACCCGTGTTACCTAAAACAACAACTATCCCACCTGTCATATATTCGCAGCCATGGTCACCTACCCCTTCGACGACAGCCGTAGCTCCAGAGTTTCTAACTGCGAACCTTTCTCCTGAAACGCCTCTTAAGTAACATTCTCCATCAATTGCTCCATAGAGAATAGTATTTCCTGCAATTATTGAAACAGTAGGGTCAATATTTATAGCTTGCTTTGGTGGGTATACTATTAACTTACCCCCTGACAAGCCTTTACCAACATAATCATTGGCTTCTCCTTCAACTTCTAAAGTCACACCTTTAGTAACCCAAGCACCAAACGCTTGGCCAGTCGTTCCAGTAAACTTTATCTTTATAGTATCTGAAGGTAACCCCGTATGACCATGAAGCCTGGCGACCTCGCCACTTAACATCGCACCTGTCGACCGATTAAAATTTTTAATAGGCATTTTTATTTTTACTCTGTTTTTGTTTTTCAGAGCATCTTGAGACAAGCTAATTAATTTTCTGTCAAGAACATTGTCAATTGGATGAGTTTGTTTTTCACAATTGTATATAGGTACTTCTTTGCCCATATCAGGATCAAAAAATAGTTTACTAAAATCTAGACCTACTGCTTTCCAGTGATTAATCACTCTTTTTTGATCTAAAACTTTTATCTGGCCTACCATATCGTCAAATTTCTTAAATCCAAGCTCAGCCATTATTTGCCTAACTTCCTCCGCAACAAAGAAAAAGTAGTTTATTACATGTTCAGGTTCACCAGTGAATCTCTTTCTCAATACAGGATCTTGGGTTGCAACCCCTACAGGGCAGGTGTTCAAATGACATTTTCTCATCATAATACAACCAGACGCTATAAGAGGAGCAGTAGAAAAGCCAAACTCATCAGCCCCTAATAAAGCTCCTATAACTACATCCCTTCCTGTTCTCAAACCACCATCAACCTGGACGGCAATTCTAGACCTAAGTTTATTCTTCAAAAGTGTTTGGTGGGTTTCAGCCAATCCCATTTCCCAAGGTGACCCCGCATGTTTAACCGAAGTCAGAGGACTTGCTCCAGTCCCTCCCTCCATTCCTGAAATAGTTACGTGATCAGCTTTAGCTTTTGCCACTCCAGCTGCAACTGTTCCCACCCCAACCTCAGAGACTAGCTTTACCGAAATGTCCGCTTTTGGATTTACGTTTTTTAAATCAAAAATTAATTGTGCAAGGTCTTCTATGGAATAAATATCATGATGGGGTGGTGGTGATATTAACCCTACGCCCCTCGTTGAGTGTCTAACCTTAGCTATTACAGCATCAACCTTATGACCAGGCAACTGCCCTCCCTCACCTGGCTTAGCGCCTTGAGCCATCTTTATTTGAATCATATCTGAATTAACAAGGTATTCAGTGGTTACTCCAAAACGCCCAGAGGCAACTTGCTTTATAGCTGACCTTTTACTGTCTCCATTTTTTAATAATTCAAATCTCTGAACCTCTTCTCCACCCTCTCCAGTGTTAGATTTCCCTCCAATCCTATTCATTGCAATTGCAAGGTTCTCGTGAGCTTCTGCAGATATTGATCCGTACGACATCGCACCAGTGGCGAACCTTTTAACTATTTCTTTTGCACTCTCTACTTCATCTAGGTTTACTCTTTTGTTGCCAATTTCTTCAGCAGTCTTCAAGCGAAACAAGCCTCTGATGGTTAATAATCTCTCATCTTGTTCATCTATAGATCTAGTGTAATCTTTGAACTGTTTAAATGAATTATTTCTAACAGCATGCTGCAGATTTGTAACCTCATCCGAATTCCAAGCATGAACTTCTCCTCTTTTTCTAACCGCATAGTCACCTCCAACGTCTAGTGTATGTTTCAATATTTCCAAGTTGGAATATGCTTGTTCGTGTCTTATTAAAGTTTCTCTAGCAATTTCTTCAATACCAATGCCTTGAATTTGAGATGCGGTTCCCTTAAAAAACTTATCAATAAAAACTTGGGATAATCCTACAGCATCGAAAATTTGAGCTCCACAGTAAGATTGATAGGTTGAAATACCCATTTTGGACATAACTTTCAACAAACCCTTGTTTACTGATTTTATAAATCTCTCTATAGCTTCTGACGCATTAACCTCCTTAGATAAAGCATTTTTTGAATGTAAATCTAGAATCGTGTCGAATGCTAAATATGGATTAATTGCTTCTGCACCATAACCCGCCAGAACAGCAAAATGATGTACCTCTCTGGGTTCAGCAGACTCAACAACTAAACCAACAGATGTTCTCAAACCCTTTCTGATTAAATGATGATGTACTGAAGCAACTGCTAAAAGAGCTGGTATTGCAACTCTTTTTTCTCCAAAAAGCCTATCTGATAGTACAATAATATTATCTCCAGACTTTACAACCTTCTCGGCCTTTTCACATAGGCCCTCTAAACCTAATTGGAGACCCTCCCAACCCTTATCTTTATCAAAAGTTGTATCTAAAACTCTGGAAACAAATTGATTATCACCAAGATCACTAATTTCTCTAATCTTCTGTAG
Organism: uncultured Alphaproteobacteria bacterium; assembly: GCA_902567635.1. Classification (GTDB taxonomy): domain Bacteria; phylum Pseudomonadota; class Alphaproteobacteria; order Rhodobacterales; family Rhodobacteraceae; genus CACIJG01. The sequence continues at coordinate 5,044 of CACFNV010000043.1, forward strand.
GTCTTCGTTCGTTAGAATAGGTTGTCTGACCTCTAAACGCTTGAGTTTTGATATATTTTTTTTATCAAAAAGATTTGGCCTTGGTCCAATAAATGAAACAAGACTCATCACTGACTCTTCTCGTATAGGGTCTATCGGTGGGTTTGTCACTTGAGCAAAGTTTTGCTTAAAATAATTGTAAAGGAGTTTAGTTTTGTTAGACATAGCTGCTATTGGAGTATCTGTTCCCATAGATCCAATTGCCTCTTGACCTGTTACAGCCATTGGAGTCATCAATAATCTAATGTCTTCTTGTGTATATCCAAAAGCATTTTGACCATTATATAAATCAGTGCCCTGAAATTGTTTAGCTCTACTCTTGTCTCCCTTTAGTTCCTCTAATACAATTTGAGTATCAGCCAATCTATTTTCATAAGAATTTTTCTCGCTAAGCTCTGATTTTATCTCGTCATCTGAAATAATTTTTCCTTTTTCCATATCAATCAGAAGCATTTTACCTGGTTGCAAACGCCATTTTGTGGTGACTTTCTTCTCGTCTACAGGAAAAGTGCCCGCCTCAGATCCCAAAATAACTGTATCGTCATTTAAGACGCAATATCTCGCGGGCCTCAGGCCATTTCTGTCTAAAGTTGCACCTATGCGTATACCGTCAGTAAAGGCTATTGCAGCAGGGCCATCCCATGGTTCCATCATCGCAGCATGATATTCATAAAAAGCTTTCCTTTTTTTGTCCATAAGCTTGTTTCCTGACCATGCCTCTGGTATCAACATCATTATAGCGTGCTGAAGCGAGTATCCCCCCTGAACAAGAAGCTCCAAAGCATTATCAAAAGACGCAGTATCTGACTGCCCTTCTCTGTTGATAGGCCAAATGTTGCTAATTTGCTCTCCAAACAAATCTGATTTTAGAGTTGCTTGTCTTGCTGCCATCCAATTGACATTGCCTCTGCTTGTGTTTATCTCACCATTGTGAGCTACCATTCTGTAAGGATGCGCTAAACGCCATGATGGAAAAGTGTTTGTTGAAAATCTCTGGTGGACTAACGAGACAGCAGACTTGAAAGACTTATCATGAAGATCAACGTAGTATTTACCTAATTGATCAGCAAGAAACATACCCTTATAAACTACCGTGCGAGAAGACAAAGAGACAGCATAAAATATCTCCGTACTATCAAAATACTTATACACAGAGTTAGTGACAGACTTTCTTAAAACGTACAAAGCTCTTTCAAAGTTGTCATGATCCAATCCCTTAGGCTTTGTGAAAAATGCTTGCATATGCTCTGGTTCACTTTCTAGAATTTCACGATCTCTAGATAAACAACTATTATCAACAGGTACTGTACGCCATCCCAATATGCTGATTCCTAGTTTTTTACTTTCTTTTTCAATTAACTCTTCAATTTTTTTAACTTTTTCTACATTTTTCGGAAAGAAGAAAAAACCTACTCCATAATCTCCATTATCAGGTAAACTGAAACCCTCTTTCTTTGTAGCCTTAACAAAAAATTCGTGAGGAATCTGTGTTAGCAAACCCGCGCCATCACCCACTAAAGGGTCGGCACCTGTTGCTCCCCTATGTTCTAGATTTTCAAGAATAAACAAGCCTTTTTTTATAATGTCATGACTTTTCATTCCTTTTATGTTGGCAATAAAACCCAATCCACACGAGTCGTGCTCATTTCTTGAATCGTACAAGCCTTCGTTTTTGGATCTATTTTCTTTTACTTTATTCATTTATTATCATTCTCTTAGAGGAAGCTATTTTCATGTCACAATCAAGTTTTCCCTTCGGATTGCGTTTTTAATATAATTTCACTTAAAAGAAAAGAAAGTTTATCTGATTTTAAATTTGATTTTTTTCTAAGGTGATTTGCCAAATTTACTTTTTTAATGAAATATTTTGCATTATTATCAGGATTTTGTAATAAGTCGCCTGAATTAATACAAAATATTGTTATGGCTTTTTTTCACGTTTTTATTCTATCAGCGATTCAGGGTGCTACTGAATTCCTTCCTGTGTCTTCTTCTGCTCATCTATTATTATACAATGAGCTGGTTTACAATTTTAAAAATAACATAAGTTTTGATATAGCGGTCCATTTAGGAAGTCTTTTAGCAGTAATTTTTATACTGAGAAACTTGATAGTTGAATCATTTGGGTTTTTTAATAATCAAAATCAGAGTAAAAATCTAATTTTTCCATTAATTATTTCAACTATACCTATAATTATTACTGCTCTAATTATTGAAACATTTTCGTTAATTGAATTTTCTAGACAGTTAATAATAGTTGCGACAGCTAATATCGTGTTTTCTATTTTTTTATATATTTCTGACAAAACAACACAAAAAAAATCAATTTCTGAAATAACAAAACTTGACGCACTAATAATAGGGATCTTTCAGTCCTTCGCCTTGATACCAGGAGCTAGTCGCTCAGGCACTACTATTACTGGCGCAAGGCTTTTAAGGTTTTCAAGAAAAGACTCTATACTTATTTCGTTGTTAATGAGCATCCCTACGATCGGTTGCTCAGCACTATATTTATTATTTAAGGTTTATAATAACATTGATGGATTTGATATAAAACTTTTATTAACCGCCGGGTTATTCTCATTTTTATTGAGCCTTGTATCATTAAAATTTTTATTATGGTTGGGTGAGATTGGCTCTTTCACACCTTATGTAATTTATCGAATTTTTTTGGGCACAGTTATAATTTTGACTTTTATTCGTTGATTTGTTTTTTCCTATACCGAGTGAGATAAGTAGGTAAAACAATATCTAAGCCTTTTGGCTCAATTCCCAGGTCCTCGAAATTCTCAACATCAGAACCACAAATATTATCAAACTGGAAAGAATTAACTTGTGCTACCGTCAAAAAGGCTGGGAATATATTTCCAGTAATTAATCTTAAAAAGTCATTTACTAAAGCCATAATTTTTGCCAAAAAGAATGGGATCTTAAGGATAAACCTTTTTCTATTCAAATGAAAAAGCAATTTCTTTAATAAATCGATAAAAAGAAAAACTTCCTGTCCGCCTAATTCCAAGTATCTTTTTTCGCATTTATTTTTCACAAGAAAAGTAACTGCTTTTGCAACATCATTTACAAATACTGGTTGAAATTTTGTTGCTGAGCCTACTGAAGGCAGCACTGGGCTTATTAACGCCATGCCCGCAAACCTATTGAAAAAATCATCTTCTGGCCCAAAAATTAATGATGGCCTAATTATATTTGCACTTGGAAAAGTGCTCAATACTCTCTTTTCTCCTTCTCCCTTTGTTTTCAATAAAGCGCTTTTAGAGCCACTATTTGCTCCCAGCGAAGATATATGTATTAGCTGTTTAACACCCAGCAACTTAGATGTTTCTGCAATCTCACATGCTGCGTTTACATGAACATTTTTGAATTTTTGATCATTAGTTTCATAAAAAATCGCAACACAATTTATCACAATTTCAGCCTTACCAATAAGCTCCCTTAGAGATCCACTATTTGATATGTCCCCTCTAACTATCTCTATTTGCCCTACCTTTCCATAAACCTTTAGAAAAATGGCATTATTAGGTTTTCTTACTACTACTCTAATTTTAAAACCTAAGTTTCCGAGTTGATGCACTATATACCTACCTAGAAAACCAGAGCCACCAAATATTGTTATCATTCAATCCTCTAAATTATATAAAAAGAAATTACTTGTCTCCAAGATAAAGTAAAACAATAAAAAATTTAACATTAAAAATTTACAAAATAAATTATAGTATATACATATAAGGCTCAAAAAAAATAAAACATAAATAAAAATGAACACTAAAATATATATGCAAGACCTTCCTTCAAATTTAGATTTGGGTAAGGAAATAGCAATTGATACGGAGACAATGGGACTGAAATCCAATCGCGATAGGCTATGTTTAATTCAGATTGCGGATAAAAACGGAAACGTATTTATCCTGCAAATTGAAAAGAAGCAAACAGAGGCCCCTAATCTTTCAAGTATACTAGAAGATAAAAATATACTTAAAATTTTTCACTTTGCTCGTTTTGATGTCGGCGCTTTGTATAGGACATTAAACGTAATGACCCGGTCAATATATTGTACTAAAATAGCTTCAAAAATTGCGCGAACATACTCTCAAAACCACGGCCTAAAGGCTTTGGTGAAAGAAGCTTTAGAAATTGATATCTCAAAAGATCAGCAATCCTCTTACTGGGGAAAAGAAAATTTAAGTGAAGACCAAATTGCATACGCCGCCGCTGACGTTATATATTTGCATCGGATAAGAAACCACCTGAACAATATATTGGTTCGAGAAGACAGATTTGACATTTTCAAGAGAACATGTGAGTTTTTGCCAACTCGATGTAAGTTAGATTGTTCAGGATGGGAAGATCAGGATATATTTTCTCACTAAAAGCCACAAAAAATTTGAAATGACTGATAAAGAAATCATAAAATCAGCTAGAAAAACACTTTTGGCTTCATATGAATTTATTAAAAAACAAAGTCAAAATCTTCCTGATAATTTTCCACAGATAGCTCGCATAATTTCTGGAAACAAAGGAAAAATTATTTTTTGTGGAGTAGGAAAATCAGGGCATATATGCAGAAAATTAAGTTCCACTTTCTCTTCGATTGGATCGCCAGCAGTTTTTCTTCATCCTACAGATGCAAATCATGGTGACTTAGGCCTAATTCGAAAAAGAATGTAAACGATTTGGCGCAGACGTAGCTATGACTTCAAAATCATGTAAGAATGGAACGGAGAGAGTAGGAGAAACGGTAAGAAGTTTAAAAGAAGATTATGATGTAGTAATAAATTTCCAGGGCGATTCTCCTCTTATACATAGAGAATATGTTTACAGTGTCATAAACTCAATGAATGATAAAGCCGTAGGAATAGCCACACCCGTTCTGGAAGTAAATAAAACTTTACTTAGGCAGATAAAAAAAGACAGAAATGCTGATATAGTGGGGTCAACTTCAGTTGTATTTAAGAAAAATTTTGATGCCTTGTATTTTTCAAAAAGCTTTATTCCTATAAAGACACCAGATAATAATTTTAAACCCAAAAGTTATTATTTCCATATTGGGTTATACGCCTATCGGCCAAATGCATTGGAGAGATACTCTAGTTTTGGGGAAGGTAGGTTAGAAAGTATTGAGGGTTTAGAGCAGCTACGTTTTTTAGAAAATGATTTAGCAATAAAATGCGTTCCTGTAAGAAGGCAAAAACAAGGATTTTGGGAAGTAAATAACTTTTCTGATGTAAAAATAGTAGAGAAGATTTTGGCTTCAAGCAGCTTTTGAGTCTTCCTTTTCTGTCAAAATTGCATACACTGACTCAATATTTTTGGTAAGGCGCAGTTTAGACCGAGTGTTTTTATCTTTGAAGCACCTTGAAATCATCGCTAAAGCTTTCAGGTGGTCACTTCCATTATTGTTTTCGGGAGCGAGAAGCACAAAAACTAAATCTACAGGTTGATTGTCTGCCGATTCAAAATCAATGGCTTTTTCCAAAATCAGAAAAAAACCTGTTAGCTTATTTATTCCTCTTATTTTTACATGAGGAATTGCAACGCCGTTCCCAATTCCAGTTGGCCCGAGAATTTCTCTATTCTGCAGGGACGAATATAATTCCGAACCAGCAACACTTAAGAATTCTTGAGCTAAATTTGATATATCTTGCAAAAGGCGCTTTTTACTAAGTGTTTTTACGTTTAACTTGATAGAGTCCTTGGATATCAAATCATCCATATTCATATTAAATGCCCCCTAAAATGGATTTCATATTATAACAAAAAAACAATTATTTCTACATATAATTGAGAAATCATAAAGTGAATTTTTCACCAAGATAAACACGTCTTACGCTAGGATCATTGATGACAAAATCAGGATCTCCTTGTTTTATTATTTTTCCTTCATGAATAATGTATACTTTGTCAACTATCTTTAAAGTTTCCCAGACATTGTGATCAGTTATAAAAATACCGATATTTCTCGTTTTAAGCTGAGATACTAAGGATCTAATGTCGTCAATTGCTATGGGGTCAACTCCAGCAAAAGGTTCATCCAGCAAAATATAATTTGGTTGACTGGCCAGACATCTAGCAATTTCAACTCTTCTTCTCTCACCCCCTGATAAATTATTTGCTTTTGCTTGACGTAGGTGCGTAATTGAAAAGTCTCCAAGCAACTCTTCCAGCTTTCTTCTTCTGTCCCTTTTATCTTTAATCTTTAACTCCAGTATCGCTTGAATGTTTTTCTCTACAGTTAGTCCCTTAAATATTGATGACTCTTGCGGCAGATAACCCAAACCAGATATAGATCGCCGGTACATTGGAAGGTTAGAAATATCGTATCCATCTAGTTTGACTGTACCGCCATCGGACTTTGAAATCCCTGCAATAATATTAAAAGCGGTAGTTTTTCCAGAGCCATTTGGCCCTAAAAGGCTAACAACCTCTCCCTTTTTTAGAGATATGCTAAAATCCATTAAAACTATCTTTGATTTATAGACTTTCCTTAAGCCTTCTACAACGAGACCTTTGTTATCGGTTTTTGAATTATCAATTGTCAAATATGGAACTACCATAAAAAATACCTCTAATTTACAATATATGAACTTATACTACCATCAAACTCTATATTTTCGGTTAATAAATCTATATGAACTCTTTTCCCCTTTATAACTGAATCCCCTTGCACAAACTCAACATTTCCTTGTATTAGAATAAATTGATCTTTAACATTGAAGGTTAAGGCGTCACTTGAAGCATTAATATCCTTATTATTAGTCAAAAAAACATTTCCACTCGCTTCAATTAACCTGATTTGTTTTTTATTTTTATTTTGGGTCGCTTTAAGGAAATCAGATTCAATTTTATATTCTTTAAAAAGTATTTCTACATTACCAGAAAATTTTAAAATACCACTTTCTTTGTTAAGGGTAGCTCTTTCTGCCTTCAATTTCAAAGCGGATCTATTTTTTTGGCCAGATTCTTGGGAGTAGGAGCTTACGATTGGTATAAACAAAAAAATAAT
>CACFNV010000044.1 GCA_902567635.1 uncultured Alphaproteobacteria bacterium
AGTACGGAAAACCAAAAGCAAGAAGGTCATTCCAATTCTCTAAGCGCTGATTTTTTTAACGCTACAGATTTTAATAAAATCGTTATAAAATAATACCCTAGTCTTTGATTAATTACTTTTTTTATTAGTAACATCTTATTTTAAGAGTCAAAAAAAATTAAACATCAGTAAACCTATATAGGGCTTTGCTTTTATGCTACTAGAAACAAATCGTCTAATAATCGAATACTTTAATACCAGTGATATTTCTGATTGGGCTAAAATAGAGAGTGATGCCGATGTCAGACGCTTTGTTGATGGAAAAGTACTTTCCTTTGAAGAAGCAAGTAAATATGTAAAAATGAATATTAGACAGTATCAGACAAATGGCTACGGAAGATATGCAGTTCGATTAAAAGAAAAAAGAAATCTTATTGGTATGTGTGGCTTTTTAAAGGAAAGTTATGGAATTGATTTCGGTTACCGCTATTCGAAGGATAGTTGGGGCACAGGGTTGGGTTTTGAAGCTGCCAAGACAGTACTAAATTATGGTTTTTCTGAATTAGGATTAGAGAAAGTAGTTGGACTAACGGCAGAGCAGAATTATGGTTCTATCCGAATTCTTGAAAAATTGGGTTTTAAGTTTGATGAGAAACTTTTATTCAACAATACAAAAGCATTCAAGTACCACTATACCAGAGGCTGCTAATAGATGATTAAACTCCATTCACAAGTGAGACACATAATTTTAGTGTTCCCAAAAAAACTTATCAAAAAAATTACTCACAGTCGTTGTAATTGTCTAAGCGATGATTTTTCTACTAAAGAATAAAGTCTATAAGCTTTTATTCTTTAAACCGAGTCTATAACACTTTTTCTTGACTTCGAGCTATCGTTTTTTTGCCAAGAAGAATGTGCTGTTTAGTCAACCACTTGCTACAAATATAGTTAACAGGTGTTTTTAACTCCATCTCGATATTTCATACTTGCATTAGGATCATGTTTTATCAAAATAGATTGATAATATTTATTTTGGAGAAAATTGTGAGTGTTAGAATTGACAAGAATGATGGAGTTTGGACTGTGATTCATTCCAGACCTAACAGCAGAAATGCTATGGATCCAAAGAGCGCTGAGGAATTGTACCAAGCCTTTAAATACTTTGACCATGATTCTCAAGCCAAAGTTGCGGTTTTTTGGGGAGAAGGTGGCGCTTTCTGCGCTGGGTGGGATTTAAAGCACGCGGCTATGCTGTCAGGAGCAGAAGCACTCGATGTATTTGAATTTCCTAATAAGGGCCAACCACCGATGGCTCCAATGGGTCCAAGCCGACTAGAACTTTCCAAACCGGTGATTGCTGCCGTTTCAGGACCAGCAGTAGCTGGTGGTATGGAATTAGCACTTTGGTGTGATATTCGAGTCATGGAAGAGACCGCTTTCATGGGGGTTTACTGCCGTCGCTGGGGGATTCCGCTAATCGATGGAGGTACCGTGCGTTTACCACGACTGGTTGGTGAAGGTCGGGCATTGGACCTTATCCTGACTGGTCGTCGCGTTGATGCGGAGGAAGCCTTGCAAATTGGTCTTTGTGAATATGTTGTGCCCGAGGCAAAGTCACGAGAAAAGGCTGAGGCACTTGCGCATGACATCGCCCGTTTTCCTCAAAGTTGTATGCTAGCAGATCGTAAATCAGCCCTGACTCAACATGGATTGTCGCTACAGGATGCTATGCGTAATGAATGGAAGGGGAGCAAGGGTGAAGTTACTAAAGGTGTAAAGGGCGCTGCGCGCTTTGCTGGGGGTAAAGGCCGCGGAGGAGATTTCAGTGATATATGACATTGTTATCACTACGCTTTATGTGCAGACCAAGTCCGAAATAGCGAGGTCAGAGAGTTTATTTAAAGAATGGTATAGCGAAAAAAAAGCGAAAAAGGAGAAAGAATAGTATAACGATAAGACAATTAATAATAAGCTGGAATAATATCAATATAAAAATAAGCTTTTATTAGAGATAATTTTTTATGGTTTACGTATTGATCTCTTGTTTATTGCTTTACATTTAGAATATAATGATGTGATCCTACGAATATATTTACTTAAAAAATAGGAGTTAAATTGGCACTTTTAGATAATATAGATCCCAAAGGTTTATTTGAGTACTCGGTGGTTTTTACTGACCGCTCACTAAATCATATGTCAAAGAATTTTCAAGATGTTATGAAGAGTCTTTCTTCAAACCTTAAAGATGTTTATAAAGCAAATGATGTTGCACTAGTCCCTGGAGGGGGTACTTTTGGAATGGAAGCAATAGCCAGACAATTTGCAAATGACCAAACAGTCTTAGTAGTAAGGAACGGTTGGTTTAGCTTTAGATGGAATCAAATTCTTGAAAAGGGAAAAATTGCGTCTGATATTACTGTTTTGCAAGCCTCACAAACATTTGATAATATTCAAGCACCTTTTAAGCCTGCACCTTTAGATGAGATTGTAAAAACAATAGCTAGTAAGAAACCATCGGTAGTATTTGCTCCTCATGTTGAAACGTCTGCTGGTATTATAATTCCTGATGATTATCTCAAAGCTATCTCGAACGCTTGTCATGAGTACGGAGGAATATTTGTTCTAGATTGTGTGGCATCAGGTGCTACATGGGTAGATATGGCGTCAACAGGGGTTGATGTTTTACTCAGCGCCCCTCAAAAGGGATGGTCTGCATCGCCTTGCGCAGGTGTTGTTTTATTCAGTGAGAGAGCAGTCAACCGAATGCAAGAAACTGAGAGCTCTAGTTTTAGCTGTGATTTGAAGAAATGGTTTGATATTATGAAAGCTTATGAAGATAATGGTCACGCATATCACACAACAATGCCAACAGATGCCCTTGTAAAGTTTGAAAAAACAGTCTTAGAAACCAAAAATTTTGGCTTCAAAAATGCAACAGACAAACAAGTGTATATTGGAAAAGAAATTAGGTCATTGCTTGAGAGTAAAGGTTTTAAGAGCGTTGCAGCTGAGGGGTTCAAAGCATCAAGTGTGATTGTAAGTTACACTGAAGATGAAAACTTTCAAAATGGTAAAATTTTTGCTGAAAATGGTTTGCAGATTGCAGCAGGGGTCCCATTAGAATGTGGTGAGGGTAAGGATTTCAAGACTTTTAGATTGGGTCTTTTCGGGCTTGATAAACTGCAGAATGCTGATCGAACTATTTCTAAATTTAAGGATGTACTTGATAAAATCAGCTAAATTAAAACGAGAGTTTAAAATCTTACATACTTAAATTTTAATTCTTTTGGTCACTTTTTTTCCGACGAGAATTGGTCTCTCATAGATTTAAATATGGTATCCATGCGTGGGTTTCGATCGCAATCCGATATCATAACCATATTTTCTTCCGCTCTTTGTATTTCTCCATCATACCTATATTCAGGAAAATTTGGTGACATCCAAAGCCTTAAAGGTGCATCCTTCCTAGTATATAGGACAGCTACTTTACCATAAAAAGGTGTCTTTATATTTTTCTCTTCGTCTAGCACAACAAAAGCATCATCAGTTAAAGTGCATTTATTTTCTAAGGTAACCCTTACTCTGATAATTTCTTCAGGGCTGAACTCTTTCATAATACTAGGTAGCATGAAGTAACTTCCAACTCCCAATAATATAATGCAGATAATTGCAAATAATATTTCAGATGATCTCATGATAAATACTATGACTATATAAGTTTTTTTCCATCAAAATCTCGCCAAACTTTTAATATATCGTGGTCTCTTTTTTCTGCATTCTTAACAGCGTTCCCAATTGCTTTTGCTATACAAACAGCACCTAAGTGGCATGCTAGCATCAGATCTTCATCCTTATTGTCAACTTTAAATTCTCCTGAGGAAGCAGAAAAAATAATATCCCCATCAAATGGGGTATGACTTGGTTGTACTGCTCTTGCTATACCAGCATGGGAAGAAGTAGCTAACCTAGTTAAGTCACTAGAGTCAAAGTCTATATTTGTACATATTATTCCCAGCGTAGTCGATCCATGAGCCAAGTTTTTAGTGGGTCCCATTGTATTGATGTTTTTTTTCAAAGACTTATCTAGATCCTCTTGAACATAATAGTCTGAGTAAAGAATATTTGTCCCTGGAAAACAAGTGGAACCCACTGAGTTCACAGCGACCAATGCACCAACTACAAATTTTTCTTTAAAAACCAAAGAACTTGTTCCTAGTCCTCCTTTTAAATCTGCTGTGGTAGCACCACACCCAGCGCCAAATGAGCCAATATTAAAATTTTTTTTAATATTATTAAATGCGGATCTACCGAGCTCCTTATAAGGATTAATTTTCCAATTCTTTTTGCCTCCATTTTTTAAATCAAAGAGTATTGCGCCAGGAACTATGGGAACTAATATATCACCTGCACTGTAACCCCGATTGATCTCCTTTAAGCGGTCTACTACACCACTTGCGGCATCTAGACCGAATGCAGAGCCACCAGACAAAACAAGTGCATCAACCTTCTTTACCAATTTATCAGGGGCAAGCAACTCCGTTTCTCTAGTTCCAGGAGCTCCTCCCATTACATGAAAGGCAGCTGTGAACGGTTTTTCATTATATACTACGGTAACACCTGACTTAAGTGTTTCATCATGTGAGTTACCTACTAAAAATCCATCAACATCGGCTAAAGAATTTCGTTCACCTGTTAAGTATTGAATTTCTGTCATAAACTTATTTATATTGTTCTACCGCCATCTATTTCTAAGCTCGTGCCAGTTATCATGCTTGCTGAATCTGAACATAAAAACATAGCTGCTGCTGCTATATCTGCCGGCAAAGAGAATCTTCCCAAAGGTATAGTTGATAAAAACTTAGCTCTCATTTCAGGTGTATCTTCCCCTAAAAAGGATTTGAGTAAAGGTGTTTCACCGGCTACTGGATTTATAACATTAACACGAATTCCAAAAGGGGCCAATTCCACAGCCATGGTCTTGCTTGCTAGGATCATCCATCCCTTAGATGCGTTATACCAATTTAGATTAGGTCTAGGAGAAACTCCTGCCGTTGAAGCGACATTTAAAATTACTCCACTTTTGTTTTGCTTAAAGTGTGGCACAAATTCTCTAGCCATTAGATAAACTGATTTACAGTTTACATCGAAAACTTTATCAAACTCTCTTTCTGAAATTGTTTCCATAGGTGCCGGAAGATGTGTTGTACCGGCATTATTTATCAAAATATCAATTTTTTCATTTTCTTTTATTAAGGACGTTTTCATAGCTTTTACGCTTTCGGCATCTGACACATCCACTTGAACCGGAATACCTCCAACATCGCTGGCAACCTTTTTAGCGCTTTCAATATTTATATCAGCAACTATAACTGTTGCTCCATTTTTGCTAAAGAGATCGGCAATTCCTGCCCCAAACCCAGAACCGCCACCAGTAACTATTGCCGTCTTTTTTTCAAGTTGCATTTTAATAATCCTTCATAAAAATATCTTTGATATATTGTATTAGGTTTTTTGAAAAAATAAACTCGATTAATTTAATGTAATTTTGGTTGGCCAAAATTGTTTACAAAAAGAAAAATACAATTATTTATGTAGCTAATGAAAAATCACGTTGCAAGAGATATATCATACTCGAGTTCTGCCAGAGGTCCTGCCGGTCGAATAATAATTAGATCGATAGAAAATATGACTGGAAGAATTGGGTTAATAAAAAGAGCAAAAGATTATGATAAAGAAGTAGAGAAAGGGCGAAACTTCTGGGATGTAATCATTGAAAGATATAACCTTAAGGTTAATGTTACTCATGGAGATCTGAAAAATATTCCAAAAAAAGGGCCTGTTGTCCTTGTTTCTAATCACCCATTTGGGATCTTAGATGGCTTAATAATGGGGTATGTGCTGTCGCATGCCCGAAAAGAATTCAAAATAATAGCTAATAGGGTTTTTAGAAAGGCAAGAGATCTAGATGACGTGATTTTACCAATAAGTTTTGAAGAAAATCGCGAAGGTAATATTCAAAACCTAAATACCCGTAATGAAGCAATTAAGTACTTAAAAAAAGGAGGGATAGTTGGGATCTTTCCGGGAGGCACAGTAGCTACTTCTGCCAAACTTTTTGGCAAGGCCGCTGATCCCCATTGGAAAAGATTCACCTCTAAACTAATTTTAAAGTCTAAAGCTACTGTGGTTCCTGTTTTTTTTAAAGGATCAAATAGCAGGTTGTTTCAGATAGCCAGCCATCTTAATTATAATTTAAGAATGGCTCTACTAATAAGAGAATTTGGTAGAAAGGTTGATAACAGAGTTGATATAGCTGTTGGCATAGGATTAGAGTCAGCTATTTTTGAGAGGTATAGCCATGATCTTGATGGAATGATGGATTTTTTACGCAGAAAGACATATTCGTTGTCTAATGATCCCAACCAAACATTTGAAGAAGGTTTATATTTAGGGTAGTTTACTTTTAATGGAACCAGAGTATTTAGAATCTATACCTGTATCACTTATTGGAGGTAGTGGTTACACCGGCGGTGAACTGATAAGGCTAATATCAAGTCACCCAAATTTTAAATTAATGGAAATAGTGGCAAATAGGAGCGCAGGCAAAAAGGTTGAAGAAGTGTTTCCTCATCTTCGTCATCTTAATCTTACAACATTTATCAATTTTGAAGATCTTGATTTTTCCAAAGCCAAACTTATCTTCTGCGCTCTACCTCATGCTACTTCTCAGGAAATTATAAAGAAAATCCCTTCTGGAATAAAAATCATAGATCTGTCAGCAGATTTTAGGTTAAGTGATACGAATGCATATGAGAAATGGTACAAAACAGAGCATATAGCTAAAGAACTTCAGAAACACGCTGTTTACGGATTAAGTGAGTTCTATAGAACAGAAATAGAAAAAGCTAAAATAATTGCTTGCACTGGCTGTAACGCAGCTGCCTCTTTGTTTCCTTTACTTCCTCTCCTAAAGAGAAAAATTATAGATATTAGTCATGTAACCATTAGCTTAGGGGCGGGTGTTTCCGGTGCTGGAAGGGTAGCTAAAGACAATATTATACATTCAGAAGTTTCCGAAGGCACCAAGCCTTATAATGTTGGTACGCATAGGCATATAGCAGAATTGAATCAGGAATTTTCAAAAGTTCAAAGTAAAAAAATCGATGTGACCCTAATTCCCCACCTATTACCTCAAAACAGAGGAATAATTGTTTCTATTCCTCTTGATTACAACGCAAATTCTATTCACGAAGCATTAAATGATTATTACAGGAATGAAGCTTTTGTGATCGTTTTGCCAATTGGAAATATTCCAGCAACACATCACGTTAGAGGTTCTAATTATTGCCACATAGGGGTGGTTGAGGATAATAACTCTAAAAGATGTATTTTGTTCTCAGCAATAGACAACCTCGTTAAAGGTTCATCTGGGCAGGCAATCCAAAACGCTAATATTTCTTTCGGGATTGATGAGACGGCAGGCCTTCTGGAAAGTCCAATTTTTCCTTAAATGAAAACTTCACCTAAAAAAAAAATTCGCATTTATTTGATGATTGCTGGTTTGCTCAGCCTTTTAATAATTACATCAATTATATTATTTGCCTTCAGAGAAGGCATTGAATTTTACAAGTCCCCGTCTCAGCTAATTGCAGAAGATCTTGATAAAAATCTTAAATTAAGAGTAGGGGGTTTAGTAAAAGAAGAAACCCATATAATGAATGGAATTGAAAACGAATTTATAATAACTGACAATAAAAATGAGGTGAAAGTGATCTACATTGGAGTGTTACCGGACCTTTTTGCTGAAGGTAGAGGCGTTATAGTTAAGGGCAGATTTAATGGAAAGCTATTTGCAGCTGACGAAGTGTTAGCAAAACATGATGAAAAGTATATGCCTCGGGAACTTCAGAAGACACTTGATAAAGATCCTAACTATCAAAAATGATCCTTATTTGTTTTTACCAATAATGTGGATACAATTGTTATTACCCCAATACCTATTAAAAAGCAGCATAGAAATAAAACTGGATTAAGAGATTCAATAAAAAACCCTGTCGTAGCTGCTGCTAGTGATGAGGTCAACGTCATTATTGCTGAACCAAGACCTGACGCGCTACCAGCAAGTGAGGGAACTGCTTTAACTATTTCAGCATTTGAAGCCGGCCATATAATACCCGCACCGAAAGTCATAAGTAATACCGGTAAAAAAAAACTTAATGGGTGAAAAAATGAAAGACAAAATATTAGTGATAATATAGGTCCAGAAGTCAGAAGTAGGCTTCCCCATAACATTAATCTTTTTGTCGAAGCAATATTTGCAATTCTGCTTACTAAGACATTTCCTAAGATATATCCCAAAGAGGGGCAGGCTAAACAAAAGCCGGTTACCGTTGGAGTGAGATTAAAAATTTTTGATGCAATAAAAGGTCCGCCAATAAAGAAAACACCAAAGATTGAGAAACTCAAAGAAAACGTAACAGTTGGCAGCCAAAAGTTAAATGACTTCAATAAGATAGGGTAATTTTTTATCTGCGAAAAAATATCTTTACTTTGTTTGAAGTTAGTTTCTTTGAGATCGTAAAAAATGACGAAGAGTAGGAAAATACTTACCATTGATAAAAATAGGAAGATTTGTTTTGCCCCAAAAAAATCATTAATAATACCACCTGCCAAAGGGGCTAAGGAGGGTGCTATTCCCATAGCAATTGACAATAAACCTAACATCTTTACCGTTTCTTTTTCGGAGGAAATATCTCCAATTATTGCTCTAGATAAAACTAAACCAGCGGCTGAAGAAGCCTGTAAAGTTCTAAAAAATAGAAATAATGGTAGAGTTTCAGAAAGAAAACATCCAACCGAGCCCACCATGAATACAAAAAAGAATACAAGCATTATTGTCCTTCTACCGTACCGGTCTGATAATGGTCCCGCTACAAAGTTTACTAGTGCAACGGCTAAAAGGTATCCAGAGATTGTAAATTGTATTGTTTTATAGTCTGTTTTGAAATGAGATTGAAGATCAGGCAGGGCTGGCACAATTATTACCTGTGTTAGGATATACATCCCTGCAAGTGTTGATAAGGTAAATAGGTGAGGTCTGGGATGCATAATTGTCTTTTTTGATCTCAATTCTTAAGTTCTATTTAAATACTTAAAAAATCGATAGCACTCGAGAAAATAAAGTAAAGTTTAAAATTCACTTTCAAAGACAGTTCAATAATCGAGCTTTTTGAGATATAAGGCTTAATATTGTATCTATTTGAGGAGTATTAACCTCAGTAAGCACACCTAGTTCTCTTACCGCAAATAAAATTGAGTCAATTTCAATGGGTTTTCTTGATTCTATATCTTGAAGCATAGAAGTTTTATGTGCTCCCACCTTTCTTGCACCGTCAATTCGTTTATCTAAAGAAATAGATATTTTTGCTCCTAATTTCTCAGCTATGATCTTAGCTTCCGACATCATTTCTCTTACTATTCTTTCAGTACCTTCGTTATTACAAATTTCTTCTAATGTAGCTCCCGTTAAAGCTGAAATAGGATTGAAACTCAGATTTCCAATTAGCTTAAGCCAAATTTCATCTCTAATATTTTTTTGTATTGGAGCCTTGAAGCCTGCTTTTTTTAGAGTGTTTGATAGATAAGTTAATCTTTCAGTATTAAAACCACTAGGTTCACCAAGGCTAAATCTATTACCATTTACATGTTTAATAATACCAGGTTCAACTATATTGCTTGCTGGATATACAACTGACCCTACTATGTTTTCGGGAGCAATCACTTTATCAATAATATTTTCTGGGTCTAGGCTTTTAATTTTTGTGTTTTCGAACTTATTTCCTATTTTGTGAAAATACCAATGAGGGATACCATTCATGCACGTAATGACCGTAGTAGTCTTTCCAACTAAAGGGCTTATTTTATCCAAGCTAGGTAGAAGAGCTGGGGATTTTATTGTCAAAAATACAAAATCTTGTCCGCCCAGTGAGTTAGTGTCATCAGTGCATTTAAGTTGATAGGTTTCCTCTTTCCCATCTGGTTTGATAATAGTTAGGCCATCCTTTTGAATTGCCTCCATATGGGTTCCTCTGGCAACAACAGTTACTTCAATTCCAATTTTCTTGAAGCCTACAGCTAAAAGTCCACCTATTGAGCCGCCACCAAAAATACAAAATTTCATTTTTCAATACCCAACTTTTTAGCTAAGCCTATTCGCTGGATCTTCCCTGTATTTCCCTTAGGAATCTCATTTAAAAACAAAATGGTTTTAGGGATTTTAAAGTTTGAAATAAATTTTTTCAGATGAAGTTGTAATTCTTCTTTAGAAACCGATTCAGGCTCCTTTAAAACAATAGCAGCCCCAACATCCTCTCCTAGCTTCTCGTGAGTTATAGAGAAAGAGACTGCCTGAAATATTGCTGGATGTTTCATTAACGCCTCATCAATTTCCTTTGGAGAAATTTTCTCACCACCTTTATTTATAACCTCTTTTATACGCCCTGATATAAACAAAAAGCCCTCGTTATCGAATGTCCCTAAGTCACCGGTTCTGAACCATCCGTCAAAAAAACTCTCTTTGTTAGCGAGGTCATTATTTCTATAACTATTGGTAACATTTTCACCTTTTATTACTATTTCTCCTTCTATTCCACTTTCTGTGTAAACTTTGCTATCTTTTAAAAGTGCAATTCTAGGGCCTGCAGCTTTACCTACAGAACCTGACTTTCTTTTTCCATTTAAGGTGTTAGATGCCATCTGATGGGATGCTTCAGTCATGCCATATGCCTCTATTACGGGACACTCAAAAACGGACTCCAGTTCCTCAATAGTTTTAACGGGCATCGCAGCAGATGACGATCTTAAAAGTCTTATTTTAGAACTTTTTATTATGGGGCTGTTTCTTGATGATCTGCCTAATATCGCTTGATACATTGTGGGCACTGCGGTGATCCAAGTTGGATTAAAAGTCTTGATTTGGGAAAAAAAAGCTAATGCATTAAAACCTTCAGTGCATACTAAGCAACCTCCAGAAAAGACTGATGATAGCAATGACGCTATCAGTCCATGTATGTGAAACAAGGGCATAATATTTAGCCCTCTGTCTTCTTTAGATAAAGCGAGTATATTTGCAATGTTTGAAGCAGATGATAAAATATTTTTGGTGGAAAGCTGAACTTGTTTAGGTTTCGAGGTGGTCCCAGATGTATGAAGTATCAAACACTGGTCATTATTTAAATTTGGTTTATTGGATATATTTTTCTTTGTATCTATAGATTTAAGTTTTAATAAGTTATCTCTGTCACCCGTTTCTATGAAAAGCAACATTGTATTTGTTTTCCTAGCTGCATTTTTGAGATCATTGGAGACAGTTTCATCTGTAACAACATATTTACACTCAAGATCTGTTAAGTAAAAAATGAATTCCTCTTCAGTGTAATCTGGATTAAGAGGAGCCGCTATTACATAATTAGCTAATGATAAAAAGCACTTAGCCATATTAATCCCATTTGGTAATACGATTCCGAAAACACTATTGCTTGCTATCTCCATATTTGACAGTTGGTTCCCAAATGTTGAGCAAATATCTTTCATTTGAGAGTATCCAAGAACATTTCCTGAACTATCTACCAAGCAAGGACCCGAATGAGACACGAGCTTACTATATATGGATATTTGGTCTAAATCCTCTTGCAAATTAATCATCCTTAACTAAGATGGCTCACATTTATTGTCTTATGACTAACAAATTAAGTAGTAATGCTAATCGAAAAACTTACAAGCACAATTTTTTCTGAGAGTGAAGTTAAATATCTTAAATAATTTTCCAAAGAATATTGCAAAGCTTGTTATAGGTTTTTATTTATTGTTCAATTA
>CACFNV010000045.1 GCA_902567635.1 uncultured Alphaproteobacteria bacterium
TTAAGCCTCCTTTTCTAATGCACTGTAAATCTGGTTCAGATCGAGCAGGGCTTGGTTCTGCTCTTTACTTTCTACTAGTTTTAAATTCCTCTATCCCAGAAGCTCAAAAACAATTGTCGTTTCGTTATTTACATCTGGGTGGTTGGACAGCAGGGATACTAGATTTTATGCTTATGCAATTCAGAATTGCCAATGAAGAAAAAGGTATTGAGTTCCTAGACTGGATTGAAAGAGATTACGACATAGAAAATTTAACACTTATGTACAAAAACTTTAGAAAGAACTCGCGTTTTTTTAAAATTCCAAGATAGTTACTATAATGCTTAAAGAAAAATTAAATAACAAATCTAATGTCGGTTGGTTTTGGAAATTTTTCGTAAAAGAGCATTTTATATTTCTTTTTTGTGCCCTTATTTTTATGTCTTTAGAAGGCTCAATGTTAGGCTTATTGTCTTATTCTATAAAATTTCTTTTTGATGATGTTTTAGTCTCTCAAGAGACAAAAAATATATTCTTGGTTGGAGCCATAGTTTTTTCTATATTCTCAGTAAGGGCTATAGCTGGTTTTGCTCATAGGCTTATTACCATTAACGTGGCTCAAAAAATAATCAAGAAATTACAAGACGAGATGGTTATTCATCTAGTCAATCTTGATTTAAGCTTTCATAAAACCAACCCACCTGGCAAGCTAATGGATAGGGTTAGAGCAGATAGTAAAGCACTCTCTGACTCGGTCGGAGAAGCTTTCATGACTGTGGGAAGAGACGGATTCTCACTGATTTCATTAATATTAGTAGTTTTCTTCATTGATTGGAAATGGTCCATAATAGCATTTTTAGGAACTCCAATTTTAGTTCTGCCAATAGTTTTCCTGCAGAAATGGGTAAGAGTAAAAGCCGGAGAAAACAGAGATTTTGAGACTAAAGCAAATGTAAGGCTTGATGAAATATTCCATGGTGTTAGTGATATAAAATTAAATCAAGCTGAGAATACTGAGCGAGAAAGATTTTTTTCTATTCTAAATTTGACACATAAAATCCGGTTCAAGCTCGAGTCAGGGATGGCAGGTATACCAGCATTGATTGATATAATTGCAGCAATAGGCTTTTTGGCTGTAATGGTTTTTGGAGCTATTGATATAGTTTCTGGAACAAAAACGATAGGGGAGTTTATGAGCTTCTTTACTGCCATGGCACTTATCTTTGAACCTCTAAGGCGATTGAGTAATGTTTCAGGCAACCTTCAGGTGGCTATGGCAAGCTTGGAAAGAGTTAAAAATATATTTGAAACAAAGCCTAGTATAACCAGTTCAAGGTCATCAATTCCTAAACAATTTATAAATAGAGATATTGGATTGGAATTTAAGCAAGTATCTTTCTCTTATGATAAAATCAAAGCGGTTCAAAATATAAATTTCGCTGTTACTCCCGGAACTACCGCTGCTTTTGTAGGCATCTCAGGCAGTGGTAAAACTACTTTGTTTAACCTAATAACAAGGATCATCGACCCAGATGAAGGCAGTATTTTAATAAATGGAACTGATATCAAAAAAATTGATTTGTTCCAATTAAGGTCATTTATCTCTGTTGTTCGGCAAGACGGCATGATTTTTGATGAAACAATTTTAGAGAATATTAGGTTTGGGAAACAAGATGCTTCTGAAGCTGCAATAAAGCATGCAGCAAGAATGGCATATGTTGATGAATTCGCTGACAATATGAAAAAGGGTTTAAACTCTAAAGTAGGCCCTAGAGGTTCTGCTCTTTCTGGAGGACAAAGGCAAAGAATTGCAATAGCAAGAGCATTTTTGAGAGATAGCCCATTATTACTCTTGGATGAGCCAACGTCTGCTTTAGATAATCAATCAGAGAAGCTGATCCAAAAGTCTTTGGCGGTTCTTTCAGAAAAGTGCACGACCTTGGTTGTAGCACATCGGCTTTCAACAATTGAGGCCAGTGATAATATATTTGTGTTAGATAACGGCAATATTGTAGAGTCCGGCTCACATGAGAGTCTCTTGAGTAAGGGACAATTTTATTCTAGGCTATTTAAATCTGAGCTTAAAGAAAATGGGATAAAAAGTGATTGAGTCACCTGGTTTTTTAATTATTGATAAAGAGCGATCTATGGTTAGCATTTCAGGGAATGACCATATTGAATTCTTACAGGGATTAATCACAAACGATGTGCTGAAACTTAATGAAGGTATATTATATAGTGCAATACTTTCACCTCAAGGGAAATACCTTTTTGACTTCTTTATAGTTCAAAACCCAGACCAACAGCTTTTTATTGATATACAGTCAAATAAAACAAGTAAGCTCCTAGAGTTTCTAAATTTCTATAAACTAAATTCAGATGTCCATTTTGAAGAGGTAGAATGTTTGGTAGTACTTGGAAATAAAGAGAAACCTATAAATGCCTTGAAGGATCCTAGAAATAACGAAATTGGCTGGCGTCTTTATGATTTATCGTGTTCCTATAAGTGTAAGGAGTTTGGAAAAGATGATTTAGAAAAAATCCGCGTCTCAAATTGTATTCCAAAGACAGATGAAGAATTGATATTCAAACAGACATATATTTTGGAGACCCATTTTGAACAACTTAATGGAGTGGATTTTTCGAAAGGCTGCTATGTAGGTCAAGAGGTTACTGCAAGAATGAAGCATAAAGGAACGCTTAAAAAACTATTTCATCCAGCGGAGTTTAGAGATCGACCTGATAAAAGTAAAAGTAAAGAGGTATTTTCAGAAGGTCGGGTTGTTGGAGAAGTATTCAGTATTGCATACCCATTTTGTATTATAAAAATTAGGCAAGAATTTAAGGAAAAAAACCTAAAAGCTCTTGGGTCGGAGTTAAACTTATTAAGTTAGATCTCTTATGATTTTAGAGAATTTTTCAAAAACGGCTTGTTGATTATTGGAACAAATTATATTTCCGGTAAAAAGTGGGTCAGTGTCTTGCTCTATACCTTCTATAATGCCTCCTGCTTCTTTTACAATTAAGGTACCTGCTGCAATATCCCATATTGATAAGTTTCTTTCCCAGTAACCATCATAGCGACCAGCTCCAATGTAAGCCAAATCTAACGCCGCTGAGCCGCTTCGTCTCAATCCAGCACACATGGGCATAAGGGAATTAATTTCTCTTAAAGACTCTGCAAGGTTTGTAGCCTCACCGTAAGGAATGCCAGTAACAAATAGCATCTCTTGAAATTTAGTTCTGTTTGAAACTCTAAGCCTTTGTCCATTTACCCATGCTCCATCCCCTTTTTCAGCAGAAAACAACTCATCTTTTATAGGGTCATAGATTATTGCTGCTACTATAGTTTTTTTATGTTCAAGGGCAATAGAGATGGCCCAATGCGGCAAGCCATGTAGAAAATTAGTTGTACCATCTAAGGGATCTACTATCCATCTCCTAGTAGGGTCATCACCAATTATTTCTGAGCTTTCTTCAGCTTTCCAACCATAAGAAGGCCTTGAACTTAGTAACTCATCTTTTATTATTGTTTCGGCTCTTATATCAGCTTTAGATACAAAGTCTCCAGCACTCTTTGCTACTACTTGCAGTTTTTCTACTTCATTAAAGTCCCTGATAAGTGATCTGGCAGCTTTTCTTGCTGCCTTAGTCATTATATTTAAATTGGCAGTGTTACTTTGCATTTTTTGATATCACAAATCTAAACTCTTTCTAAATATTCAAATGTTTCAGTAGATACTAGAATTTTTTCACCTTCTGTGATGAATTGTGGAACCATAATGCGTACACCATTTTCAAGTACAGCTGGTTTAGAACTATTTGCAGCTGTCTGTCCTTTTATTGTAGGTTCAGTTTCTGTGACAATACAAGTTATTCTCTCTGGTAAAGAAACATTGAGTATTTCATTTTCAAAAAACTCTACCTGAACGTTCATTCCCTCAACCAAAAAATTTGCTGATTCTCCTATCAAATCTTTCTTGATTTCAATTTGCTCAAAATTTTCATTATTCATAAAAAATAAATCATCTCCACTTTCATAAAGAAATTGGTGTTCTTTTTGTTCTAATCTTACCCTCTCTACTTTATCGGCGGATCGAAACCTCTCGTTAAGCTTGGAATTATTTTTAATATTTTTTAGTTCAACTTGTGCAAAAGCACCTCCTTTACCCGGTTTGACGTGTGATGTTTTTACAGCAACCCATAAACTATTCTTATGCTCAATTACGTTTCCCTTACGAATCTCATTTCCATTAATCTTAGCCATTAGCTCTTCTATCAATCTAATAATTTTGGTACCGATGGTTGGATTCGAACCAACGACCCCTAGATCCACAATCTAGTGCTCTAACCAACTGAGCTACATCGGCCTATTACCTTGAATACTCTTTTAAGTTAAAAAACGATAAAATAATAGAATTTTTTTAGGCCGAGCCGGTGGGTAACCTTCCCACCAGCTCACCTGCAGGGATAACCGCAAGTGACGGCCTACATACAACCCTGTCCTTTTTAAAACGACTTAACAAAATTAATGTTAAGATTTTGTTTAAATATCTATTTCATTTTTATATGCTGATATAGGTGAGTTCTGGTTAGTGCGTAAAAAGTTTTTTCCTAGTGGCCTTAAATTCTCGAAAGGGAGCTGGCTCTGTTGTGGGTCGTGGCCTATGATACCTCCGGCGCCCACCTGTTAAATCAGGCTCTCGAGGAACAAACAAAATACGGCTCAACCGGTTCTCATCAATTTTAGAAGGAAGGCTGATGATGATATGTGTAAAATAAAAAAAGACGAACTTCGGAGAACAGGTTTACTTATAAGAGAAAAAGCATTTCAAAGTCACAGAAACACAAGTTTTTCACACAAATTGCAAATAAACTTTAGGCAATGGCTTCGTACATCAGAAAACATCAGCAAAATAGCAATATACTCTCCCATTAAATCTGAATTTGATACTTTCCAACTGATGAATACTTTGTTTTATGAAGGTAAAGAAATTTGTTTGCCTTTGGTAATAAAGAAGGACCTTCCTTTAAAATTTAGAGAGTGGACGCCTGAAACGGAGATGAGAAGAAGCTCTTTTAATATTCCGATTCCCGTCACAGATAAGGAACTACTTCCAGATTTAGTCATCGCCCCATTAATAAGTTATGACCAAAAGGGAGTCAGATTGGGTTATGGAGGTGGTTTTTATGATCGCACTATAGCCCATCTAAGAAAAAAAATGAGTGTTTTGTACCTGGGGATTGCTTTTCCGGAACAGAAAAGCTATGTGAATATACCTAAAGAAGATCACGATATCATTTTGGATGGAGTGATAGACTCTTTTGGGGTTCAGATGTTTTAATGAGGCTTATTATTTATGATATTGAATGGAAAAAATTAGCTTTATGAGAATTTTATTTTTAGGAGACATTGTCGGCAAATCCGGAAGAATTAAAATTGAAGAATGTCTGCAGGAATACAAGAATACAAATAAAATAGATTTTGTCATTGCAAATGGAGAAAACGCTACTTCAGGCGCAGGATTATCTTCAGTTCATGCAGAAAAGATTTTAGAAAATGGAGTTGATTGTATAACTCTGGGTGATCATGCCTTTGATCAAAATGATATACAAAAGATAATTAATGATAATCAAAAAATAATAAGACCCTTAAACTATTCAGAGGAAAGCCCGGGAAGGGGGTTCAATTTTTTTAACTGCAAATCAAAAAAAATTTTAGTTGTCCAGGTTTTGGGGAGAGTGTTTATGAAAAAGAAATTCTCTGATCCGTTCCCATTACTAAATACAATTTTAGATAATTACAAATTAGGACGAAAAGCAGACTGTATAATAGTAGATGTTCACGCCGAGGCAACTTCTGAAAAAATGGCTGTTGGTTATTTTTGTGATGGTAGAGCAAGTTTGGTTGTTGGAACTCACACTCATATACCGACTGCTGATACAAGAATCTTGCCATCTGGTACAGCGTACCAAACAGATGCAGGAATGTGCGGTGACTATGATAGTATAATCGGAATGGATAAAGCGGAACCAATGCGTCGTTTTGTCAAAAATCAAGTGAGCGGTAGATTTGTTCCGTCCTCTGGTGAGGCAACGCTTTGCGGGATCCAAGTGGAAATAAATGACTTAGGATTGGCAGAAAAAGTTAAGCCTATCCGTTTTGGAGGATTATTAACTTTGAGAAGTCCAGAATAATAAGGTTTTTATTTCTTTTTTAAAATGTTTTATGTTATTAAAAGGCATGGCAGGTCATTCAAAATGGGCAAATATTCAACATAGAAAAGGTAGGCAAGATGCCGTTAGGTCGAAGTTGTTTTCCAAGCTGTCCAAAGAAATTACTGTGGCAGCTAAAATGGGCGACCCTGATCCTGATAAAAATCCACGTCTGCGGCTGGCCGTAAGGGAAGCAAGATCTAATTCAGTTCCTAAAGATGTCATAGATAGAGCAATTAAAAAATCGCAGAGTGCAGATTATGCAAATATGGATGAAATTAAATATGAGGGATATGGCCCAGGAGGCATCGCAGTTATAACAGAGGCGTTGACTGATAACAAAAATAGAACTGCCTCCAACGTCAGGTCAATATTTACAAAATTTGGTGGAAATTTAGGGGAGAGTGGGTCCGTTGGCTTTCTATTTGACCAAGTTGGATTTATTTCTTTTGAAATGAAAAATAATAGTGAGGAAACGGTCTTCGAAAAGGCTTTGGAATGTGGAGCAGAAGATGTTGAATTTGATCAAAACAGAGCATTTATTTTCTGTGATGGTGTAAACCTACACCAAGTCAGTAGTGCCTTTGATGAGAATGTTTTTCAGGATCTAAGCGCCAAGCTTATTTGGAAACCCAAAGAACCAATTACTATAGAAATAGATCAATTAGAGAAAATAGTGAAATTGATTGATGCGTTAGAGGATCTTGAAGATGTAAGATCTGTAACTGCTAATTTTCAAGCTTCAGATGAGAACCTTGAAAAGATTTCTGAATAGCAATCATGATGAGTATTTAAGGAGATTTTAGATGGAAAATATTTTGCACCAATTAGAATCTCGACGTGCAGAGGCAAGGCTTGGTGGAGGAAAGAAGAGAATAGATGCTCAACATGCGAAAGGAAAGCTAACCGCCAGAGAGAGATTATTAGTCCTTTTGGATAAAGACTCTTTTGAAGAGTTTGATATGTTTGTCGCTCATAATTGTTTTGATTTTGGAATGGAAGATCAGAAAATACCAGGTGATGGAGTGGTTACTGGTTGGGGAACGATAAATGGCAGAATGGTATACGTTTTTAGTCAAGACTTTACCGTGCTTGGAGGTTCGTTGTCTGAAAGCCATGCAAAAAAAATATGTAAGATAATGGACATGGCAGTTCAAAATGGCGCGCCGGTGATAGGACTAAATGATAGCGGTGGGGCTAGAATACAGGAAGGGGTAGCTTCATTAGCGGGATACGCCGAAGTTTTCAAAAGAAATACGCTCGCATCAGGTGTGATACCTCAAATTAGTGTTATAATGGGGCCATGCGCAGGAGGTGCGGTTTACTCTCCCGCAATGACTGACTTTATTTTTATGGTTAGAAATTCGAGCTATATGTTTGTCACTGGTCCAGATGTAGTAAAAACTGTGACAAACGAAATTGTATCAGCAGAAGAACTTGGTGGAGCAAAAACTCATACAACTCGTTCAAGTGTAGCAGACGCTGCTTTTGATAATGACATCGTTACTTTAAAGCAAGTTAGGAGATTTTTTGACTTTCTACCTCTCAACAACGAAAGCAAAAGTCCTATGAGGCCTTTTTATGACGACCCAAATAGGTCAGAAATCTCTCTTGATAGATTGATTCCAGAAAATCCAAATACTCCATATGATATGAGAGAACTTATTGAGAAGGTATCTGATGAACAAGATTTTTTTGAAATTCAAAAAGACTTTGCTAAAAATATTCTGGTCGGGTTTATTAGAATTGAGGGGTCGACAATAGGCGTAATAGCTAACCAGCCTTTGGTTTTGGCAGGATGTTTAGATATTGACAGTTCTAGGAAAGCAGCGAGGTTTGTAAGGTTTTGTGATGCTTTTGAATTACCTATATTAACATTTGTTGATGTACCTGGTTTTTTGCCTGGAACTGGACAAGAGTTTGGAGGAGTAATAAAACATGGAGCTAAATTGCTTTTTGCTTATGCAGAAGCAACCGTTCCTAAAGTAACAGTAATCACAAGAAAAGCATATGGCGGAGCTTATGACGTAATGTCATCAAAGCATTTAAGAGGTGATTTTAATTACGCATGGCCAACTGCTGAAATTGCTGTAATGGGCGCAAAAGGGGCAGTGGAGATTATACATAGAGCCGAAACAATAATAAAAGATGAGTTACTAAGTTCAAGGCCTTCTTATGGTTGGAAAGCTGAAGAAAGCTCAGAAATAATTGGTGATGACCCTACTAGGAGATGGATAGTAGATCCCTTAGATGGTACAACTAATTTTCTACATGGCTTGCCGCATTGGGCCATCTCTATTGCCCTTGAACATAAAAAAACTATAGTAGCAGCAATAATCTATGACCCTATAAAAGATGAGTTGTTTTCTGCTGAAAAAGGGGATGGAGCATGGGTAAATGGACAAAGGCTTAGAGTTTCAAACAGAACTAAATTTCAAGAGATGCTATTTGTTACTGGCATTCCTTACGGTGAGGCTACAAACCTTGCAGAGTCTTTAAGAGAAATTAATTCCCTTATGCCCATGTGTGCTGGATTGAGACGAAGCGGCTCAGCGGCGTTAGATTTGGCTTACATTGGAGCTGGTCGCTATGATGGTTACTGGGAAAGAAACTTATCAATATGGGATATTGCAGCAGGTACCTTAATTGTAAAAGAAGCAGGAGGCATTATAGAAGGTATAGAGCAAGACACTGACCCACTTTTTACCGGAAATATAATTTGTTCCAATAATCAACAAGCCGTTTTTGAAAAATTCTCTAAAATCATAAGAGATCTAACTTAATAAGTTTAACTCCGACCCAAGAGCTTTTAGGTTTTTTTCCTTAAATTCTTGCCTAATTTTTATAATACAAAATGGGTATGCAATACTGAATACTTCTCCAACAACCCGACCTTCTGAAAATACCTCTTTACTTTTACTTTTATCAGGTCGATCTCTAAACTCCGCTGGATGAAATAGTTTTTTAAGCGTTCCTTTATGCTTCATTCTTGCAGTAACCTCTTGACCTACATAGCAGCCTTTCGAAAAATCCACTCCATTAAGTTGTTCAAAATGGGTCTCCAAAATATATGTCTGTTTGAATATCAATTCTTCATCTGTCTTTGGAATACAATTTGAGACGCGGATTTTTTCTAAATCATCTTTTCCAAACTCCTTACACTTATAGGAACACGATAAATCATAAAGACGCCAGCCAATTTCGTTATTTCTAGGATCCTTCAAGGCATTTATAGGTTTCTCTTTATTTCCAAGTACTACCAAACATTCTACCTCTTCAAAATGGACATCTGAATTTAGTTTATAGAAATTTAGAAACTCTAGGAGCTTACTTGTTTTATTTGACTGTATATCAATAAAAAGCTGTTGGTCTGGGTTTTGAACTATAAAGAAGTCAAAAAGGTATTTCCCTTGAGGTGAAAGTATTGCACTATATAATATACCTTCATTAAGTTTCAGCACATCGTTTGTGATTAATCCCTGTAAGAATTCAATATGGTCATTCCCTGAAATGCTAACCATAGATCGCTCTTTATCAATAATTAAAAAACCAGGTGACTCAATCACTTTTTATCCCATTTTCTTTAAGCTCAGATTTAAATAGCCTAGAATAAAATTGTCCCTTACTCAAGAGACTCTCATGTGAGCCGGACTCTACAATATTGCCGTTATCTAACACAAATATATTATCACTGGCCTCAATTGTTGAAAGCCGATGTGCTACAACCAAGGTCGTGCACTTTTCTGAAAGAACCGCCAAAGACTTTTGGATCAGCTTCTCTGATTGATTATCTAAAGCAGACGTTGGCTCATCCAAGAGTAATAATGGGCTATCTCTCAAAAATGCTCTTGCTATTGCAATTCTTTGCCTTTGTCCTCCAGAAAGAGCAGAACCTCTAGGGCCTACTTTAGAGTTTAAACCCTTTTTCATATTGTCAGCGAATTCATCAACATATGCCATTCTTGCTGCATGCTTTATTGCAGCTTCAGAAGCATCTTGTTTCCCAAACCTAATATTCTCTAAAATTGTTTCATCAAAAATCATGCCGTCTTGCCGAACAACAGAGATAAATGACCTTAATTGGAACAAATCAATTTTTTTGATATCAGTTCCATTTATTAAAATACTGCCTTCATCTGGGTCGATGATCCTTGTTATTAGGTTAAACAAAGTAGTTTTACCACTGCCTGAGATGCCTACAAAAGCAGCGGTAGTTCCGGGAGTAACAGCGAAATTTATATTTTGAACCGCTTTGATTTTATCATAAGAGAAAGATACTTGCTTAAATTCCAATCCAATATCTCTATTTATAAATTGTTTAGGAATTGATGACCTTGAACTGGTTATACTAGGCTTTGTTTCAAATATATTTTTAACTCTTTCCAAGCTTGCCATAGCCACCTGAAGGTTGCCTGAAACATTACTCAATCGCCTTAGAGGTTCAAAGATAAGTGCCATGGCAGTAAAGAAGCTCATAAACTCCCCTATCGTTTTTGTTCCAGAAACTATATCAATAGCTCCAAAAACCATTACAGCCAAAAAGCCTATTGCTGCAATTATATCAATCAATGCTGGTATACCTGCCATCCCTGACTCGAGCTTGAACCGGATTTTATGTGTCAAATTTAGAATAGAAAAAAATCTTTCTCGCTCAGTATTCTCAGCTTGATTTAATTTTATATCACTAACACCATGGAATATTTCATCAAGCCTTACATTTGCTTTAGTCTCAAAATCTCTGTTTTCTCCGGCTTTTACTCTTACCCATTTCTGCAGGAAAACTATTGGCAGAACTAAAATTGGAGTTCCTAAAAATGCTATTATGGACCATTTCCAATCAATGAAGAAAACTACTAATATTAATGAAATCAGTGAGAATCCGTCTCTTCCCACAGTCATGAAAGCTTCTCCGACCGAGTCAGAGAGTGCTTTACTATCTGCTCTAACCCTATCCATTAGCTTGCCAGGTGGGTTGGTTTTATGAAAGCTTAAATCAAGATTGACTAGATGAATAACCATCTCGTCTTGTAATTTCTTGATTATTTTTTGAGCCACGTTAATGGTAATAAGCCTATGAGCAAAACCAGCTATAGCCCTTACTGAGAATATAGAAAAAACTATGGCTCCAACCAAGAATATATTTTTTGTCTCTTGAGAGACTAAAACATCATCAAAAAGAAATTTTATAGAATAAGACAATAAGCCTAACATTGAGCCTTCTAAAGACATAAAAATAAGGGCACAAAAAAGAAATATAAAATGCTCTTTTACGAAAAATTTCCAAAACCAACCGACATTAGATTTGTTATTTAATTTTTCTTTAAGCATTATAGTAACTATCTTGGAATTTTAAAAAAACGCGAGTTCTTTCTAAAGTTTTTGTACATAAGTGTTAAATTTTCTATGTCGTAATCTCTTTCAATCCAGTCTAGGAACTCAATACCTTTTTCTTCATTGGCAATTCTGAATTGCATAAGCATAAAATCTAGTATCCCTGCTGTCCAACCACCCAGATGTAAATAACGAAACGACAATTGTTTTTGAGCTTCTGGGATAGAGGAATTTAAAACTAGTAGAAAGTAAAGAGCAGAACCAAGCCCTGCTCGATCTGAACCAGATTTACAGTGCATTAGAAAAGGAGGCTTAA
>CACFNV010000046.1 GCA_902567635.1 uncultured Alphaproteobacteria bacterium
AGAGTATCCGTCTGTATGAGTCATTTTACCAATACCATCGTTTTTTCCTCGCGAAAATTCACCTTCATATATTAAGCCATTAGCATATTTAGCTACACCTTTTCCTTCAATTACCCCATTTTCCCAAGTTCCTTCATAGGATCCTCCTTCAGAGAAAATAATCTTTCCTTTTCCATTCGGTTGATTTTTTAAAAAATTACCCTCATAAACTGAACCAGAAGAATAATTTATCTTCCCATAACCATCCATCATACCCTCTGCCCAGTTTCCTTCGTACTGGAAACCATCTACTCCAACTAATATTCCATAGCCATGACGTAAATCATCCTTAAAATTTCCATCATATTTTTCACCAGTAGTATATATTGACACTCCTTTTCCACTTCTTTTCCAATTGACAAGACTTCCTTCGTATCTATCACCGTTCGCTTGTATTAACTTTCCTATTCCATTTATCTTTCCGTTTTTCCACTCTCCTTCTAAGACAACTCCATCGCTGGTAGTTAATTTACCGAACCCTTGTTGTAATCCGTCTACCCAGTTCCCTTCGTAGGTTGATTTATCTTTGTAAATGAGCAATCCATTTCCGTTTTTCTCATTATTTTTCCAATTTCCTTTAAACAAAGAACCATCTGAATATTTCATTTCACCATAACCATTCCGATTGTTTTCTGAAAATTTACCCAAATATTTAGATCCGTCTGTTATGGACAAAGAGCCATCCCCTTCCATCTTCCCATTTAGCCAACTTCCTTCGTAAATGGTTCCATCCGCGAATGTCATTGTTCCCTTACCGTGGGGTACACCTTGCTTAAATTGACCTTCGTATATTTGACCAGTTGGGTATCTAGCTATTCCTGCTCCTTGAATTTGATCATCAAGCCAACTTCCTTCATAAACAAAGCCATCTGGCATAGTGTATTTTCCTTGCCCATTTCTCAAGCCATTTTTGAATTCTCCTTCATAAACACTTCCCTCATCATATTGCTTTGTCTGGTTTTGAGCGGATGCAGAATAGGCCACTGAATATATAACTAAAGCCATCAAAACATTGAAAAAGTATTTGTTGAATATTTTCACTCGAACCTCCAAGATATTCTTTTATTATATGGCATAAAAATATACAAATTTGCAATAAAACAAGCTAATTTTTTCTTATTTTTCATCAATTAATCTTGGATTAAACAATCTATAATAGACTATAGTGTACCTTTTAACTAAAATTAAGCAAACAACAAATTGTTAAAATAAATAGAAGCAGATCTTGAATAAAACGATTACTAAAATATCCATTGTGCAGTGCAATTCTGTATTGGGGTCTATAGAGGCAAACAAAAAGAAAATATTGTCTGAGCTCAAGAAATCTGTGGAAAGTGGTTCAGATATTCTTATTTTTCCCGAAATGTTCTTTTCTGGATATCAACCATTAGATTTAGTAAAAAAGAAACCATTTTTGGAGGACATTTTTAAAAGCTTAGAAGAATTAGCTAGTGAGATAAAAAAATATAAAAAATGTGTCTTTCTCGGTGCGCCAATATTTTCTAATGAAAAGATTTACAATGCCTGTCTTATTTTAAAAGATGGTCTGGTTGAGATAGGATCAAAGAAAGTTCATTTGCCAAACTATGATGTTTTCGATGAACGAAGGTACTTCTCAAACTCTGATACCATAAGCGTGGTTAGACTAGACGGGATAACTATAGGTTTCCCTATTTGTGAAGACAGTTGGTTTCCTGATGTGATTTCAGATATGAAAGAGCAGGGAGCTGAGTTAATCGTCGTAATAAACGGGTCTCCATATGAGACTGGAAAACTACAAGAAAGACAGAGATTAATAGAAAAACGTTGTTATGAGACTGAGCTGCCTATTATATACCTGAATTTGGTAGGTGGTCAGGACGACTTAGTATTCGATGGGGGAAGTTTTGTGTGTGACAAAAAAAGGAAAAACAGTGGAGCAATTTCCACAATTCCAGGAATTTACAAAACAGTTAACATTTAAAAAGTCATCTAGAGATCTCAGTCCTTTTCCAAAAATGTCAGAAGTTAAACCTCTTCCTCAACTAAGACAAGATTATGAGGCACTAGTTTTGGGTTTAAGGGATTATGTTATCAAATCCAAATTTAAAAAGGTAGTTTTAGGCTTGTCCGGAGGCGTCGACAGCGCCTTGGTAGCAGTAATAGCTAAAGATGCTTTAGGCTCTGAAAATGTTTTGTGTGTTGCTTTGCCATCAAAATTCAATTCCAGCTCTTCGTTGACCGATGCGCAAGCTCTCGCAGATAATTTATGTGTAAATTTAAAAATTTTAAATTTAGACACAATGGTAAGTGTCTCTGAAGATGTTTTGTCTCCATTATTTGTTGGAAAAGAGAGAGATATTACAGAGGAAAATATCCAATCTAGACTAAGAGCCGTTCTGTTAATGGCAATCTCAAATAAGTTTGGATATTTACTTCTTTCCACGGGCAATAAATCAGAGGTAGCGGTAGGTTATTCGACTATATATGGAGATATGGCAGGCGGATTTAATCCATTGAAAGATGTATACAAAACTAAAGTATATAAATTATGTCATTGGAGAAATGAGATGTCCTTAAATAACGGAAACACTAAGCAGATAATTCCCATAAATATTTTAACTAAAGAACCCTCCGCAGAACTAGCCTTCAATCAGAAAGACTCTGACTCGCTTCCAGATTATTGTGAACTCGATTCAATTTTGGAGAATTTAATTGAAGGTGATTTGTCTGTTAAAGAGTTAATTCATAAGGGTTTTAAAAAAGATGTAGTTCTCAGGGTACAAGAAATGATTTACCGCAGTGAATATAAGAGATACCAATCGGCTCCAGGAACAAAAATATCGAAGAGACCATTTGCCTTGGGAAGACGTTATCCCTTGGTGAACCAATGGAGGGACAAGTTTTGAAGAAAAATATTCTTAGATTTGCTCCTTCGCCCACCGGGTATCTTCATTTAGGGAATGTCAGAACGGCAATATTTAACTTCTTGCTAGCAAAGAAAAACAATGGAGAATTTATTTTAAGACTTGACGATACAGATCAGGAAAGATCCAATCAACATTACATCGACCAAATAAAGTATGATCTCGAGTGGCTCGGAATCTGTTGGGATAGAGTTGAACAGCAATCAAAGAGATTGGATAGGTACAAAGACATTCTAAATTGCTTGATTAAAAACGGAAACGTTTACGAATGTTTTGAGACCACGATTGAATTAGATTTAAAGAGGAAAAAACAATTGAATAGTGGTCAGCCTCCTATTTACGATCGTCAATCTCTTAAATTAAGTGATAGAGATAAAACAGAATTGAGAAAAAAAGTTAGCAGTTATTTTCGTTTTCATCTCAGTGGTAATAAAGTTACTTGGAAAGATAAGATTGCCGGAGATGTAGAGGTTCAAACTAATGTGGTCTCTGACCCAATCCTTATAAAAGCAAACGGACAATTCCTTTATACTATAGCCTCCGTTATTGACGATATCGATTTTAAAATTTCGGAAGTTGTTAGAGGGGTGGACCATCTTACAAACACGGCAGTTCAAATTGAAATTTTTAAAACTTTGGTAGGATCTAACCCCGAATTCGCTCATCATTCACTTATTGTTAACTCATCTGGGGAAAATTTTTCAAAAAGGGCAAATAGTTTATCAATTAAGGAATTGAGAGAAAAAGGGGTAGAGCCAGGAGCAATATTTTCAATTCTTGTGAATCTTGGTAACGGTAAGAGAATGGAAATAAAAAATGACTTGCCAGATTTTGCAAAAGACTTTGATTTAAAAGCATTTAATACTTCCCCAACAAAATTTAATACGGATGATCTTTATGCTCTTTCCCGAGTAGCTCTGTCTAAGCTAGACATTGTAGATATATCAGCATTTATGTCAGAAATTGGTATTCCAGGTGAAAAGCAAGAAAACTTCTGGGATATGGCAAGAGATAATGTTCAAAAAAGAAGTGAGCTAAACTCATTATGGAATTTATGTCAGAAAGGCACAACACCACTAATGCTTTCAGAAGACAAGGATTTTATTAGGTTAGCCATTTCTTTGTTACCAGAGCACCCTAGAGATGAGAAAAGTTGGAAGCTTTGGACTGACAAGGTAAAAGAAACGACTGGCAGGAGTGGGAAAGATTTGTATATGCCTCTTAGAATGTATCTTACCGGAAGCAAGAAAGGACCAGATATGCATAAACTATTCCCTTTCCTTGAAAAGGCTAAAAAATTATAAACTAGTGAGAAAACTTCCTATACTTTACTCGACTTGGTATGATTGAGGTCTCTCCTAAACGCCTCTTTTTGTCATCTTCATAATCTTTAAAGTTACCTTCAAAAAAGGTAACACAGCTATCACCCTCGAAACCTATAATGTGAGTGCAAATCCGGTCTAAAAAGAACCTATCATGCGAAACTACAATTACACACCCACCAAAATTCAAAATCGCTTCCTCTAAAGATCTAAGTGTTTCTATATCCAGGTCATTTGTAGGTTCATCTAATAGAAGAACATTTCCTCCTGATTTTAATAATTTTGCCAGATGAACTCTATTTCTTTCTCCACCAGAAAGTTGACCTACTTTCTTTTGTTGGTCAGGACCCTTAAAGTTAAAGCTTCCGCAGTAGGCTCTTGAATTAATATCTATTTCTCCAAGTTTGATTATCTCTAATCCATCTGAGATTTCTTCCCAAGTTGTTTTTTCGTCGTTTAATGAATCTCTGGATTGATCGACATAACTCAACTCTACTGTTTCTCCTAAAGTAATCTGTCCTCCAACTAAATCCTCCTGACCAGTCAAAATTTTAATCAACGTAGACTTCCCGGCTCCATTAGGTCCAACAACCCCCACTATAGCGCCTGCAGGGACAGAAAAATTAAAGTTCTCAAACAAGATTTTATCTTCGAAGCTTTTCAAAAGGCTGGTTGCCTTAATAACTTTACTTCCTAAGCGTTTCCCATTAGGGATTAATATTTGGGCAGTATTGATTTTTTCCTGGTCTGTTTCATGCAGTAAATCATTGTAAGCTGTAATTCTGGCCTTTTGTTTTGCTTGTCTAGCTTTTGGACTCTGCTTTATCCACTCTAATTCTTTTTGTAATATGGTTTTCTTAGTCTTTTCAGTTCTTTCTTCTTGCTCAAGTCTCAGGCTCTTATTGGTAAGCCAGCTTGAGTAATTGCCTTCAAACGGCAAGCCCTTACCTCTGTCTATTTCAAGTATCCATCCTGTTATATTATCGAGGAAGTATCTGTCATGAGTAACAATCATTATAGTCCCTTTGTAATCAATTAAATGTTGCTGAAGCCAACTAATGGTCTCTGCATCTAGATGGTTTGTAGGTTCATCCAATAGCAATAAATCTGGTTCTTCAAGTAAAAGTTTACAGATTGCAACTCGTCTAATCTCACCTCCAGACAAGGTCGAAATATTCGCTTTATCATCTGGACATCTAAGAGCATCCATTGCAATGTCAATTTTACTATCAAGATCCCAGAGTTGCATAGAATCTATTTTGTCTTGAAGGTTCGTCATTGCACTCATTTTTTCATCTGAGTAATCTTCACCAAGAGAATTAGCCGCCTCATTAAAATCATCAATTAATTTCTTTTTTTCAAAAACTGAGTCTAATATGTTCTCTCTCACATTCTTGTTTGGATCTAATTTAGGCTCTTGAGGTAGATAGCCTACTTTTATACCTTTTGCGGGGTATGCTTCCCCCAAAAACTCTTTTTCCACTCCTGCCATTATTTTTAGTAAGGTAGATTTTCCAGCTCCGTTAACTCCAACAAGTCCTATTTTAACACCTGGTAGAAAGGAAAGAGTTATATTTTCAAAACACCGTTTCCCATTGGAAAAAACTTTTGTTAATTCCTTTAGTGTGAAAATATATTGATAGGTACTCATGTTTTAATTGCTATAATAGATTTTATAGTTTGTCATATTTTTTTTCGAAGTTAAGTTGTTTTCACTATGAAGAAATTAGAAATAGCATTCAACCAGTATTCAATGAATTATGCAGTTGGTCTACTAGGAGGTTCATTTAACCCTCCTCATCACGGGCATTTACATATAAGCAAATTAGCGATTAAAAAATTTGGTTTGTCAGAAGTTTGGTGGATATACTCAAAAAAGAATCCACTCAAGTCGTATGCACCGGAAAGCATCGAAAATAGGGTAAAGAGAAGTATGAAGTTGGTAAGCGATCCAAGAATAAAATTCTCGGATATTGAATTAAATAATGATTTTAACTACAGCGTTGAGTTGCTGAAATATTTAAGGAAAAAAAATTCAAGAACAAATTTTATTTGGATAATGGGAGAAGATAATATGTTGTCTTTTCATCTTTGGAAAAATTGGCAATGGATAGCAAATAATTACAAAATTGGAGTTTTATCGAGAGATAACTCCAGAGCGGCTGTAAATGCGTCCGTATTTGCTTCGAAGTATAAGCATTGTAGGCTTCATTCCAATAGTGCCATTTCGCTTAGGTCAGCTACGGCTCCTGCGTGGTGTCTGGTAAATAGTAAAAAAAGGGGCTTATCCTCAAC
Source organism: uncultured Alphaproteobacteria bacterium (assembly GCA_902567635.1). GTDB lineage: Bacteria > Pseudomonadota > Alphaproteobacteria > Rhodobacterales > Rhodobacteraceae > CACIJG01. The sequence goes on from CACFNV010000046.1 coordinate 6,563, forward strand.
GAGTTTAAGATCAAATGCATAAAATTGGTAGGAGAAATTTTCTAATAACAAAGGCTATTTTCCTTTCTTCTTTTTTCTTTCCGGCAATAGGTCTCTCATATAAAAAGCTCAATTTGAGCAAAATTATCAAATCAAACAGTTTTGGAGAAAATACCAGTTTCATGGCAGTTGATTTGCGAACTAACGAAATTATCGATAGGCTCAACGAAGATTTAAAACTTCCAATCGCATCTGTAACAAAGATGGTTACAGCTCAATATGTTATAAATAATCTTGGTCAGGATTTTAGGTTCAGGACTGATTTTTTTGTTGATGGTGTCATAGAGAATGGAGTGTTGAATGGCGACATTTATATGAAGGGGTATGGAGATCCAACTTTGACAACAGATAATCTAAATGTAGTTGCAGATTATTATAAAGAAAATGGAATTAAAAAAGTCACTGGAAACCTATTTTATGATGACACTCATTTGCCCAGCATAAAATATATAAATGAAAACCAACTGCCACAATATGCTTACAACCCTGGGCTTGGGGCTATCAATTTAAATGAAAACAGAATTTTATTTAAATGGAAAAGGAAGGAGAGCTCCAATTATGAACTCAACTTATACGCTAAGGGCGTGGTAGCTAATGCACAAGTCTCAAACATTCGAATTAATACAAATAATAATATTGGTAATGTTTATAAATATAATTTTGAAGAAGAAGATTTTACGGAAAACTGGTCAGTTAATAAGAGGATTTTGGGTAGACGTGGAAGTAGATGGCTTCCTGTCAGAAATGGAGCTTTTTATTCTGTGCAGGTTTTTAGAGATCTTCTTTATCAAAAAGGAATAAATGTTAAACAAGTAAGAAAAGGAAAAGTTCCTTCCAATATAAAATTATTTAAAAGTCACTTTTCAAAAAAAATTTCTCACATTTTACTTGATACCCTGAAGCATTCCAAAAATATGATTTCAGAGACCTTAGGATTTAAAATAAGTAAATCAATAAATAGAGATTTGTATGACTTGGATCAATCAGGAGTTTTGATGACTAAGTGGTTTAGGGGTTATATAAATAGTCAAAGTTCACTTTTTTTAAATCATAGTGGATTAACTTCAGGAAGTTTTTCAAACGCTGCCGACTTTAGAAAGTTTTTGATCAAAGAAGAAGTAAAAAATAGGCTTTTGCCATTATTAAAATTAATCCCTATTTACACGTCTAAAGGTAAGAAACGATCTTTGGGAAATGTAACGGTCAAAGGTAAATCAGGAACAATGCACTATATCAGAGGGATGTCAGGTTATATCTGTTTAAATGAAAGGCCAATAATTGGATTCGCTATTTTCTCAGCTGATTTAATAGCCAGAAGAATTAATCTTAGTGATAAGTTTGAAAGACCTAAAGGGGCTTCGGCTTGGCTGTCTAGAGCAGTAATCCAGGAACGAAAAATTATTAGAGGTTTATGCGAACACGTTCATACTAATCAGTAATTATCTTGAGGTGGCGAGCTCTTGCTCCTCTTTCTATGGCAGCTCCATGCAGCCTATCTATATTTAATTCATATCTTATTTCTGCTAGTAGCTGTAACTCAATTTCCTTCAACCTACCGTCTGATGCCGCTACATCACACGCTAGAGCATATGCAGTTTCATTTAAGTATTCTGGCAAAGATTCTTTGATCAGCCCAAAAAGAGCATCTAGTCCATCTTCTTCTTCAAACAACTCATAAACTGTAGCAGCTATAACTTTAATTCGACTTGGGTCATAATCTTTAAATATTGGCAAGTGTTCTACTATTTTAACAATTGATGCAAATTCAACATTGGTTACTCCTTGGTCAGACGCTCCTTCAGCTATCATAATGGAAACAAGTGCATCCTGCGGGCTCAATATCGTATTGTTATTTCGATTTTCATTCATTTAAAAAACTAGCAATTCTTTGGTTAATATACTATATGAGGCTTAGTGCATTTGGACAATATATATATTATCAATTTCTCAAATAGGATTGTGCATCTTGGATGATTTTTATTCAAATTTATCTAGTGTCAACGTTTGGCCAATTAATGAAGCTAAGGGATTGTTTCAGTTCATAAAAAAAAGTGGCTTAGATATTAATAAGATAAAGTTTCAAACTGGTTACGGCCCGTCTGGCTTGCCTCACATAGGAACCTTTGGGGAAGTAATGAGAACTACTATGGTCAAGCATGCCTTTGAAAAGATGTTTGAAACGGAAACTGAATTAGTGTGCTTCTCAGATGACTTAGATGGACTTAGGAAGATACCTGACAACGTCCCAGAAAAGCATATTATAGCAGAAGACATTGACCTTCCTCTTTCAAGTGTAAGAGACCCTTTCAAGACGCACGCGAGTTTTGCAGATCACAATAATAGTAAGTTGCGTGAATTCCTTGATAGTTTCCGTTTCCATTATAACTTTGTTTCAGCAACTGAGTGCTATAAAAATGGAGATTTCAATGAGGCTCTAATTCAAACACTAAGAAAATACAATGAAATTATGGAGATAATGCTCCCTTCTTTAGGAGACGCCAGAAGGTCTACTTACTCTCCTTTCTTGCCTATTAGTAAGTGTTCAGGAAGGGTTCTTCAAGTGCCTACATTAGAAGTTGATCTAAAAAGCCACTCTATAGTTTATCAAGATCTAGATGGTAAAAAAGTAAAAACACCGGTAACTGATGGAAACGTAAAGCTACAATGGAAAGCTGATTGGGCAATGAGGTGGTTTGCTTTGTCAATTAATTATGAAATGTATGGAAAAGATTTAATTCCTTCAGCGAGTTTGGCTACAAAGATTTGTTCGGTTTTAGGAAGGAAAGCACCTTGTCAGTTCTTCTATGAATTATTTCTAGATGATAAGGGTCAAAAAATTTCTAAGTCTAAGGGAAATGGGATTTCAATTGACGAATGGCTCAGATATGGATCAAAGGATTCTTTAAGCCTCTTCATGTTTCAGAAGCCGAAAACTGCAAAACGACTTTATTTTGATGCTATACCTAGAGCTGTAGATGATTATCATAAACATTTAAAGTCATTCATTGACCAAGAACCAGACGAAAAAATCAAGAATCCAGTTTGGCATATCCATGAGGGAGAACCTCCACAGTCAGAGCTTTTAGTTCCATTTTCGATGCTAATGAATTTAGCTGGTGCTATTGGATCCGACTCTATAAATACTTTGTGGTCTTTTATAGAGAAATATTTAGAAATTGATGATACCAAGAAGAGTATTGCAATGACTGAATCAATGAAAAACGCAATAAATTATTTTAATGACTTTATAAAGCCCAACAGAGTTTTTAAAAAACCATCTGAGTCAGAAAAAAAAGCTCTCATTTCTCTTATTGAAAAACTAAGCCTAATTCCCAGTGGAACTAAAGGAGATGAAATTCAGCAGGCAATTTTAGATGTGGGTAAAGAAAACAATTTTGAGAATAATCGTGATTGGTTTAAATTGATTTATGAGGTGGTGCTAGGATCGCAAAACGGCCCAAGATTGGGAAGCTTTATATCATTACTAGGGATTGAGAAAACAATAACAACATTAAAGAGAAGAATTGATGAACCTTAATAATTTGAAAAGTATATTATTTGCTTTGACTGTTGTTTTTTCCTTTAGTTTTATGAATACAAACGCATCGGAACGGTCATATGACAATGCGGAAGAGATAGTGAAAAAAGTTATTTCTTCTCAGTTAATGGCTTTTAAAGAAAAAAATGTGGAAAAAGCCTACTCATTTGCTGCACCTAATATAAAAAGGCAGTTTTTTAATGCAAAAAATTTTGGATTAATGGTAAAAAATGGATATCCAGTAATCTGGAGTCCAAAGAACTATCAGTTTGTAAAATTTTCGTCTAACGGCACAAGGTCGATACAAAGAGTTCTTTTTAGATCTTCTACTAATGCTCTTGTAACCTATGACTATTTGTTGGAGAAATTTAAGAACGAGTGGCGGATTGCTGGAGTGATACAAGTTAGCACAGAAGGGAATATTTAATTTTTATTTCTTTTGATGAAAGGGTCTGCTCTAATTTCTAATTCTGAAGCCTGAAGACGTTTTATCTCATCTCTTAATTTAGCCGCTTCCTCAAACTCAAGATTTTCTGCCGCCGAGAACATTTTCTTTTGAAGTTCATCAAGGTGATTTTTTAAATTATGTCCCGACTTAGGATTAGTCTCTAGTTTGGCAGTGATCCGCGCCTCATCGGTGTCTCCCTGGTAAACGCCTTCTAGAATATCATTTATATTCTTTTTAATGGTTCTGGGAGTAATACCATTTTTTTTATTATATTTATTTTGTTTTTCTCTTCTTCTATCAGTTTCATTGATAGCATTTCTCATGCTCTTGGTAATTTGGTCAGCATACATAATTACCTTTCCTTCTATATTTCTTGCTGCTCTACCAATCGTTTGAATTAGAGAGGTCTCTGATCTTA
>CACFNV010000047.1 GCA_902567635.1 uncultured Alphaproteobacteria bacterium
TTTTGTAGCCAAATTTAATATTTTCTTAGGAATTGTTGCTGAGAACATAAGCAGGCGTCTGTTTTTAGGGGTTTCCTTTAAGATTGAATCTAGATCTTGTTTGAAGCCAAGGTCTAGCATCTCGTCAGCTTCATCAAGTACTAGTGACGATAGATTCTTCAAATCAAAAGTCTTACGCCTGAGGTGATCATTTATTCTCCCGGGTGTCCCTACTAAAAGATTGATACCCTTAGAGATATTTCTTCTTTCTTTTTTTATATCCATTCCACCAATCGCAGTGGACATAGTGACTGAGGTTTTTGAAAAAAGCCAATTTAATTCATGAAAAACTTGTAAAGCCAACTCTCTTGTTGGAGTGACAATAAGAGTTGTCAAAGTGTTATTACTCTTCTCATAGTTTCGTAAAATATCACTTGATATTGATAAGCCATACGCGAGTGTCTTACCAGAACCTGTTTGTGAGCTTACAAGAAGATCTTTCCCTTTATTGGGTTGCTCAAGGACTAAATTTTGAACGACAGTGAGATCTTTATAACCCTTCTCTTCAATTGCGATTTTTAATTCAGAAGGTATATTGGTTGTTTTCAGCATCCGCCCAATCTACAGTAAAAATTTTATAAAGATAGGGTAAATAGCATTGAAATTGTGTAAAGATCTTGGGTAAGCTAGCATAAGTGATATTTCGAAAGGTATTCATGAGCACTATATGGGACTATGCCGATACGGAACTACCATTCACCGAGATGGATCGTTCGCGACATATGAAAGATATGGGTAAAAAGGGTTGGGAGTTGGTGTCAGTTTCTTCAAATCCATTAAGTGGTTCTCACATATATTTTTGGAAACGACCGTTAGGCCGCGAGATTAGTCGAGCTTTGCCTATTGATAGCCCAATGACTGAAAAACCGTTTCAAAAACTGCCAAAAACTGTTGGAGAAAAAACCCGGGTCAGCAAGCTAGTGAAAAAATATCCGCATAATTTCAGTCAGAATGTATCTGCTTCAACCTATATGAAATTTCCTGAGCCACAGGTTGTAATGGTTGTTAAATATCGACCAAAAGAAGGATGCTTTGATGAATTCAGAGGTGAGCTTTACAAGAGGGACTATCCAAATTGTATTGCTCGACACATGGGCTTCAACGAACAGAACGAATTTGTTTGTGTTAGCCTGATGGAGAGTGTTGATGCAGCACTCGATTTGGAAGGCGTAGGCACGAACTGGCTAGATTCAGTAGATCGATTGCTGATCAAGTACCCAAATGGTAGCAGAACAGAATCTTTTTCTGGACCTATTTGGGGCTGGTTTCCCAACTTTGAAAATTTGCAAAAATTTGATAATGAACCTACAGCCTTCACAGTAATTATCGTGAAGATGAAGAAACCTAAGGTTGAAGAAACTAAGGATTTAATTCTCAATCCTTCCAAAAACTTAAACAAGCTCTTTACGTGTATTGCTCAATATAAAGATACTGAAGATACCTATATTCATATTGGTTTGGACACCTTAGAAAGCAGAATTGATGCGAATGAGTACTTTCAAAACGGCTACAATATGCTAATTAAAGATCTAGTTGTCAAAGAGGATTCAAGAGAGTTTTTTAGTGGTCCGGAGGACTTTGTCTGGTTTAACACGAAATATTTGAAGAAATAGTTAACTGAACTTTTTAATAATAAATCCTAGCCATTTTTAGTAATGACCAGCTTGTCTGATCAACCTTTATGTAGCCAGGATGCAAGATTCTAGGCTCTGAGTTAAGAAAATGACGAGAGCGTTGGATAACTAAAAAAACCTATACAGACTAGTTTATAATTGAAAACGTACTTTTTTTGTTTCAGAAATTTCTTTACCAACTTATAAAATTGCAAAGGAGCCAGAAGCTTTAGAAATCAATTCATTATCTGAATATACATCACTTTCAAGAAAAGCTACTCTCCTTCCTTTCCTAATTAATTGACTGTCACAAACTAAGTCAAAGTGACCTGCAGGTTTCAAATACGTAATCTTTATTTCAATCGTTGCTACTAACTGGTTCTTCTCAAGAGTTGATAAAAGAGCTTCTCCCATACCAGAATCTGCTAAGGCATAAATAACTCCTCCATGAATTACATTCCTAGGATTTAAGAAAGCTTTTCTAAACTTTAAAGAGCATTTAGATCTGCCATGATTAGTTGAGTCATATTTTAATCCTAAAAAATCTACGTATGGGTGTTCAGGTCTATTTGACATAATATCCTTAAATAATTTTAGAAATTTATTGCATCTTATCTATCTGCTACCAAAGTTAGATATTAAACTTTAACACTTGAAATTAAAAGATAACAAGAGAATGGCCTTTTAATACTGGTATCATTAAAACAAAAATGTTTTCAAAACTCTATATTTAGTTCTATGATTGAACTGATTTTAATAAAAAAAGCAAGAGGTATTTCATGCCATTAATAAGAATAGATGTTCCAGAAGGAACTGCACGTGAGAAAAAGGAAATTATTCATAAGAGAGTTAGAGAAGTAGTTCTTAAAACATTAGCTCCTAAACAGGTACAATATGATTACGTTTCTATAAGAGAAGCTTTTGGAATCATTGGAGATGGCTTGCCAGTAATTGATGTTGATTTACGACCAGGCAGAGAACCCGAGAGAAAAAAGGGATTGGTTGACGGTATAGCAGAAGTCTTAAATGAAACGATGGGCGTTAAGGCAGAAGATATTTACTGTATTTTTCGAGAAACTCCTGCACACGACCATTATACGGGAGGCGAGCCTTTGCCAGAGTGGGTGCCAGCTGACAAATAACAAATACTACCAAAAATTATGTTACCTGCGTTTTTAGGGTTATTGCCTTTTTTTATTTTTATATCGATAGGTACTATAGGTGGTTACTTTAAGCTTTTTGATCAGAAGAACGCAAGGGCTCTAAATCTTTTTGTTTTTTATGTAGCGATCCCCGCTCTTATTATTGAAATTGTATCTGGGCACAAATCAGATTATCTGAATTTGGAACTGTTAGGAATTTACGTTTTAATGCAGCTTATAGTGGGGATTACCTCGTTTTATGTTACAAAAGTATATTTTTTAAAAAGCCTTCCTGAGTCAATTATTTGGGCTCTTACTGTTTCCTTATCAAATCACGTTCTATTAGTTTACCCCATCTCAAAAACTTTGTTTGATCAGAATGTCAGTATGCAAGTTTCAAGTATCATTGTTATGGATATACTTTTGCTTATTTCAATTATCACTTTTTGCTTGGAGTACGTGACCAAAAAAAAAATAACTTGGTGGATTTTTTTAAAAGACCTCTTAAAAAACCCCATAATTTTGTCAATTATTTTTTCCTTAATTTTAAATTTCCAGGATATCGGTATAGGGTCTGGTACATTTTATTTTACTATATCAAGTTTAGCGAACTGCACGGTTCCGGTGGGTTTATTTGCTCTTGGAATAATTTTGTCTCAACATCTTAATAATTTAATCAGTAGGCTGACTTTATCTATTGCCTTTTTGAAGATGGCATTATCACCAACGCTTTTAATTATTTTTGTTTTTGTATTTTTGGACATAACTCAACCTTCAGAATATCTTGGAGGTTTACTCGTTTCTATAGGTCCTTGTGGTGCAATGTCATTAGCTTACTGTGCAGCTTACAATGTTTCTCCTGTAGATTTTATAAAGGCAATTTTTGTATCAACATGTTTATCACTACTTTGTTTTTTTGTGCTTATACATCTGCTATCTGTTGCTTAAGGGAGATTATATAATGAGGATGGAAGGCTCTTCACGAAAAGGAATTTCTATATTGATTATAGCAACTTTCTTTTTGGCCATGATGGATGGCTTTTCAAGATATCTTGCTGAACTTTATGACGTTTTTGTTATAAACATGTTTCGTTTCTGGATTATTGGAAGTTTTGTAATTCTAATAAGTTTAAGAGGGAAAGGCGTTCTGAAGTCTATACTATTGACAAAGCAACCTTTTGCTCAAGTTTCTAGAGGGTTACTTTTTATTTCTTCTCTACTTACTGCAATCTATTCTTACACCCAAGTTGGTTTGATTTTCACTCATTCTTTAATGGCAGTCGCTCCTCTCTTAGCAGTCTTACTTTCGGGCCTTATTTTAAGGGAAGAAATTACCGGAGTTAAAATGTTTGCAGTCTTCTTTGGTTTTTTGGGAGTTATTGTAATTCTTAATCCTCTAAATATAGAGATAACTCTAACATTATTGTTGCCACTATTTTCAGCAATTAACTTTGCAATATATGCGGTTTTGACACGAAAAGTTGCATCTACAGATAACACAGAGACTAGTTTTTTTTGGGTCTCAGTGGTAGCGGCAGTTGTGATGACCTTGCCAGGGCCGCTAATATATCGACCCATAGAGTTTTTAGATATTTATTGGTTATTGCTTTTATGCATGTGTAGTCTTTTGGGTCATTTTTTACTTACAAATGCATACCGTTATGCAGAGGCAAGTATTCTACAACCATTTGCTTATTTTCATTTATTGTTTGCCTCAATGGTAGGAGTTGTCTTTTTTAAAGATCCATTAACAATTTCCACGATTATCGGTGGAGTAATGATTGTTGGAAGTGGGATTTTTATTGCCAGAAAAGGTACAAAAGCTCTTGTTGAATAAAATTTTCTTTTGATATTTCAGGAAGACACTTTATTGATACTAATAAATATGATTGCAGACCGATATCCCTTAAGCATAATCAGAGAGAGCTAAAATTTCTTTTAAAAAATAGGTTTTATGGATTGTGTTTTAATAATATTTCGGTTACCCCTATCCCGGCTGCTTGGTATGCATCGTAAATTTCGTCAGCGCCAGATTCTTTGAGTTTATGCGGATCTCCTTGTGATCTAGTTGGCACTATTATTCTCCCTTCAAATCCAAATTTTCTGGCTTGTTTTGTAGACCAGTTTTGCGCGTGATATTCTGGTAATGCTAAAACTATTGCTTTTAGTTTACCGAACCTTAATCCTGACCAGAATCCTGGATCCTCTGCATCGGCAAACGTTACTCTTTTCCCTTCTCTCAACTGTTCTTTTACTAGATTTGTATCTGCATCAAAACCAACAACTTTAATTCCATTACTGGCCAAGTTTTCAAAAATGGGTTTCCCTATTCGTCCCATTCCAAGCACCATGACATCAGCTCCGCCACAGGTATGAGGTTGCTCATCCGGATGATGTTGAAATCTTTCAAATCTTTTTAGGGTATTCTCTAACAGGACGTAAATTTCATGAACATACTTATTTAAAATTGCGCCTAAAACAAAACTCGTTACAACAGTGAATATCAAGCTTGAGAAAAGCTGGTTGCCTATAAGGCCATTTTCAGCCCAAAATGATATTATTATCAGAGAGAATTCAGAAAAAGTGGTTAATGACATTACTATTAGAAAAGCAGTGTATGCTCTTAATTTAAAGAAAATAAGTAGAAAAAATAAGACAATAGATTTTATGAGCAATAAGGTCGTGTAAAATAAAGAATTCACTATTATTTCTGGAGAAATATTTAACTTCATCCCAAGGGATATGAAGAAAGCAACTAGCAAAATTTCTCTTAGGCTCCAAATTTTGTCACTTAAACGCTCAGCCGCCTTATAGTTTGCTAAAAGTACTCCAAGCGTTAAAGCCCCAATCTCTCCAGTTAGACCCAAGTATTTAAATAAATAGGATCCGAGAAAAAGAGCTATTAATATCGCACTCAACAACTCTAGTTCCTCGCTTGCTCTGATCTTATCTAGAGCAACTTTTAGAAATGGAACAACACTGGGAATAAGAAGCAGGTATAATATATTAAAGGACCAGTTTGTATTACTTGAATAAACTAGAATTAATACAGCCAAGATATCCTGAAATATCAGAGTCAATATAGATAGTCTGCCATGAAAGGTGGTTAATTCTTTTCTTCCCTCAAGAGACTTTGATGCGATGATAGTGCTGGAAAAAGTCAACGCAATACATAATAAGATCTTTGTCTCAGGTTCTATGTTTATATTCACAAGAAAGAAATAAATAATCGAGATGGATATAGTATGAAGTATGAAGACAACGAATAAAGATTGATTTAGTAAGTCGGAGGGTTTGATTTTTAGGCCGATTGAGAAGAGTAATAGCTCGACACCTATCTCAGCTGGAATTTCCAAAATATTCTGACTATCATTTATATCTATTTGTGTAAAAAAATATCCTGCTCCAATAAAACCTATTATTATAGGAATAGATAGCCATCTGCATATTTGACCAGCAACAAGAGCGCCAGTCATCCAAATAAGTGCTATCTCCATATATATTAATCCTATCTTAGATTTAACGTTGTCTTCAAAAACAACTTAAGAATAATAATGTAAATCTAGTCATTAGTTTTTTATGATTTTTAAGAGCGCTTCAAAGGGGACATGCTCCGCAAATTAAATCAATACTAAAAATATCTACTAATTCTCAAGAAAACTCAAATATAACCTTGCGTAAGAGCTTAAAAAATAAAGCGAGTTAAAAACTTTTTTGTGATTTATTTTTGCTGATGCCTACCATTTTATTACAGTTGAAAGTATTGAACCATGACTTGACGGTAGCATTAAAACTACTTCTGGTTGATCTCAAAACGATTAACTCCCAGTAGGGTTAATAAGAAAACTATAAGCTCTAAAATATCTTCTTTATTTAAAGTTTAGCTACTTCCAAAAAACTCAGATATTAGTCATTGAATGGCCTAGATTTTAACCAATCAATAGTTTCCTTCATAATCGTAGGGAAATCTCTTAGTTTTATTCCTAAACTATCTCGACGAGCAAAGTCAAACTGAGTTGGTTCCACAGGGTCCTCGGTCAAAGGTTGAGGCATCTTCATCTTTGGCAAGTTTTTTTTGCATTCTGCATAAATATCTTTCCAATGAAAACTTTCTAATACACCAAAATACCGGCCTGACGCTGAAGGATTTTCGTAAGCTGATAGAAATAATTGAGCAAGATCTTCCAAATGGATCATTGAAGCTGAGTCATTAGGAGTCTTGTCATGTCTTGGATTTCCTCCATCAATTACCCTTTTAATCCATAGGAAAGGATTATGATTAAGATGTTCTGGCAGAACGCCCTTGCCATATAAGCCAGTAGGTAAAAAGATAACAACTCTCATTTTATTCTTAGCACAGTAATCTAATGCTGCTTTCTCCATAACAGTCTTGGCGGCTGACGTGAATTTATTTGACCTGCATTGTTCCTCTTCATCTGACCAGTGTTCAATCTCATTTTTTGTTTTTACCAGTGGCACTGGATTCGTACTGGATGTTGAAGAACAAATTAAAACATTTTTAATTCCGTTTTTGTTCGCTGCTTCCAATATATTTAAACAACCATTAACCGTTGGCATTATTATTTCATTATAACCTCTATCATAGTCGAGTTCACGAGCTGGAGTCCCATCAAACCCTTTATAAGTTGGTATCAGGCAACAGATAAAAACAGCATCCGCGTTTACTAAAGGATCTAATAAGGTTGCTTTATTTAGCATCTCAGCGGAATGAAGTCTTAAATTTTCCGCGTTTGGAAGCTGTTTGAGAAACTTAGTTTTTTCAATGTTATTCTTTTCCCTTAGGGTTCCATTTACTTTATATCCTTTACTTAATGCCTCCTTTACTATAGAAGACCCGACCAAACCGCTAGCCCCTATTACTGACAAAAGCTTAGGCTTCACCAATAAGTCCTTCCCAAAATTTTTGACATCATCAAATTCAGTCATTTATCTCTCAATAAATGTTTTATTAACTTCTTTAAAATAATTCCCGGCAATTTTTTACTTTTTCAATGTTGATCAGTTTTTCATAAATGGATTTTGTTACAAATTTGGTATCAGAAAATTTTACACAAGAGTTAAACTTTTTGTAAAGCATATTTCCTGTCAGGGGATTAATAGAGGAACCCAATGGGGCTCCCACAAACTTCTCGTGACCTTCTCCACCCTTTGTAAAAAGTTCTACATTCGACCATTCAGGGCAAACTTTAGTAGATGGTTTAACGTTTTTTGGAAGGTTGCCGACATTCATCTCAACTTTGTTGATTAGTTTTTTAATATCTGAATCCATAATATATTCAGAACTTAAATGTTCTAATTTTATGTCTCCATATTTTAACATCATGGCAATTGAAAATTCTAAACTAAATTGTGCTTCTTTTACAGTTTTTGGGTTTTGAAAAGTAAGATTTGACGCTATTATTGGAGGCACGGTGCAAACAATTTTATCTATATTGTCAATTGAGATATTTTTTGAATCTATAATCGATTTCACTCCATCAACCGCTGCGTGACTTGCATAGCAAACAGGGTATTTTTTTATATCCACTCCAGGATTTAATAAGCCAAATTCCTTGCCGATCTTATTTATATATGAGTGTTCAAAAACTTTGTCGTTAAGAATAGAGATGATACCATTTCTATCTTCAAAAACATCTAAAGGACCATTTGACCCATTCATCGCTAAAATATTAGAGATGACACCATTTTCGGCTGCTCGCCCACAATAGTAGTGCTTCGCACTAGTTCCACGAATAGCTCGAGTTGCACCTACACCAGAAACTGCTAATGAAAGAGCATTCTCAATTTCCCTAATGTTAATTTTAGCCAAAGAAGCCACGCCTGCTGCACTTCCAACCGATCCAAGGACAGAGGTCGTCCACCAGCCCTTATCATAAATACTATTTGAAAAAGCCTTAGCAACAGCAAACTCTATCTCTAAGCCAACTATAAAACTTTTTAATAAATCCAGACCTGATAAAGCTCTGTGTTGAGCAAAGGCTAAAACAGCAGGAAAAACGACAGCAGAACCATGCACGACGCCCGCGTAACAATTGTCATCAAATTCTAAGGAATGAGCCGATGCTCCGTTAATAAATGCAGCACCCGAAGGATTAAGGGATTTTTTTCGTCCAATTATATTACAATTTCCAGCGGAATAAATTTCTGATGCTGCATTAAAGATTGAGTGCACAGAGCTTGTACAAGATCCTGCTAAAATAGCTCCTGAAACATCAACAATTAATTCTTTAGCAATACTCACAACTTTTTCAGGAAATGTAATCGAGTTTAAATTAATAATTCCGGCCGCAAGTTTTTCTATGACCAGCTTTTCAGATTTCATTTTTATTCCTGTATATCATTTGCTTGGGATTAAGATAGAATTTTAAAAATTACTATTTTTTAAAGTATCCTGCTCTTACAGCAGAGCCAATTAAATTGCATATAAACCTACCAGCAGTAATAGCCGTTATACCATTAACGTCCTTACTAGGTGTTATTTCCACAATATCCATCCCTAGAACCTTGCCTTTATTTACCAGCCCTTGTATGAGGGTTCGCATCTGCGAGTAATTTACTCCCCCTGGTGCAGGTCCAGCAACTGCAGGCATAATAGTTGGATCCACACCATCCGCATCAATAGTAAGGTAGTAATTCTGGCCGTCTGGAATTCTGTCTAAAATGGCTTTCATCCCAACTTCCTGAAGTTCTATGTCTGAAATTAAATTGGCTCCATAATCCAATGCTGCTTGTGCCTCTTCAGGCCTCGCGCTACCAGCTGAACGGAGACCAATTTGAAAAATTTCATTAATATGGTTCATTTCCGAAGCTCTTCTGATTACACTTGATAGACCATAGCTTACGCCATGAAAAACATCCCTCCAGTCAATATGAGCGTCTACCTGAACTAACGTGATAGGTCCATGATTTTCAAAAGCTCTGAAAACAGGAATAGGAATCGCATGGTCTCCTCCCAGAATGATAGGCAAGGCACCAGAAGACAAAACTTTTCTAACTGCTTGCTCAGAACGGTCATGATTTCCTGCCACATCTTTAGCTTCGCCCATAACATCTCCACAATCAACGACTCTAATGTCCTCACCATTTAAAAGTGTTCCTCCGATATCGAAGTCATATCTGTCAAGCCCTCGCAAAGCTCTCTCACAATATCTCCTTATATGAGTTGGTGCCGTACATTGGTCGTTACTAGCTTCACCCATAGAATAAGGGTCCCCAAAAGGGATGCCTAAAAAAGCGATATCAGCTTCAAAATTATCTAAATTGGTTACTATTGGAAAGTCATGAAAACTCTGAAATTCTTTTTTTGGTGGTGTGGTAAGCTTATTTGTCATATTTTTTCCTCATCTTCTTTATATTTAATTTTAATAGATTCTAAAGTTTCCCTATTGTTTAAAAGAAGTAATATTAAGTTTTTCTAAAAACATTTTTAATCTTTGAGTTTTAGGCATCCTAAGAATTTTTTTTGGAATTCCTTCTTCAATAATTTCGCCACCATCCATAAACACTAATCGATCACCAAATTTAGAAGCAAAACCTAATTCATGAGTAACTATTAACATAGTCATTCCATTATTTACTAACCTCTTTAAAACCGACAAAACCTCACCTATTAGTTCAGGGTCTAGTGCAGAGGTTGGCTCATCAAGTAGCATTAATATAGGATCCATAGCCAAAGCTCTCGCTATAGCCAATCTTTGCTTTTGTCCTCCAGAAAGATGATCTGGCCATTCTTCTATTTTATCAGATAATCCTACTTCATCTAAAATCTTTAAAGCCTTAGCTTCAGCTTCAGGTTGATTTCTTTTAGCTACTATCATTTGAGCTCTAACTACATTATCTAAAACCTTTAAATGAGGCCATACATTAAACTGTTGAAAAACCATTCCCATTTTGGCACGGAAACCATTCAATAATTTTGATTCTCTAATAGTGAGTTTAGATGATGAAGAGCCAACAATGTTCCCTTCCAACCACACCTCACCCTTATCTGGGGGAGTAAGCCAGTTTACTGCTCTCAAAAGAGTACTTTTCCCGCATCCACTTGGTCCAATAATAAATATTACCTCTCCTTTTGATACACTTAAAGAAACGTTATTTAATGCAGTAATCTGGCCAAAGTTTTTGTGGAGTCCTT
>CACFNV010000048.1 GCA_902567635.1 uncultured Alphaproteobacteria bacterium
TCTAGCGCAAGGCTAAAACTTCATGGGCTTCAAAAAAGAGTCAGTGAAATAAACTCTTCCGCTGCTTATATCGCGAGGAATAGTGCCGATAAATCAATTAAAACAATACTGGTTGCGGGCTCTGTTGGCCCCACAGGAGAGTTGTTTGAACCACTTGGAACCCTAAAACATTCAGACGCTGTGGAAATTTTTCATGAGCAAATAGATGCCTTGGCTAATTCGGGGGTTGACATAATATGGATTGAAACTTTGTCTGCCATCGAAGAAATGCGCGCAGCTATTGAAGCTTGTAATATAGTTGGACTTCCAATTTGCTGCACTATGAGTTTTGATACCAACGCTTCTACAATGATGGGAGTAAGCCCTTCTAAATTTTCTGATTTTTGCAACGAATTTGACATATTTGGATATGGCGGAAATTGCGGGATAGGACCTTCTGAAATGATTGACACGATACTGAAACTTAATGGCACCACCAAAAGGAAGAGCCATATTATTGCAAAAGGGAATTGTGGCATACCCAAATATAAAGATGGGAAAATAATATATGATGGCTCACCAGAAATAATGGAAAAATATGCTATTACTGCTAGCAGGTCAGGAGCAAAAGTTATTGGAGGATGTTGCGGGACAACACCCAACCACATTAAACGAATGCACACAGTTTTAGAAAAAATAAAAATAAATTCATACTCTGAAGAGGAGCACATACGTTGGCTTGGAAAGCCTTGGCAAGGCTTAGATTTATCAAAAAAAAGGGTCAGGAGACGGCCCTCATCGTAGATGTGAATTAACTAAAAATTATTATCAATAACAATCGAGTTTTTTCTTTCATCTTTTCAAGTTTTATGCATCTTGTAAGAAGCCAACCTTCTAAAAAAATTAATATGTTATCTCTTAATAAATTAATAAAACTTGTTCCAAAAAACCTGATAGAAAAGGTCACCCTTCTTCCTGAAGAAGAGTTTGATTTCAATCTAAAAGACTATTGTTTTTTAATAAGAGAGGGAGAAATTTTAAGTTATGCCAAGAACAAGTTCACTCAACTATTAAAGAAAAATGATCCGGTCGGCCTCGCTGAAGCAATACTCGGAAGGCAAAATGAACTTAGTTACAGACGAGTTGGAGCGATCAAATTATTTAAAATTGATTCCAGGGCAATTAGAACAGAGATAAATGGATCCGGCCCGCTAGTAAAATCGATTATAAAATATAGTTTAAAAAGAATTTTTTTCTCACAGAACGAAACAGTTAAGACGCCTTTAATGTTTGAAGAGGGTTTTTTATACCCAAATGAAAAAGATCTAAGAGTAAGAAAATTTGAAGAAGGAACATGGATTTTCAGAAGTGGTTTTTCTAATAACAGAATGTACTTTCTAGAAAAGGGTAAAGTTCAGTTATTAACAAAAAATAATAGAGAATTGGCTTTATTGACTATGGGTGCTTGTTTTGGAGAAAGCACTCTAATACGCGGCAAAAAACATAATAATAGTGCTTTGGCAATAGAAAATTGCGTAATTAGAATAATTGATGATTATATTATTGAGAAAGAAATAGAAAAAGAGTCTTACTTAGTTCAGTTAGTTCTCTTTTTGGTTTTAAGGCGCTTAGAATTTATGAATTCTCTTAGAATGACCGACAATTTCTCTCGTGATTAGAGAAAAAGACTATTAATGATATCTTTAAATTTAATTTAACATAGACTCAATTATTGATCAGATTTATTTTGCAGATAAACTAAAGGTTCTTAAATAGTTGAGGATAACTGAATTAATAATAGAAAAAAATTTCTTAATAGCGTTTATGATCAAAAGAGTGATCAGGATACTAAAGCTCTTTATAGAGAATGGGCTCTGTCCTATGAAGAAGAATTAATTTTCAACGAATACGTAACACCTAGGCGTTGTGCAGAAGCATTAAAAAGATATAATTCAGACAACAACTGTAACATTCTTGATTTAGGATGCGGCACTGGAATTTCAGGACAAGCTTTACATAGGGTTGGTTATCAAAATATTGATGGTATAGATTTTACGGAAGAGATGTTGGACTACGCCAGAGAAAAGCAAACATACAGAAATTTATGGCTAGAGGATTTGAATGCCTTGGCAGAAATAAAAACTGGTCCGTATGAGGCTATTTTTGCAGCTGGCATTATAAGCCCAAGTCATGCTAATCAGGAGACTATAGATCTTGGATTATCAGCTTTACGGCAAAACGGCATAATGGTCTTTTCTTTCAATGATCACGCCTTGAACGACGATATTTTTATGGCAAAAATAAGTGAATTAAAAAAAAATAAAAATATTACATTTTTGGAAGAAATTTATGGCGATCACATTAAAAAATTAGATCTTAAAGCAACGGTTTATGTAATCCAAAAATTTAGCTAGAGGTTTTTATTCAAAAGAACCTCTCGAGTAATTTCTTGGATATGTAAGAGAGATCCATTCCAATACTTTCGGATGTGTGTCTACTGACTTACAAACTCTTTTTATCTTTGGAAATTCTTCTAAAAGGTTTTTGGGGAACCCATCAACTGTTCCAGACACCATCCAGCCCATAGTTCTCCAAATAGCTATATCAGCAATACTAATTTCAGAGCCAGTTACCCAAGGGTCTGAGTCAGATATATTGCCTTCTAAAATGCATAACTTTCTTTTAAGTTCCCCCGCGGCTAAGTTTTTTCTATTTAATAATTTCTGCTCCTCTGAAACATCTTTTCCAGAGAACGATATTAGACTATTGAGATCTGTTAAGAAATCAATAAACTGATCTACACGCGCAGCTAATAAATTATTGTTGTTTGGATATAAATTAGCTAATTTGCCACAAAGTCTTGCGATTGCACCTGTCTGAGCAATTGAAATTCCATCAACCACTAACACAGGACATTGTCTAAACGGCATTAAGGTACCGTCATCTAAATACCCATTAGCTTTGACTCTCTGGAATTCCTCTGAACCAATCCGTCTATCATTGAAATCCACCCCACCCATAAATAATGCGATTCTAGAAACCTCTGCTCTCCAAAAAGGAAAATCAAAATATATTAATGTTATGTTCATTTTTTCTCCAAAAAATTTAATTCAAAATCTAGTTTGGCTAGTTAAAAAAGTTTCTAATTTAAACTTATTTTAAAATCTAGCTCTTTATGATATTTTTAAAGTTAGGAGAAGATCTTTTAAATGAATATAGATTTAGAATGGAGAAACTTTGATGTTCTAGTCATCGGATCCGGTGGAGCAGGCACGAACGCAGCAGAGACTGCGGCGAAAGCAGGAGCATCTGTTCTTTTGGTTGCGAAGGATCCTTTGAGTGCTTCAGATACCAAGATATCTGAGGGTATAGCAACTGTTCGTGCGTCTGGATCAGAGGATGACAGCGAGGAAGCTCTTTCTGAAAATCTTAAAATAGCGGGTTCAGACTTACCTGTAGAAGAAATAACATCTGCTTTTGCAAAAGATAGTCAAACTGCTTATGACAAATATAGGGAAAATGGTCTTCGACCCGAAATCTCTTCAATTACTAAAGGACCCAATTCTCTACCTCTACCAATGGGCGGTCATACAAGAAGACGAAGTGTTGGACACAAAAATAGTGGTCTCGCATTTGGACATGCAAACTGGAATGCAATCGTTAAAGAAAATAAGATTGAATATTTAGAAGACTGTTGGGTAATTGACCTTGTTACTTCTGAATATGATGACGGCGGTAGAAAAGTTGAAGGAGCTATAATTTACGACGCTCAAAAAGGGAAGCTATTAGCAATATGCGCTCCTTCTGTGGTAATGGCTGCTGGAGGTCTCTCCACCTTGTACTTTCCAAAGACAGATACCATGAGAGGGAATACGGGAGACAGTTACGCAATCGCCGCTCGAGCCGGAGCTGAATTAGTGGATATGGAACAGACCCAATTTTTACCTTTTTGTTTAACCTCGCCTCCCTCTTTTGAAGGTCTTTTAGGAGGAGAACCCGTCACTGCCAGTTATCTTGGTGTTCTAAGAGACAAAAATAAAAAAGTAATTTTAGATGGCGTATATTTGAGAACAAGAGCTGAATGTTCTGCAGCTATAATGAAAGCTGTAGAGGATGGGAGAGGCACGCCAAACGGTGGAGCATATCTAGATATGAGAGCTAACAAAAGGGCACCAAAATCAGGTACCTATTTCATGAAGTTCTTACAAAATAGTCTCCCTTCAGCCTATAACAATGTTAGGCAGGCTATGAATAAAAAAGAAGCACAATGCGACGAATTATGGGAAGTAAGACCAAGTGCGCACTATATGATGGGAGGAATAAGAGTAGACGAAAATGGTCAGTCTATTGCAGGCAAGAAAAGTAATAATGGTGTGCGAGGATTATATGCTGCTGGCCAGGCTATGGGTGGACTTTTTGGAGCTAATAGACTGGGCTCCACTTCTCTGACCGAGGGAGCTGTTTTCGGTAGTCGTGCAGGTTTCGCAGCCGCTTTATATTCTCGTAATTTTAACAAAAATAAATTAAACAAAGACTTGTTTCTGAAAGAGGCTTATAAACTCAATAATCTATTGGGACAAATGGGTACTAAACATGCTTCTCAATTAAAAATTCTAGTGCAAAAGGAATGTTGGAATAACCTTGGACCAATAAGGGACAAAAAACGTTTAAAGAAAACTCAACAATTTATTTCTCAATGTAGAAAAGAGTTGAAAAAAGTGCAAATTGGTAAAAACCTTCTTTGGAACCAAAGTCTTATTGAATATTTAGAGCTGGTAAACATGATAGATACGGCTGAATTAATGACACATGCTGCTCTTGAGAGAGATGGTAGTGTAGGTGGTCATGTGAGAGCAGACTGCAAAGATCTATCTATATTCTCAAAGCCTTATTCTACCGTTGTAAAAGTAAGAAAATCGCATATTGAAGTTTCAAAAATAGATAGAAAACGAACAGAACTAAAAAAGTTAGTTGAATTCAAGTTTAAGGAGCAAAAACGTTTCTTAGAAGCAAAACTTCTTAGGCTGCTTCCTATGAAGTTTAAAGATGCCATTATCGAAAAGCGTTATAAAAAAATCATGGGATCAAAAGAAAAAGCTCCTCCACTTGAACCTGGTAGTATAGAAGCCGCTGTGGGAGATCAGAAGGTATTGTGAATAGGAGACTGCAGAATAATTCAGAGTATTTGGAAGTTACCATAATCGCTCACAAAGAAGGACAAGACCTTCCTACAAAATTCAAGTATAAAAAAAGAAATGAAAAAGAAAAGCCCATGGCTTTAGATGTTTTACTACAAGCACAAGAAAATCAGTTGCCTGACTTGGCTTTCAGATATGGGTGTAGAGCAAGAAACTGTGGAGTGTGTACTATTGATATAAATGGCAAACCGAGAATAGCCTGTAGGGCCGTTGTAAGGGACGGTGATGAATTAAAAGCGATGTCAACTCTTCCTGTGATTACTGATCTGATCGTTAGAAGAGATCAGATATCAAGACAATTAAAAGGAAAAATTTATGAAGGTGGAAGAAAAAATGATCTTAATGTTGAGGCCTCTGAGGACTATCATGAATTAACTTCTTGTATCGAATGTTACGCATGCTTGGATAATTGTCCTATGCACGAAAAAAACTTTTCTGAGATAAAAAACGACCAAGATTACTTTCAATGGGGAAACCCATTTTCTCTATTAAAACTGCAGACAATCGCTACAGATCCTGTTTCAACCGTGGTTCGAAGAGAGGCAGCGGTGAGTGCAGCATTAGAATTGGGATTAGAAACCTGTTTAGATTGCCCGGGATGCAAATGTGGAGTTGGTATAGACCTGAAAGGCAAAGTGATAAAACCACTATTACAAAATTCTAAGTTAGTAGATTAGTTGTTAGACTATTGGGTTTTTAATTCCCTTTCTAGTTCATTGAAATTATCAACTATTATATCATGATCTGGGTTGGGGTTTGGATCAGGAGGACCCTCTTCTCCCCACTCATCCGGTCTTCTTACAAACGCTGTTTTAAAACCAACACTTTTTGCTGCATCTAGATCAAAGTTGTGACAGGCCACCATTAAACATTCACTTACATTCAATTGCAACATTTTAGCTACCGTTATGTAGGCTTCCGGTAGCAACTTATATTTTCCGATGCCTTCACAAGAAAAAACACAGTCCCAGGAAAGATTATTTTTCTTTGCGGTATCTATAATAATTCGATAGCTGAGGATAGTAAAAGAACATACCATATAATTCTCTCTCAATTTAGGTAAATTATCAGGGAAATCTTCCCAACAAATGAAACTATGTGGTGCTTTGTAAGCAATGTTATGAATATCTTCTTCAGAAAACTTCTCCAGATTATTTTCTTTAATAATTTCTCTCAGCACGAACTCGTGCGCACCATCAAAATTATATTGAGGAGGTTCCTTATCCCCTAAATTTAGCATCGCTTTCAAAGACCGTCGTCTTAATTCATTGGCTAAAAGGCCCCAGGACTTCGAATAATTATTTTTTTCACCCGCTTTTTGAAAAGCTGATTTAAATCCACTGTGCCAATCAAGAATAGTTCCACCAGTATCAAAAGTAAGCGCTCTTATTCCTTCCATTTCAATTTCCTCTTCTAAGATTTATAAAAATTTTTATTTTTGTACCTACCGTAAATTATTTAACTCTGCTAAGACAGCATCGCTAAAGTTTCTGTCTCCGTTTATATCATGCGAACTATTTTCATAGGCATCTACATAAGCTCTGACATCTTTCTCTAAAATACCTATTGTATTATCCTTTTCATAAATCTCCTCGAACCATTCTATCATAGCTCTATTAGAGCTAAACCAATTTTGACCTGATGAGCAGTCAATTGTTTTAAGTAAGTTGTCAACATCAATATTCATCCTTCTAGCTTGATAAATGACCTTTCTTATAGAAACTACAGTTGAAGCTGTAACGAAGTTATTTAATACCTTTATTGCCATACCAGAGCCAAATTCGCCTAAGTGAAAGACATTAGTACCCATAAAGAATAATAGGGGTGAAATATATTCAAACTGCTTTCTCGTAGATCCCACCATAAAAGTTAACCTTGCCTCTTTCGCTGCTATCGAGGCTCCTGACATTGGTGCGTCAAGAAGCTCAATATTGACAGGTGCTTTTCTTTTTAAATTTTCTATGAATTTTGGAGAAAGTGTGGAACAAATAACTATTATTTTTTTGTCTCTAACACTAAATAAACCATTTTTACCTTCGCACAATTCGAGCGTTTCTCCTTCATCTCTTACTATGCTAAAAATAATTTCACTCTCTTTAATGAATTCACTTTTTGATTCCACGAAATGTTCTTTAATCGAATGAAAATCGTCCTGATGCCTGATATCGTACCCTTTTACTTTAATATTATTAGCTAAAAGCGTCTGCAACATAGGTAACCCCATGCTTCCGCATCCAGCAACACCAATTCTCTGGTCACATGCTCTTTTCTCTGTTTCGATAATCATTTTATTAGACTATCATAAACTTAATAAAGTTAAAAAGAACAACCTTTAAATGTATGGTATAGAAACAAAAATAAATGAATCGGAAATGGCAGTTCAATGAGGTTGTTCTTGGGTTTTATTTTGCTGTTTTTTTTGAAAAGTTTAGCAAGTGCTCAGGAGTTACCAGTTGGCACATTCCCATCTATTAGTTTCTCTTTAGAGAAAAATGGTACGCCTATCCTAACCAATAGAGATTTGTATTATCACGACGCGCATTTAAAAATCAGTCAAATTTCAGATAAAATTTTTGAGTTCACCATTTCAATCTATTTACAAAAAACCAAGAACTCAAAAACTTTTCGTGATACAAGGGTAGATAGGTATAAAGTAGTTTGGAACGGCAAAAATAGAGGTATTCTCATCAATCAAAAAACGGAGCATTCTAAAGAGCTATCAGAATTCTTATTATCAAATGAAAAACTTTTAATTAAAAGCGAGATATCAAGAAATGGCATTATTGAGACTCACTCATATAAAATCGAATAATTAAAAATTTAAAGCAATAACCCTTATTCCTTTGCAAAAATATATTCAACTTCTTCCCAACAATCAGTTGGGAATATCCACAGAATCTCAAGATCTTCTTTCCCAATATTTCTTAATCCATGCAGGCAGTTTTTTGGAATATAAACAAAACTATCTTCTCTAATGTATTGCGGCTCACCCTCTTGCCTAAAAAGGAGCCCCTCTCCTTTTCTTATCAAATAAATTTCTTGTGGAACGTGGTGATGAAGCTCTAGCTCCTCACCATATGGGAGTACTAAGACACCACATGATAACCCATGACTATTAAATTTCGTACTATCAGCTATATATTTCCAACGAATATTTCCATGTTCTTTTCTCTGTTCCCATTTACATTCATCGATATGCGAGACTATCATTTTTTCCAATTTTTTCTCCATTAATTTGTTATTATTACAAATTATGATATTAATGGTACCTCTTGGGAAAAGTTTGACAGCTTAACGCAATCGTTTGCCCTAACGTGCAAGGTTTCACTTAGTTCCATACCCCATCCATCCATCCACATCCCCAGAATTATATGGACAACAGCATTTTCAGGCACGAGCCTAGTTTCTTCGGGTCTGAAACTAAGAGTGTGCTCTCCCCAATCCGGAGGGTATCCAACTCCAATGGAGTAACCAATTCTACTTTTTTTCTCCATTCCATATTTATTCAAAACTTTCTGCCAGCTGGAATGGACTTCGGAGGCTAAAACCTCTGCATGTAGAGAGTCGATAACCGCTGCCATGCCCTCATTCACAAGTTTCGTGGTCTCCAAAAGAAGTTTAGTTTTTTTTGTGCCTAGATGAACTGTTCTCGCAAGCCCAACATTGTATCTTTTTCGACAGCCCCCAAGTTCAAAGGCCACTGTTTGGTCTGATTTTAGTTTCTCATCTGTCCACATGGGATGAGCAGTAGATGCTGCTTCCCCAGAAAGAATCAAGGGATGTAATGCAGGCATATCTCCGCCAAACTCAGAGGTACCTTTGATCTGAGAAGCCAGTATATCGGCCATCAAGTCAGATTGTCTAACACCCACTTTGACATTTTTATAAGCTGTTTGCATAGCCAACTCCGCTATCTGTCCAGCCTGTTTCATAATTTCTAGCTCGGCTTGACTCTTTACCAGCCTGACCCAATTTATTAATAAATCTGTGGATATCCATTTAGCTTCATTTAAACCATCATGCAAAATATCTAAAGATCTCTTTGAAGCAAAATATGAATCTGTTTCAAAACCAATTGCAGACTTTTTGTAGCCTTTTTCTTTCATCAAAGTTATCAAAAAATCACTCGGATGAATATCTGAACGTTGAACTAGCTCATCTGCATAACCGATGATTTCAGAAGGTTTAAGATATGTAGTAAAATTTGCTGCTCCCGCGTCCATTTCCCTTCCAACCCAAAAAGGACCAGAATTTAAATCAAGTAACATAAACTGAGGTGTATAAAATGACCAGGCATCATATCCCGTCAGCCAATTAATATTTGCTGGGTCTGTGATAATTATAACATCGATGTCAAGTGTTCGCATAGAGGCTCTCACCCTCTTAACTCTGTTGTCATATTCAATTTTTGGAAAAGCTGGAGCCATTTTATTTCCCTAAATCATAATAATTGTTTAAGTGCAGTCGGCATTTCCTATTCTAAAAACTTTTGCACTTCGACTGACTTAGGCTAACTAGATATCAGACATTTTAATTTTTGTCACGCAAACACCCTCCTTCCCCTATAAGTAGAATTCCGCCTTTAAATTTGTTGGCCTTAGCACTAGTTGATGATAAATTAAACTATGTCAAGTTTGTCAGAAACACAGAAAACCCAATTCTGGGAAGATGGATTTATAACAATTACTAATGCAGTCACCGATGAACAATTATTAAAATTAAAGGAAGTCTTTTCCGAGTGGGTTGAAGAAAGTCGTAGACATAACGGAGATTTTGGAGAAACAATAGATGGTCGGTTCCGTTTTGACGTTGAACCCGGTCACAACAAAAAAATTCCCGGGTTGAGAAGAATTCAATCCCCAGAAGAAGTCTCAGAAGTATACAACGACGTTATGAGAAACTCAAAAATGGTTGACTATGTAGCAGACTTAATTGGACCTTCTATTCGTTTTCACCATGGCAAAATAAATTGTAAGCTACCCGGTACGGCAACAAAAGTAAGTTTCCACCAAGATTTTTTATTTCAGCCAATGTCCAATGACGATTTAATAACCGCTCTTCTTTTCTTAGACGAGGTGACGCTAGAAAATGGACCACTCGAAGTTATTCCAAAAACTCACAAAGGCCTCCTGTATTCTCACTGGCATGACGGTGTCTTCACAGGATCTGTATCTGATCAGATTTATGAAGAGCACAAAAATAACATTTATCGATGTATAGGAGAAGCAGGTAGTGTCTGTCTTATGCACTCAAGTTTACTACATGGATCTGCTCCCAACATTTCAAGCAAACCGAGAACTCTTTATATAGCAACCTATTATGCAGAAGATGCAATTGAGTTAAGTCAAAACCATGTTCCAAGTAAATTTACACATGATTTGATCCGAGGCACAGTTTCTGGACGTGTACGCTGTTCCTCTTTTGAAATGCTAATCCCTGAATTTC
>CACFNV010000049.1 GCA_902567635.1 uncultured Alphaproteobacteria bacterium
AAAGGATCTGTCCGGAATAGTGGATTGGCTGGTGTCAGAGTGTTTGCTACTTGGAGTAAACATAAGATTAAATACATTTGCTGAAGAAAACGAAATATTAACTGAAGGTCCAGACGTTGTTATTATGGCAACTGGAGGTACCCCAAATTTAGATTGGGTAGGGGGAAACGCGCCAATCTCCTCTACATGGGATATT
This sequence comes from uncultured Alphaproteobacteria bacterium, assembly GCA_902567635.1. Taxonomy (GTDB): domain Bacteria; phylum Pseudomonadota; class Alphaproteobacteria; order Rhodobacterales; family Rhodobacteraceae; genus CACIJG01. The sequence continues at coordinate 197 of CACFNV010000049.1, forward strand.
CTCTCAGGTGCTCCAATGCCTGAGGGTAAAGTTTTTATTTATGATCAAACTGGCAAAAACGTTGCTATGGCTGCAGCTGATTTTATTTCGGATTCCGGTGCTGATGTTACTATAAGTACCCCCGATGCTACAATTGGGATGGAGGCAATGAGAATGGAAATATCTCCTTTTATGAAAAGGTTTTATATGAAAGGTGTAAATATCAATGTTGATCAAGAGTTGTTAGAGGCCAGAAAAAAAAATAATAGGATTGATGTCTCCCTACGAAATACACATTCCGGAGAAATTACCGTTGAAACTTTTGATCACCTAGTGGTTGAAGCAGGTACTTTGCCTAATGATAAAGGCTTTTATTCGTTGAAAAACTCTTCCTTAAATAATGGTGTAGCTGACCTTGAAGCTATGGTAACAGGAGAGGCTCAACCAATCTTTGATGGTAACGGCTTTCATCTTTACAGAATAGGCGATGCGGTTAATAGTCGGGATGCTCATTGTGCAATTTTAGACGCGCTGAGAATATGTAAAAATATCTAATTAGCTCTTTGAATTAAGAGTGTTCTTGTTTAATCATTTCAGCGCATTTTTCTCCTATCATTATAGTAGGAGCATTGGTATTCCCAGAAACAAGTAAGGGCATTATTGAGGCATCTGCAATACGGATACCCCCTAAACCTCTTATTTTTAGGGTAGAATCAACGACAGATAATTCATCGTTTCCCATTTTACATGTTCCCACTGGATGATAAATCGTATCTGCTCTATCCCTGATATGTTTTTCCCATTCAAGATCTGTCATATTGTCATGTATTCCGAAAAGTTCCTTGTGTTTGTACAGAGATAAAGGTGGGGTTTCCATAATATCTCTAGTAATTTTTGCTCCTTTTATTAGGGTCTTAAGGTCTCTATTGTCGCTCAGAAACCTGGGATCAATTTTAGGAGAATCTAACGGGTTTTCTGATAATAAAGATACTTCTCCTCGAGAATGAGGCCGAAGTACACATACATGGCATGAGTATCCATTGCCATAATGTAATTTTCTTAAATGATCATCTATCAGGGCCATTACAAAATGATTTTGAATATCTGGCCTATTAAGAGAAGGATCTGTTTTAATAAAGCTTCCGGATTCAGAAAGAGTAGAAGAAATCATAGAGTTCCCGTGTTTGAACCATTTAAATGTTTCTCCCATAATTTTTAATACTCCACCAACACTTAACCCTAAAGTGTCTCTATCTCGAGTTTTATATGAGAGTGTAAAGTCAATGTGATCTTGGAGATTCTGTCCAACTCCTGGTAGATCATGAAATATTTTTATATTATGTTTTTGGATATCTTCCGCATTTCCCACACCAGACAATTGGAGGAGATGAGGTGTTTTAAATGTCCCAGCAGCAATAATAATCTCTTTTTCTGCATAGATCTTTTTTTCTTGTCTACCTTTATTATAGAGAATACCAATCGCTCGTTTCTCCTCGAATAAAATTTTAGTTGCATGCGCCTTGGTTATAATTTCCAAGTTTGGTCTTTTTTCTAAAAAAGGTAAGAGATAAGCTGCTGCAGAAGAGCATCTTTCTCCATTTTTTTCTTTAGAGTGAAAGATTGTTGACTGCCAAAATCCTGCTCCTTCGTTATCACCAGAGTTAAAGTCTAAATTGGATTTTATTTGTGCATTATTACACGCATCGATATAAGATTGAGAAATTGGACGAGGCGCTTTTTGCTCTGATACTTGAAGAGGACCTTTGCTTCCATGAAATTTATTTTCACCCCTGACATTATTTTCGGCTTTTTTAAAATAGGGTAAGACGTCCTGCCAACTCCAGCCATCGTTACCTAAATCTGCCCAATTATCATAATCTTCTTTTTGCCCTCTAATATAAATCATTGCATTTATTGAGCTCGAACCACCCAAGGACTTTCCTCTCGGTTGGTAACCTTTTCTTCCGTTTAATCCTTTTTGAGGAACTGTTTCAAAAGCCCAATTATTAATTTTAGGTTTGTCTCTTAACATAATTAACCCACCTGCAGGAGCTCTAAATAGAATGTTTTTACCTGGGCCTCCTGCTTCAATTAAACAAACAGAATTGCTTGGATCCTCTGATAGCCGAGACGCGATAACCGCACCGGCTGAGCCCCCACCGACGACTACAAAGTCTTTTTTCATTGAAGTCTACCGAACATTTCAATCATCCGAGGCGCCTCATTATATTAGACAATAGATTAAATAGTTTTCCTCTTGGCGGCCTTATTAATGACAGTATCGTATCATAAGACGTCTGATGATAGATCGAACGAAGATTTGAGAAGTTAAGAAAACCTTCATATCCATGATAATACCCATATCCAGATGAACCAACACCACCAAAAGGAAGTCGTGACTGAAGTAAATGAAACATTGTATCATTAATTGTAACACCACCCGATCTAGTATTATTGATTATGTAATCTTGCTGAGATTTATTTTTCCCAAAAAAGTATAAACCCAAGGGATGATCATGCTTATTAATATAGTCTACAACCTCAGATAAATTTTCGTAAAGCATGACCGGAAGGAGAGGCCCAAAGATCTCATTTTTCATCACCTCCATGGTGTCGTTTACACCAAAAATCAATTTTGTTGAGATTGTATTTTTTTCCTTTGAGTCTAAATCACCTAGGCTTGTTACAGTGGCACCCTTTTTTATAGCATCTTTAAGGTAGAACTGCATTCTCTTATAATGCATTGTATTCACCATAGATGTATAATCGCTAGAATTATTGTTATAAAAATTTGAGAAGGTTTTTTTAAGTTCTGAAACAAAGTTGTTTTCAAGGCCTTTTTTGAGAAAGATATAATCTGGGGACAAGCAAATTTGACCTGAGTTAAGCGTTTTCGCAAATAATATTCGTTTAGCAGCAAGACTTATTTTTGCGTTGTCAGATATAATTGTTGGGCTTTTCCCTCCTAGCTCGAGAGTCGTAGGTATTAAATTTTTAGATGCAACTTCCAGAACTTTTTTTGCAACCTTACCACTTCCTGTGTAAAGAAGATGATCGTGTGGTAAACTTGAAAACCTTTGCCCCGTTTTTGGTCCACCGAGGAAGACTGCAAATTCAGATTTGTCGAAATAATTATCAACCGCTTCCTTTATGAGCGAGCTGGTAGCAGGCGTTATCTCAGAAGGCTTAGCCATAATACTGTTACCTGCTGCAAGGATTGAGGCCGCTGGATAAAACACCATTGCTACTGGGAAATTCCAAGGCGCGATAATTCCTACAGAGCCAAGGGGGGTAGGGGTCATAAGTGCTCTTGCTCCCAGAAGGCCCGTTCCTAAAGATGACATTCTTTTCTGGGGACGCATCCATCGCTTTAGGTTCTTTATAGTAAATAATAGATTCCTAATAGTCTGATCGATTTCCGAAATTTTTATTTCGTGTATTGATCTATTTTGAAAATCTTGATTAAGTACTTTGATTATTTTTTTTTCATAAGCTTTGATAAGAGCAATACATCTTCTTAGTCTATCAACCCTTAACTTATAATTTGGAGGGCCATTTTTTAGGAAGGCTTCTTTTTGAGTTTGTAAAACTTTTTCCATCTTCTAATTTTTAATAATGCGATTTTTCCCAGTGCCCCAATATTTATCTCTCAAAAGCCTCTTATAGAGCTTTCCCGTTGGTAACCTAGGTAACTCCTTAGTATAATCTATGGACCTTGGTACTTTTTGTCGAGCCAGATGTTTTGATAAATAGGTTAACAATTCGGAAGTTAGATTTTCATTACCCTCGATGCCATCGACTGGTTGAACCACTGCTTTTACTTCTTCTCCTAGATCCTCGTTTGGTACTCCAAAGACGGCAGCATCGGATACTTTTGGGTGCGGAATAAGTAAATCTTCACATTCTTGTGGATAGATGTTTACACCGCCTGAGATAATCATAAAAGCTTGCCGATCAGTTAAATACAGAAAACCATCGCTATCAGTATAGCCAACGTCCCCAACTGTTGTCAGGGTTCCATCTTCAGAAAAAGCTTCCGCGGTTTTTTGGGGATCATTATGATATTTGAATTCTGAAGCTGGTTTAAACCAAAGTGTACCTGGTTCACCTTGAGGTAGCTCACTCATTTCTTCATTTAGAACTGATAACTCACCTATCATTATTTTGCCCACTGTCCCTGGGTGTTTGAGCCATTCTTCAGTGTTACAGTAGGCGAATCCAAAAGCCTCAGTAGCACCGTAATACTCATAAATAATAGGTCCCCACCAATCTATCATTTGACGTTTGGTAATTTCAGGACAAGGTGCTGCGCCATGAATTGCATATTTGTGGGATGATAAATCATATTTATTTTTTTCGGTTTCTGTGAGTTTCAGCATTCTATTAAACATGGTAGGTACTAATTGAGAATGCGTAACTTTGTACTTCTCAACCAACCTTAGAAATTCAAGAGGATCAAATTTCTCCATTATAATAGTCGTAGCACCTTTTCTGATTGCAAAATTAGCTGCGGCTTGAGGAGCTGAATGATATAGAGGCGCTGGAGATAAATACACCATATCTTCATTAAAGCTCCAAAGGTCAGATAAGAAGGTCAATATAGGTAGAGGTTGGTCAGGAGGTTGGACAGGAAGCGGCCTAGATATTCCTTTTGGTCTTCCGGTAGTTCCTGATGAATAAAGCATCGAAGTACCAAGCGTTTCGTCTGAAATCGGGGTTCCTGGAAATTTTGATACTGTTTCCAGATAATCGTGCATTCCTTCAGGCAATTGCTTGCTTTCAGCGCCCACCACCAAAACACTTATAACCGCTGGGCACTGTTTTACTGCCTCCATAGCAACATCTAATCTAGAAATTGAGGTTATAAGAACTTTTGACTCAGAATTATCAATAAGATAAGCGACTTCTTCAGAAGTAAGGTAAGAGTTAATACAGGTATAGTATAAGCCAGCTCTCTCTCCTGCAGCACTGGTTTCAAGATGTCTATTATTATTTTCCATAAATACGCAATAATGGTCTTGAAAAGAAAGACCTACTGATCTTAAATAGTGAGCTAATTTATTAGCTCTTTGTTCGAATTCTTCGTAAAGAACTTCTTCTCCAGTTGAAGCCATTATAAAGGCAGGTCGTTTGGAGTATTTTTTAGCTTGGTTCCCGGGATACATTCTAACTCCTATTTTAAATATTAATTATTCTTGAATAATCTTGCTTTTTCCACTTTGCCAATATTTATCTCTAAGAAGTCGCTTATACAATTTACCAGTCGGGAGTCTAGGTAACTCTGATACAAAATCAATCGAACGAGGTACTTTTTGTCGTGAAAGATGGTCATTCAAATAATCGAGTAATTCGTTAGTTAAATTCTTATCATCAGAATGCCCATCAATAGGTTGAACCACTGCTTTTACTTCTTCACCGAGATCTTCATTTGGCACGCCAAATACTGCAGCATCATAAACCTTTGGGTGTGATATGAGAAGGTCTTCACATTCTTGAGGATATATATTTACACCTCCCGATATTATCATAAATGCTTTTCTATCCGTTAAATGAAGGAAGCCGTCCTGGTCTAAATAACCAACATCTCCAACGGTAGTTAAACTTTTATCTTTTGAATAAGCCTCAGCCGTTTTTTCTGGCTCTTTATGGTATTTAAACTCAGATGCCGGCTTAAACCAGAGTGTTCCTGATTCTCCAGTAGGGACCTCATTCATTTCATCATCAAGAATTGATAGCTCACCTATCATTATTTTTCCTACTGTTCCCGGATGCTCCAACCATTCTCTTGTATCGCAATACGCGAAACCAAAAGCTTCCGTAGCGCCATAATACTCATTAATAATTGGTCCCCACCATTCAATCATCTGACGCTTGACTTGTACGGGACAAGGAGCTGCCGCATGAATTACGTGTTTCAAAGAAGAAAGATCATATCTCTTTCTTTCTTCTTCAGAGAGCTTAAGAATTCTATTGAACATCGTTGGAACCATTTGTGAGTCAGTAACAGCATATTTTTCTATTAATCTAAGAAACTCCAAAGGGTCAAATTTTTCCATTATGATGGTTGTCGCTCCTGCCCTTATGGCAAAGTTATTAGCGAAAAGAGGCGCTGAGTGGTATAGTGGCGCAGGAGAAAGATAAATCATATCCTCCCTATAATTCCATAAAGTGGAAAGAAAGTTCATTATTGGTAATGGCTCATCAGGTCTTTGATCAGGTAGCGGGCGTAAAATACCTTTTGGTCTGCCGGTTGTTCCTGATGAATAGAGCATAGAGGTACCAAGACTTTCATCTTCAATCGGTGTTGTAGGAAAATCTGAAACGGCCTTTTTATAATCTAGAAAACTTTTAGGCAGTTCATCATTATCTGCCCCTACTACCAATATTCTCTTTAGTAGACTACAGTTTTTTGCAGCTTCTTTTACTATATCGAGCTTGGCTTTTGAAGTAATTAAGATCTGTGTATCTGAGTTAATCAATATATATGATAATTCCTGAGTCTTTAAATATGAATTGATACAAGTGCAATAGAGCCCCGCTCGCTCGCCCGCTGAGTTAGACTCAAGATATCTGTTATTGTTCTCCATAAAAACAGAGTAATGATCATTTTTTTTTAATCCTTCATACCTTAGGTAGTGAGCAAGTTGATTGGACCTTTCATCAAAAACTTGATAAGAAACCTCCTCTCCTGTTGAGGCCATAATAAAAGCTGCTTTAGAAGGATTTTGTTTTGCATATGCTCCAGGGTACATCCTATGACTACCTAAACGCCTTCAAATACCCGACAGTCTCGGTCAGCTCCACCATCTAATGCCTTCAATGCATTTTGATACTCTTCACTCTCTATGAAATCAACCGCCTTCTGGTATGTTTCAAACTCAATAATAACTGTTTGTTGAGCCATCCCGTTTTCAAAAACTTTAATTTTATTAGTACTCGCCAGCATTTTTCCTTCATATTTTTGCAAAGCTGGGCCGGCAAGCTTTAAATACGCTGCTCTCTTTTCTGGATCAGCCTCTCTTCTGTGTGCGCTTACAAAATATCCTTTTGGCATTGCTATCTCCCTTACAATTTTAATCAATTTTAGAATATTTATTTGGATTAAACAATATGGTATGACTCATCGAAGACTTCCTTGAGCAAAAAATAAACTTTCAAATAAATCCCAGCTTAGTTGGTTCGATCCTCAGAAAATAGATAAATAGTCAATCCAATTAATATAGAAACACAAAAAACCAAAAATATAGCGTTATATGCATTAATAGGGGCTGTAGCCTCAACTAACTTAGCGTTATAGATTCTAGCCGAAAAGTTTTGCATCAAACCAACTCCACCCATTCCAAAAAGATTCATCAACGTCACACCACGACCCATTAAATGGTCAGGAAAAAAACTACGGCCATGTGCTATTAAAACAGGAAATGAAGCGCCGAAGAAACCAATCCCAGCAATTATTGTTGCTGTTGTCCAAAACCCAGTGCCTCCAAATAAATAGAGTAAAAGACATAATGAGGCGCCGGTAAAGTTACCACAGAATATTACCCATTTTCGAGTACCAAATATCCGGTCAAGTGGACCATAAAAGAAATTACCAGCAATCATTGCAATAGCCATTACAGTAGTCACTGTACCTACTTGAGCTGCGGTGGCATCAAAAATATCAGTGAAATACGGCCCAATCCAAAAACCACGCAAACCTCCAGATGCGGCATAGTTAACTAAAACAAGTGGCAAAATGAACCAAATAGCTCTCATACGAAGTAAAGTAAGAATACTACCCTTTTCCGAGTTGGTTATTTTTGGTGGGTCCTTAACTACAATATAGCATACTAATGCAATAGAGATTGTTATGCTACCAATCATGCCAATGGACTCTCGCCAACCAAACGTTTCGACAAGAAAAGTCATTGGATAGGCTGCTCCAATATTTCCTAGCGAACCTATCCCTAGAATAAATGCTCCAATTGTCGCAAATGAAGTAGGGGGAAAGCTTCGTCCAATGATGTATAATGAGGCCATCAAGACAGGTGAACAGCCTATTCCTATCATTGCCATAGCCAATTGAATTTGCCAAGGATCAGTGGCGATCGAAAAAACTATTGAGCCTCCCCCAGCTCCAAATGCCATTAGGACTGCTGTTGTTCGTTTTGGACCCAATGTATCAAGGGCCCAGCCGACAGGAAGTTGCATCAACGCAAAGGCTAAAAACCAATACCCAGAGGCTTCTGAAAGCTCTGAAGCACTTGCTCCAATGTCTGTCTGTAATGGGTTTGCCAATACGGCAAGAAACGCACGAAAAAATTGTGACAGCACATACGCTAAGGCCAATACAATCAAAGTCAAACGCATTTAGTCTTCCATATTGGGTTATTTCTTCCCGTGTCGAGTTTAGCAAAAGCAGTTATAAGAATAACTTAACTGGCGATTTTTTGACTTCTTTTCCTATCAACTGAACCTAATATTCGCTTTCTTAGCCTTATTTTACTTGGAGTAACTTCAACAAGTTCATCGTCATCTATATAAGCGATAGATTGCTCAAGACTTAGTATAGTAGGAGTAGTTAGTCTAACCGCTTCGTCAGTTCCTGAAGCTCTAACGTTTGTTAATTTTTTTCCTTTTAAGGGATTAACTTCTAAATCGTTGTCACGATTATGTTCCCCAATAATCATTCCCTCATATACATCTTCTCCAGCACCTATGAAAAACTTCCCACGATCCTCTAAATTAAAAATGGCATACGCTACGGAACTACCATTTTCCATAGATATTAAAACTCCTTGCCGTCTTCCCGATATTGATCCTTTATATGGTTCCCAAGAATGAAAAACCCGGTTTAGTATGCCTGTACCTCTTGTATCGGTCATGAATTCACTGTGATAGCCAATAAGACCGCGAGACGGCACCAAAGAGACGATCCGTGTCTTTCCAAGACCAGAGGTTTTTAATTCGACCATCTCACCTTTTCTTAAAGAGAGCTTTTCAATTACTACCCCTGAATATTCATCATCTACGTCAATTGTTACCTCTTCAACTGGCTCGTTTTTTACTCCATCAACGTCACGATATATTACTCTCGGTCGAGAAATAGATAACTCAAATCCCTCTCGACGCATATTTTCTATGAGAACTCCCATTTGAAGTTCACCTCTTCCGGATACATCAAAAGCCTCACCACCTGGAGTGTCAGCTACTTTTATAGCGACGTTGCTTTCGCACTCCTTTAAAAGACGATCTTTTATAACTCTGCCTTGGACCTTTTTTCCATCTCTACCAGCTAAGGGGCTGTCATTAATTCCAAAGGTTACTGTGATAGTAGGAGGGTCTATCGGTTGAGCTGGGATAGCTTCTGTAACCGTTGTATCAGCTATAGTATCGGCTACCGTTGCTTTGCTCATTCCAGCTATTGAGACGATATCCCCAGCTTCTGCAACGTCTATCGGCTGTTGTTGTAAACCTCTAAAAGCTAATATCTTATTTACACGGAAAGTTTCAACGAGCTCACCATCTCTATTTATAGCTTTTATACTTTGACCTGTTTTAAGCGTTCCTGTTTCAACTCGCCCTGTTAGTAGCCTACCTAAAAAATTATCGCCACTTAGCGTAGTGGCGAGCATTTTAAAAGGTTCTTGCTTTTTTTTTGTCTGTATTGGTGTTGGTACATGGGTCTCAATTAATTTGAATAAAGCGTCTAAGTTTTTTCTAGGGCCTTCCAAAGAGTCATCCGCCCAACCAGATCTTCCTGATGCATATAATACTGGAAAGTCTAATTGATCATCATTTGCTCCCAAATTTGCAAAAAGATCAAAAACTTCATTTAGTGATCGGTCGGGTTCGGCGTCCTGCTTATCAACTTTGTTTAACACTACTATTGGCTTCAATCCTAAAGCCAATGCCTTAGATGTTACAAATTTTGTTTGAGGCATTGGTCCTTCTGCGGCATCAACCAGCAGGACCACTCCATCAACCATTGATAAAATGCGTTCAACTTCTCCACCGAAGTCAGCATGGCCGGGTGTATCTACTATATTAAATCTAACATTATTCCAGACTACAGAAGTAGCCTTCGCGAGAATAGTAATACCTCTTTCTCTCTCCAAATCATTGCTGTCCATTGCCCTCTCAACAGTATTCTGATTATCTCTGAATTCGCCTGATTGTTTAAGAAGT
>CACFNV010000050.1 GCA_902567635.1 uncultured Alphaproteobacteria bacterium
CTTTCAGGCATATTAAATATTGTTTACAGAAATAAGGCTGATTTACGAGACTCGTTAACACTTCTAGGAACTTTTTTAACTTTCTATACTTGTCTAAGCATTTATTGGGGATTTGAAGGAGAGATGTTTCGCGTTTCCCTATTTACAATAATGCCAGGACTTGAGGTGGCTTTTCATCTTGAACCATTAGGTATAATTTTCTCTTTATTGGCATCGGGACTTTGGATTTTAACTCATATTTACGCCGTAGGCTATATGAGAGGCGCCAAGGAAAAAAATCATTCAAGGTTTTTTGTTTTCTTTTCCATTTCGATTGCCAGTGTTATGGGAATTTCTTTTTCAGCTAATTTATTTACCCTATTTTTATTCTATGAACTACTTACCTTGATTACATTTCCATTAGTTTCACACAAAGGATCTAAGGACGCATTAAGGGGAGCGAGGGTCTATCTATCTATTCTTTTAGGTACTTCGGTGGGGCTGCAACTCTTAGGAATAATCTGGATATATTATAAGGTTGGTACTTTGGATTTTATCTCAGGAGGCATATTAGGGGATTATTTTAGCTATACAGAATTAATTATACTTGTTGGTCTTTTTGCTTTTGGTATAGGTAAGGCAGCTCTTTTCCCATTTCATCGGTGGTTGCCAGCGGCGATGGTTGCGCCAACACCAGTAAGTGCCTTATTACATGCTGTAGCGGTCGTTAAAGCAGGTGTCTTTACAGTTCTCAAAGTGGGAATATATGTCTTTGGTGTGGAAAAATTAGCAATCTCAGAAACTACCGACTGGTTAGTTTGGATTGCATGCTTTTCGATATTATTCGCATCGTTGATAGCTATGACAAAAGATAATTTGAAGGCTAGGTTGGCTTATTCAACAATAAGTCAGTTAGCCTATGTAGTGCTGGGTTTTGCTCTCGCAAATAGCCTTGGTATCCTTGGGGGGACTCTCCAAATAATTACGCATGCATTTGGTAAAATTACTCTCTTTATGTGTGCCGGTTCAATATATGTAGCGACAAAAAAAACAAATATAAGCGATATGCGTGGTCTTGGTCGGGTAATGCCAATCACGTTTTTAAGTTTTTTAATTGGTGCTATTTCCATTATCGGTCTTCCTCCCTTGGGAGGGTCATGGTCTAAATGGTATCTAATACTAGCCTCTTTAGAGGCTGAAAAACAATTTGTAGTGATTGTATTATTAATAAGCTCTTTATTAAATATTGGGTATCTTCTCCCCTTGGTGGCAAGGGGCTTTTTCTTGAAGCCTGCCCTAGAGACCGAAGACAAGAGATTTTCTGAACCTAACTTATTAGTTTGGCTGCCGCCAGCTATAACCGCCGCGATTTCATTTCTACTTTTTTTCTATATGGATCATATAAGAAACTTTATAGTTGAATTCGGATTAGTTAATTGAGGGTTAATCTAGTATGCAATTAAATGTTTTTAAATATTTTGAAAAGCCTGCCAGACTTAAGGTGGTCCTACTTGTTTTTTTTCTATTGTGCGGTGTTCTTTTTTGTGCAGATTTTTTGATAGTGAGGCACGTTTATTTTGATATAGAAGCGTACTTCAATTTTTATAGCGTATATGGATTTGTGATGTTTTCGATAATCATCTTTGGTTCTCGGGTTTTAAGGTTTTTTCTGATGAGGAAAGAAAATTATTATGATAAAAAGGCAATAGATTCAGAAGAATACTCTGAAGGGGATAGAAATTGAGCTATTTGTATTTTTTCCCTATTCCATTTTACTTTTTCATTGGTGCCGTTTTATCGATCTTTCTCCCAAAAGGTTTTGTAAAGTCTACTTTTGTATCTTTAGTTCCAGTCATTGCACTAGTTGTATTTATTTATGGGGACTATACCAATGGTCTCAAAGTCCAATTTTTAGATCTAGAACTTGATTTTATGAGGGTAGATAAACTCTCGACAGTTTTTGCAATTATTTTTTGTATTGCCGCTTGTTTAGGGAATATTTTTGCTTTCCACTTAAGGGATACGACGCAACCCTTTATAGCTTTAGTTTATGCTGGAGCAGCTATAGGAGCGGTTTTTGCTGGAGATTTGGTTACACTTTTTGTCTATTGGGAGCTTACTGCCATATCTTCAGTATTCCTTATCTGGGCAAGAGGAACTGAGGGGTCATATCACGCAGGTATGAGATATCTAATAATCCAAGTCCTCTCAGGGGTCGTATTGCTTTATGGAGTAGCCTTATTTTATCACGATAATAACTCAATCGAATTTAGCAGGATGGAGCTTGGAAGTCTTTCCACTTATCTAATATTTTTAGCATTTGGTATAAAATGCGCTTTTCCGCTTTTACATAACTGGCTTCAGGACAGCTATCCTTCTGCAACAATTACCGGCACGGTGATCCTCTCAGCCTTTACAACCAAACTTGCTGTTTATGCACTTGCCAGGGGCTTTGCTGGAACTGAAATTCTTATTTACATTGGGGCTATAATGACTGTTTTTCCAATATTTTTTGCCGAAGTAGAAAATGACCTTAGGAAGGTTCTAGCATACAGTCTTAATAATCAGTTAGGTTTTATGGTGGTTGGAGTTGGCATCGGTACAGAGCTAGCTCTAAATGGAACAGCTGCGCATGCATTTTCACATATTTTGTATAAAGCACTTTTATTTATGAGTGTTGGAGCAGTATTATTGAGAACCGGTACAAGTCGTGCTTCTGAGCTTGGTGGCTTATATAGGACTATGCCATTAACAGCAATATTCTGCTTAATAGGGGCTGCTTCTATATCTGCATTTCCATTATTTTCTGGATTCATCAGCAAGTCCTTAATTATGAGTGGTGCTGGAAAAGAGCACTATCAATTTATTTGGCTGGTACTAGTTTTCGCGTCAGCAGGAGTTTTGTCTCATTCGGGGATTAAGGTGCCCTTTTTTGCATTTTTCTATCATGACTCTGGAAAAAGACCAAGAGAAGCGCCTTTAAACATGTTAATTGCCATGGGTTTGACAGCATTTTTGTGTGTTTACATTGGCATAAATCCTGATCATCTGTATTCGTTGTTACCATATGAAGTGAAATATAATCCATATACTCTGGAGCATATTTTGACTCAATTACAATTATTATGCTTTGCTATCTTGGCTTTTTATGTCTTGTACAAGTTAAAGCAATTGCCATCAGAGGAAAGAGGGGTAAATCTAGATTTTGATTGGATATATAGGAAACTTTTACCTTCAATCATAAATATCCTTCTTAGGATTCTATCAAAGTTTGAAGTTGGCGTTTTAAAATTTTTTAAGACCGTGATTGCAGCTTTTGTGTTCGGCGTATATAGCTTGTCTGGCCCAGATAGTATTACAACAAGGATATGGACCTCTGGAACAATGGTTCTATGCATTGCAATTGTTTTATTAGTTGTTTTGGGAATTATTTTAATTTAATAGGAGCGTTGTCTTTCAACTAGTCCAATTGGTTTTTCACCCTTTTCTAATCTTTTAATATTTTCCACAATCGATTTTATAGAACTCTTTAACCTAGTAGGCGCTGAAATGTGAGGTGTTATAGTGATCCTTTCATGATCCCAGAAGGGATGGGAAGTGGGAAGAGGTTCCTGATTAAAAACATCTAGAGTACAAGCCGATATCTTACCATTATCAAGGCCATTTATTAAACTTTTCTCTTCTATTAAACCTCCTCGTCCTGCATTGATTAGCTTAGCACCATTTTTCAATAATTTTATAGATCTCTCATTAATTATTTCTGTGGTTTTATTAGTTAGAGGAAGTAACAGAATAATATAATCTGAGGAAGCCAAGATTTCATTTAACCCAACTTCACCACTCAAGGAAATTATCCCAGCAAGTTTTTTTGGGCTCACGGACCACCCTCTTATTGTAAAACCTAGTTTCCTTAGTTTGCTAGCTGTTGCCTGACCCAGGATACCAAGACCTAGAATGCCAATGGACACTTGATGCGCCAATGGACGTTCATTCTTTAAGACAAGCCATTCTTTTGATTTTCTTTGAATAAACTTATCTATATCCAAGTGGTACCGCATTATATGAGCAGTACACCACTCTGCCATGCATTCTGTCATTTCGTTATCAATCAACCTAACTAATGGCTGTTTAATAGTTTTATTAAGTAGTGTTTTTTCGACCCCCGCATATGTGGAAAAGATATAAGAGTGTTCTGGAAACTCAGAGAAGTCGGATATATTACAATCATCTGAATAAATTATTGCTTCTGCAGAAGTTTTATCAGAAAGATTATCTATGATTTTGAATTTTAGCTTTTGATAATTAATTTCGCTTATTAGAGCTTCCCGATACTCCGCTGATTTAGATCCAACACATATATATATATTCAAACTAAGAACTTTCTTTTCTGTGCACATGGGCACTCTGCATTAAACCAAAGGCAATCATCACTACTATCATGGAAGAACCTCCGTAAGATATTAATGGCAGAGGAATCCCGACTATAGGGAGTAGCCCCATAACCATACCTATATTTATAGAAAAATAAGAAAAAAAAGTGACACATAAACCTGTTGTTAATAGTTTGCCGAACCGATCCTTAATACTAAGAGCTGAAAGAATACAAAATACGATAATTAATGTGTAAATCGCTAGCAATGCAATAGTTCCAATGAAGCCAAACTCTTCTGCCAATGTAGTGAAAATGAAATCAGTGTGTTTCTCGGGCAAAAAATTGAGCTGACTCTGTGATCCTTGCATATAACCCTTTCCTAACAAGCCTCCAGAGCCTAAAGCAATTTTTGATTGTGTGATATGATAGCCCGAGCCCAGAGGGTCTATGGAGGGGTTAAGAAAAGTATCTATCCTCTTATAATGGTAGTTTTTTAGAATTTGCCAACTCGTACCTCTACTCTGAAATAATAGGAGTAAAAGGCCGATCGAACCTATACCTGCAACAAAAAAGTATCCGAGGTGAACTCCCGCAAGAAACATTATTGAGATTCCTATTATCACAATAACAAGAGCAGTTCCCAAGTCAGGTTGTTTGAAAACTAAAAATGATGGTATTAAAATTAACACCAGTGGAATAAACACATATAAAGGATGGGATACGTATTTAGGATTTAGCTTATCATAATAATATGCAAGGAACATAACTATTGATATCTTAAATGCTTCTGATGGCTGTAACTTAACAAACTTTAAGTTTAGCCATCTTTTCGCTCCCATGCCTGTTTCTCCGTAAAAGTAAACCCCAATTATAAGCAGTATTCCAAGAATATAAGCGTAGGGTGACAACTTTTTCCAGAAAGATATATTTATCGTTGCCATTAAAAAAATTAAAAAAAACGCTGCGGTAAATCTTTTTATTTGAGGGGTGGTCCAGGGGTCCCAGTTCCCACCACTTACTGAATAAAGCATTAAAAAACCAAAAAGAGCAGTTGTTATTATCAGTATTTGAAGTGGCCAGTTAATATTCAATATTTTCCAAAAAAAAGTCATCTTAGAGGCTCAGTGAATTGTTAGGGTTAGAAATATTTAATTTAGACGCTATTTTCTGAAGTCGTTCATTAATTTCTGAGCGTTGCTCTTCGGGGTATGCCGTAATCGGTGGAATTCCATTAAACAGTTGAAATAACATTATATCTCTAGCGATTGGTGCAGCTACCTTTGATCCACTGCCCCCATGCTCGACGACTACACTTAAAGCGTAGTCTGGATTGTCATAAGGGGCATAACAAGTAAAAAGTGCATGATCTCTCTTTTCCCAAGGAAGGTCCTCATTTTTTATTACTCCTCTCTCTCTTTCTTCTCTAGTTATTCTTCTAACTTGAGATGTTCCTGTTTTTCCTGCTATCAGTTTTTTTTGATCAATACTTCGGTACTTGTAGGCGGTCCCTTCTTTATCATTTAGTACGTCAAACATTCCTTTTCTTATTGCTTTCAAGATGTCTGCCCTGATCCCTACTTTTTTATTTACTTCTGAATGACTGATTTCCTGTCTGCTAGGTTTAATAAGAGAAGGATTGGTGTTTTGCCCAGACGCAATTCTTGATGCCATAACAGTTAATTGAAGTGGGGACGCCAAACTATAACCTTGACCAATCCCTACATTTAAAGTGTCCCCGACTAGCCAACTTTTACCAAATCTTCCTTTTTTCCATTCTTTTGAGGGCATGAAACCTTTTGTCATGCCGGTTAAGGGTAAAGAGTAAGGTTCTCCCAATCCAAATTTTTTTGCCATTCTAGTAATATTTTTGACGCCCACTTTTCTTGAGAGTTCATAGAAATATACATCACAAGATTTTTGAATAGCCTCTGTTAAAGCTATAGTTCCATGTCCTCCCTTGTGCCAGCAATGAAATTTTCTACTACCTAACTCATAATATCCTGGACAAAATATTTTGTCTCTTAAACCTATTAGACCTAATTCTAGAGCTGCTGCTGCTACTACCATTTTAAAGGTGGATCCAGGAGGATAGGCTCCCGATGTAGCCTTATTTAGTAAAGGTTTTCTCTTGTCGTTTAAGAGTTCTTCCCAATCAGTTTTTGAAATTCCTAATACGAACTTATTTGGGTTGTAGCTAGGAGTAGAGACTAACGACAGAATCTCACCACTTTTTGCGTTCATAAAAACTGCTGAGGCACTCAAATCATTTAGCCTTTCTGAAACAAACTTCTGAAGTTTGGTATCGATCGTTAAATGAACATTGGCCCCAGACTTGCCCTCTGCCCTATTCAATTCCCTCATTACCCTACCCGAAGCATTCACCTCAACTCTGCTTACGCCAGCGGTTCCCCGCAAACTATTTTCAAGTTTCTTTTCAATTCCTACTTTTCCCACCTGGAATTTAGGGATCTGGAGAACGGGATCAACATTTTTTTCTTTTTCTATATCTTTTTCTGAAACTGGACCTACGTATCCTATAACGTGTGCAAAGGAGTCGTACTCGTTATAATGCCTTGTTAATCCAACATTTGGTAGAACTCCTGGTAGGTTTGGAAGATTTACTGATATTTTTGCAAACTCTTTCCAAGATAAATGTTCAGCAATAGTTATAGGGATAAATGGACTTCTCTTTTTTATATCAGATAAAATTTTATTCTTTTTATTAGAGGGAATTTTTATAATTTTAGATAGCTTATCTAATATTTCTTTAGCATCACCCGCTTCTTCCTTGATCAAAACTATTTTGTAGTTTTGCTCATTAAATGCTAACCGTTTCCCATGGCGGTCAAATATAAGTCCCCTAGAGGGCGGAATTAGCCTCAAATTTACTCTATTTGCTTCAGCTAACAATTTGTAATTATCTGCATCTTCAATTTGTAATTTTCTTATATTCCAGCCAAGCGTAGTAATTACTCCAGCTTTAAGAATCCCCGTTAAAATTATTCTTCGGTGAATTCTTTTTTTAAGTTTTGAACTAATTTTTTTGCTTACAAAGTCAGACACTTAGAGCTCTTTCCTCAAAAAGAATTTTAAAGACAAATCAAATAATGGATAAAAAAAAGTAGTTAGCACAAGTTGTTTTGTTACAAGTATCAATTGGGGAGAAGGCATAAAAAATAATTTATGAATGGAAATGTAAAGAATTTGCACTGCTGTCAAACATAACAAAAATATAAACCAATGTATAAGAAAAGGCTCTTTTCTTATGGTATTATTATATTTCCTTACTAGCTCAGCCGCCACAAATATTAAAGCACAATAAAGACCGATAGGTTTCATTAATATTATGTCTGCTAAAATGTATATTAGTAAAATTAAATATGAAGGAAATAATTTGGGTCTGTTTATAAGGATTGCAAATATAAGGCAAGTTAGTAAGTCGGGATAGAGATTGGTAGACAACTCAAGATCAAAATTTGTTGGAGAAATAGGTGCAACCAATAGAAAAATAGAAAATGAAAAAAGAACAAAAATATTAAGAGAGTTTTTAATTTTTTGAGACATTTAAGTTACTTTAAAAATTTTCCATTCCAACTAAGTTTTGCTCAGTCCAAGAAAAATTAAGATTTCGAGGTCTTAAAATTCTAAGGAATTCTAGGTTATTGAACTTCGCAACTGGTTTTACCCTTATTTTTTTATCTTTATCAGCGAAAATATTACCAACTAGAATGTCAGAAGGAAATACGTTTCCATCACCAGATGTATAAACTCTATCTCCTGATTTTATTAAGCTGGTTTTTTCAACGAACTCTAATGTTGGCCATGGACTGTTGTTTCCTCGCAGAATACCCTTTTGATTTGTTGGTTTTATAATAACTGGAATCGCTGAAGAAATATCTGTTAAAAATAAAACTCTTGCCGAGGTTTTGCCTAACCCAGAAACCCGTCCTACAAGCCCCAGTCCGTCAACAGCCGCAGAGCCGTCTTTCAATCCATCAACCGACCCTATGTTTATAACACCAGATTGGTAAAATGGGTTGCCACTATCGGCTACAATTTCACCAGTTACCCAGGTTAATCGTGCACTTAATTTAACATTGTTCAAGGCCCTTAATTGTGCGTTTTTTTGTTCTAACTGAATTGCCTTTTCCTTCCAGCCCATCATTTCTTGTAAATCTCTTCTCAGCTCTTTATTTTTTCTAGTTAAAGAAGAATAGGTTTCAAAGTTTCGTAAAATGTCTGAGGATACTTTTACCGGATATGTTATTGGCCAAAAAACGGGAAGAAGAATATCTATTATTTTTGATCTTATTACTTCCGTTCTTGGATTATCAATTCGCCATAAAATAAATGTAGATAATAGTAGTATTAAAACAGCTATAAAAAAAATAATATTTAGAGATTTCCAGGAAGAATTTTTTGACTTTTTTCCCATTCTAACTTGAGTTAAAATTCAATTAACTGCCATAATCAATAACATGTGCTAGTTGCTTTTCAAACTCTAGGGACTTTCCAGTTCCTAATGCCACACAGTTAAGTGATTCATCTGCTACAGAAATGGCTAAACCAGTCTGCTCTCTTAGTGCAAGGTCGAGATCGCCCAATAGAGCGCCACCACCAGTCAGCATTACGCCTCTGTCGACTATGTCAGCGGCAAGGTCTGGAGGGGTACTTTCAAGCGCGGTCATGACAGCTTCACATATTTGCTGAACAGGTTCTGAAAGAGCCTCAGCTACTTGGACTTGAGTCACTTCGGTTTCTTTAGGAACTCCGTTCAGTAAATCACGGCCTCTTATATCCATGGAAGCGCCCCTTCCATCCTCTGGCATCCTTGCCGTCCCTATTTGTGTTTTTATTCTCTCTGCCGTTGCCTCTCCGACTAATAGGTTGTGTTGTCTCCTTAAGTAAGAAATAATGGACTCATCCATCCTATCACCACCAACTCTTACTGAGCGAGCGTAAACGATGTCTCCCAAACTTAATACGGCAACCTCAGTGGTTCCGCCGCCGATATCAACAACCATTGAACCAGTTGGATCAGTTATTGGCATACCAGCGCCTATTGCTGCGGCTATTGGTTCAGCTATTAGACCTGCTTGCCTTGCGCCTGCAGATAATACAGATTCGCGTATTGCTCTTTTTTCAACTGGGGTTGCTCCATGCGGAACGCATACAATAATTTTAGGTCTTGCAAATGACCCCCGCTTATGAACTTTCTTAATGAAATGCTTTATCATTTCTTCTGCTACATCAAAATCCGCAATTACTCCGTCCCTCATGGGTCTAATTGCTTGTATAGATCCGGGAGTTCTTCCTAGCATTAATTTTGCGTCTTCGCCAACAGCTAGAACCTGCTTTTTCCCGTCTCTCATGTGGAACGCCACTACAGATGGTTCGTTCAATATTATACCCCTAGATTTTACATAAACCAGAGTGTTAGCAGTTCCTAAATCAATTGCCATATCTGAAGACACGAAACTGCTCAAAAATGAAAACATAGATTAATCCGTTTTTTTTGTTTTTTCTTTTATATTAGCTAAAATATTATTTATCAACTTGCAATTGATACCTTTCAGCTTTCTATGCAATAATACAGTTATTTCTTTATCAGCCTCAATTTATTTTCTTTCCGTTTTTCCATTCGGTGTTTTCTGTGGTCCCATCTTTAAAAGTCATCACTCCTTGCCCATCACGTTTCCCATTTAGAAAATAACCATCATAAATATCT
>CACFNV010000051.1 GCA_902567635.1 uncultured Alphaproteobacteria bacterium
CAAATATCTTGTCTTTAGAAAGATCTACTGTAAAACTCTCGCTCAACCTTCCACCTTTATCTGTTTTGCTGGAGAAGATTACTTCTTTTTTTCCGTCCTCCTTAAGATGACTCAAAGTAATTGTTAAGTCAGATACATGTGTGCCATTCTCTGAGTTTAAAACATGTGAACTAATAGTTGGCATTTACATTCCTATTCTATTGAAGCCTTATCTCTTTTGTCACTTGTAGCCGCTACAATTGGGCTTATTACACCCTTTGTCTTGACATTTACACAAGCAGGTTTCCCACTTTCAATAGCGCGTTTGACGGCTCCCTCAATTTCATCTTTATGTGTGACGAGTTCGCCATGACCGCCCATTCCTGTAAATAGGCCGTGAAAGGGTATGTCTCTGAAATCTGTGGCGAAGTGAGATCCGTCTTTGAATAATCTTTCTTGTTGTTGAGAGATACAATCTAATCCACCATTGTTATCCACTATAACAACTATAGGAAGATTTTCCTGAAAGGCAGCCTCTATAGACAAGCCACCACTCAAAAAAGCGCCATCCCCAGATATCAACACAACAGTTCTAGAGGGATTTAAACTTTTAGCTGATAGAGCAAATGAAACACCTACTCCAAGCATCGAATATGAGCCTGGATGCATTATTTGATGAAGGGAAAGACCATTTTTACCTGCAATATTTACGGCTATTTCAGACCAAAAATGGGTATTACCTCCGTCAAAAACTAGTATGTCATCATTCTTCATAACATTTTGTACAGACAGTGAAAGTTGCAGAGGATGGATCTTACCACCTGACCAGGCAGGACTGTCTGTTGTTTTCTTTAGGTCAGTAATTGAAGCCAAAATCCACTTTTCTCTTTCTTTCAAGTTCCTACCCAACCAAACTGGATCATATGACCATTGGTGAGTATGCTTTAGATCTAAAAGACTTTCAAAAAAAGCGCCGGGATCACATAATAAAAGATGGTCTGCAGATCTATTAAATTCAATTTCCTCATGAGAACCATTTACACAAATCAATTTTGTATCTGAGGGGAATAGGGGTGGATTCCCAAAATTCATTTGGTTATCTAGTTTACCTCCGACCATTAAGATACAATCGCTCTCGTTGAAAGCAAATTTTGAAGGATGGTACTGATGGACATCTGCTAAGCCTAGAAAAGCCTCACAATCCTCATTTAATAATTTCTGATGATAAGGTACATTGAAAATAGGGATTTTGATTTCATCTCCTATTCTTTTTAGAAGGTGTTCAGTTTTTGACCACCATACTCCGTGTCCTCCAATAATAATTGGTTTTCTAGAATTTTTTATTATTTCCAATGTTCGCTCTAATGCTTTTGGCTCAGGCCATGCTCGGAAACTCTCAGGCGCTTTGCTGGAGTAAGGCCTTTCGGTTAGAGAGTTCTCTTCAGTAAATGATGAAAACATAATATCTACAGGCATACTCAGATGGACAGGTCCAGGGTATCCACTAGTAGCAATTCTCCATGCTCTATCTACAAATTCTGAAATTCTAGTTCCATCGGTTATTGATGCGCTATATTTCGTTAAAGGCTCTGCAATTGAGACATCATCAATTTCTTTAAAACCACCTGCCCCCTGTTTTTTTAAAGTAGAAGATCCTGTAATAAAAATAACAGGGGAGCGTTCTCCCCAAGCCTCCATCATCGCAGGTATAGCGTTAGCGAAGCCTTCCGGACCCACTATACAAACTGTCGGTTTTCTTGTAAGTCTAGCATGACCATCAGCTAAATGCCCTGCTATTTGTTCATGGGGACAATTTACTACAGGCATCTGATAATTCATAAAACCCTCAAGGGCCGGATTACAAAAGCCACCAGCCAAAGTAAACACATGATCGACCCCTTTTTCTTTAAGGTATTTAGCTAACAGTTGACCTCCTCTTAAAGACTTTTGATCTTTCATTGAGTTACTCTCCTTTAAGTTTATGAATGATTTTCATTTTTTCCATAGGGCTTACACCAAGTGCTGTGGAAGCAAATGGTCCTCCGTGAAACTGATTTCCAGGATCAATTAGTTCTTCAGCTAAATCACTTTCAAAAATTTCCGATGCATATTTTTCGGCATTGTCCTGAGGCAAAAATCCTAGGTGCCCTGCTTCTGAATTATCTATATTTTTTCTATCATTGTTGGATACACCATAAATTATAGAAAATTCTGTTGATATACTATCAATGGCGCGGGTAACTAAAAGAACTAAATCATCATAAGACAGCCAGCTAGTTAGGCTTCTTGCTGTTGTTACAGGCGCACATGTGGCTATTCTCAGGCAGACAGCCTCAATTCCGTTTTTGTCGAAATACATTTTTGCTAAGTCTTCACTAAAACATTTTGATAAACCATAAAAGCCATCGGGTTTGTGATGGGTGCTAGGCGTAATAGTTTTTGTTTTTGAATACATTCCTACCGCATGAATCGAGCTTGCATAGATTATTCTTTTCACATTATTTTTTCTAGCGGACTCCCATACATTGTAAGAGCCAACAAAATTGGGTCCTAACAAATTATCAAAGGGTAACTCATCTACCACTGCTCCAAAATGACATATCATAGTCACACCTTCTGTAAGAGGAAGCACTTCATCAAATCTTGCTAGATCTGCTGATACGAATTTTTCATTTTTGTATAAAGGACCTATCTTACTTTTAATATCAGTAGAGACCAGCTCTGTACAAAGTTGGGATAGAGGCTCTCTTAGATAAGATCCCAATCTTCCTCCTGCTCCAGTAAGTAATAATCGCTCAATCATTTGTCTTCCCATCAATATAAATATATAAGATAAACAACTAAAATATAGATCTTATTTGTTTCTTTGTGTTCCAATCAGTATGCCAGCCGAAACAATTAAAATTATTCCTATTAAACTGAGACCGGTGGGAAGTTTATCAAACAGTATTTTGCTCCAAAAAGCTGCAAAGATAAAATAAATATAGTCAATGGGAGCAAGCCAACTACTTTCGCTTGTTTGATAGGCTTTAGTTATAAAAAGATTTCCGCTAACATTGAATAAAGATACCATTAAAACAGTTAAAATGAGAGTGATGGTTAATGTCGTCCATCCATTCATCAGATAGGGGTTCAAGCTTCTGCTACCCTCAGAAAAGTTTAATAATTCAGTAAAAAGAAGCATTAAAGAACAAATGATTATAAACGTAATAGCTACGCCCGCAGCCATGGCATAGGGTGTTTCATTTACACACAACTTTCTTATAGTTAAAATATTGCAGGCATAGAAGAAACCACCAAGTATTGGTATCAATTGGAAAATAGAAATATTGCTTTCCCATGGGGTAAGAATAAACGATGCTCCTGTAAACCCCAATATTAAACAAAATATCTTTAAAACAGTTATTTTTTCTTTTAAAACCGGACTTGAAAGAATTACTGTGAATAATGGATAGGTATATAAACCGGCAGCCATCTGAGTAATTGTCAAGTAGGGCGCACCTGAAAAAAAACATATCATTGTTAGAGTCAAGAAAAACGCTCTTAGATAAACAGCAAAATAATTCTTAGGTAATATAAAACTGACTTTTCTAAAAAGTACCAAAAAACATAAAAGTAAGCATAAATTAAAAGCACCCCTTAGGCCTTGAAATTGCCACAGGGTTGTTTGATCTGACATCAACTTAACTATTGAGTCTTGGAAAGCTAAAAGAAACGCCCCCGAAACAAGAAGTAAAACTGACGACAGTTTTCGATCTCCAGGGAGACTATTCATGTATTATCTCCCTTTCTTGGTTTACTGCATTTTTTCTTTGGCTTTTTGAATTTTTGTATCAGCTTCCTCTAACCAACCAACTCGCAATTCCGGAATAGAAGAAATAAGTAATTCTGTATAGGGATGAGAGGGTGGAGACAACACTTCATGAACAGGGCCCTGTTCCATAATTTTTCCATTGTACATCACAACTATTCTGTCAGCGAAAGAAGCTATTGTAGATAGATCATGGCTGATAAATACATATGAAACATCTAAGTTTTTTTGGAGTTTTCTTAATAACTTGATGACATTCGAGCCTACAATGCTATCCAGAGCTGATGTAACCTCATCACATAAAATGATCTCAGGCTCTGCGGCAAGGGCTCTTGCTAAACTTATTCTTTGTTTTTGGCCTCCAGACAATTCTTCTGGATACCTTGAAATAAATTCTTTTGGAAGCTCTACCATTTCTAACAGTTCTATAAGTCTTCTCTTTCTCTTTTCGCCTTTCATGCCGTGATAGAATTCTAGAGGACGACCCACAATCCTCTCAATTGTATGTCTTGGATTAAGAGCAGTATCTGCCATTTGGTAAACAAACTGGATCCGCCTTAATTGGTCTCTGGACCTTTTTCTAAGATTGGGTGGAAGAGTTGAGTCAAATAAGGACACGTGTCCCTCAGCTGAAGGTAATAAACCAGAAATCACTCTTGCTAGTGTTGACTTTCCAGAGCCTGATTCCCCAATAACGCCTACCACTTCCCCCTTTCCAATTTCAACATTTATATCTTCTAATACTGTTATCTTTGGTACACCATTGGTGATGCCCCCGTATCCTGCTAATACATCTTTTACGGACAAAGAGTTCTTTAAAATTTTTTTTGTGGTTCTGTCTCTTAGTTCAGCAGTATCCTTTGGCAGTGGTCTTACGGCTTTCATTAAGCGGTCTGTATAAGGATGTTTAGGTGTGTCTATCACTGAGTTTGCAGGCCCTTTTTCTTGTATTGAGCCATTATATAAAACAATAATTCTATCTGCTATCTGAGCAACTACTGCAAGATCATGTGTAACATAAATAGCTGCCGCTTTTTGTTCTTTAATAACTTTTTTGAATGCCTTTAATACTTCAATTTGGGTAGTAACGTCTAGCGCAGTTGTTGGTTCGTCTAAGACTAGAAGGGTGGGATCACTAACCAATGCCATGGCAGCCATTAATCTTTGCAATTGACCGCCCGAAACTTGGTGAGGGTAACGTTCTCCAATATTTTCTGGGTCAGGCAGGTCCAAACGTTTGTATAAGGCTTTTGCATAAGAAAGCGCTTCTTCCTTAGTTTTTGATCCATGAATAACAGCTGACTCAGTTACTTGTTCATTGATTCTGAGGGATGGGTTAAAAGTAGCCGCAGCGCTCTGAGCCAAATAAGCTACCCGTTCCCCTCTGATCTTTCTTAAGTCCTCATTAGACATTTTTGTAAGGTCTCGGCCTAAAAGTCGTGCTTCGCCTCCAACGCATTGCAGACCTGGTTTAAAATATCCTAAGGATGATAAGGCTATAGTTGTCTTTCCTGAACCAGACTCTCCGATTAATGCAACAACCTCGCCTTCTCTAACTTTAAAGTTGACCCCTTTTACGATTGGGATATCAGTACCATTATCTGCAATTGCATTTATTTTGAGGTCAACAGCTTCAAAAATAACTTTGCGATCCATACTACAGCCTTTTGGTCAGTTTGCCACCAGCATGTGCTGATACGTCATCGACAATAAGATTAATAGCAACGGTAAGCGTTGCTATTGAAAAAGCAGGTGCGACAACAGATATAACTGACTCTCCGTATTGTAATGCGCCTAGATTCTCTTTTACCATTGAGCCCCAATCAGCCATGGGCGGTTGAACTCCTAGCCCCAGGAAGCTGAGACTGGACACAAAGAGTATTACATATATCAGCCTTAACCCAAAATCGGAGATTAAAGGCATTCTCACATTCGGCCAAATCTCTTTTGAGATTATCCACCACAAATTTTCCCCTCGTCCTCTAGATACCTCAACAAAATCCATAACCTTAACGTCCATTCCAATAGCCCGGGCAAGGCGAAAAACCACTGTTGCATAAATTAGACCCGCTGTGACAATCAATATTGGTATTGTAGATCCTACAGCTGCTACAATCACAAGACCCAGCATTATGGTTGGAAGACTTAAAAATATGTTGTTTATACTACTTATTACTGTATCAAATCGACCTCCCAGTACAGCGCTTCCTATTCCAAGAGTTACCCCAACAATATAGGCTAATATTGTTGCAGCAACCGATATACCTATTGTCCTACCAGCTCCATACATTAGTCTAGAAAGTACATCTCTGTCATCTCTATCAGTTCCCAAGATAGCGCCAGGTTTTGGAGGCTGAAACTCCAAATAATCGTCAGGAAATGGAATATCATTTTCATGGTAAGGTGCCAAAAACTGCCCAAAAATCGCGATAAAAACCCAGAATGCAACAACTACCGCCCCTATCTTGCCTGTTAAAGATAATCTAAACTTTCCCGATGGAGGAGCATCAGGCAACTCATCGAAACTGACTTTTTTCGAGAATTCTGCAACGTAATGTTCAGTAAATTCTTTGTCCTCTTTGCTCATTTTGGGTGCCTTAATCGTGGGTTTGAAACTATTGCAGCAACATCTGCAATAATCATTAAAATAACGTAAGTACAACAAAATATCATTCCCAAAGCTTGAATCAGTATAAAGTCTCTAGTTTGAACACCTTGTACAATTAATGTCGCTAAGCCAGAGTACCCAAAATAAACTTCAACAACTATTACACCTGTAACTAAATAAGCTAAATTCAAAGCAATTATGTTTACTATTGGGCCTATAGAATTTAGAAGGGCATGCCTTATGACGATTCGGCTTCTTGGGATACCCTTTAATATTGCCATCTCTATGTAGGGAGAACTCATCACGTTTAATACTGCCGCTCTGGTCATTCTTATCAGTTGTGATGCTATCACAAAACATAATGTCATGACTGGTAGCCAAAAGTGAGCCAATAATTGAAAAATATTTTTACCTTCGATCCCTCCTACAACGACGGCACTTCCAATATCTAAAAAGAAAACGAAAAAAAGTACCAACAAGGTTGCAGTGAAAAATTCTGGTGCAGCCACTAAAGTAACTGAACCTAATGTTAAAATCCTATCATAAATAGTTCCCGGAAACATTGCTGCAATTATTCCAAGGCTAACGGAAATTGGTATCCCAATAGCAGCTGTTAAAAGACTAACTACAAGAGTATTTTCGTATCTATCTCTTATTAGTTGGATGGTAGGATAATCACTTGAAAGAGACATCCCAAAGTCTCCCTGAACGAAGTTGAACAACCAATTTAAATATTGATAGTAGAGTGGTTTATCAAGTCCTAATTCTGCTCTAAAGGCCCTCAAAGAGTCTTCGTCTGCATTTTGACCTAATCTTATCTGAGCAGCATCACCTGGCATTATTTGAGTACCTATAAATATCACTATAGACACACCAAGAACGGTAACTATTCCTGCAAGAATTCTTTTAAGTATTAATGTGTAAATATTACCTACCTTTTATTTTTCGGTAATTTAAAGAGATAAGGGGTGCTTGTTTGCACCCCTTATAAACTATGTTTTATTTAAGCGTCACTTCGCCATAAGTAAGGAGGACTTTCGGCTCCTCCAAAGTTGTTAAGTGGACAAAAAGTTAATCCCTTAACATAGCTAGCCGCTCCGTCTGTATAGTTTAGGTGGGCTGGTGTTATAGATCCACCATTCATGTTAATATCTTCTTGAAGATCATGATACATCTGCTTTCGCTTGCCAGCATCAGTTACACCTCTAACAGCTACTAAATCATTATCGAACTTGTCACTCTTCCAAAAAGTTTCATTCCACTTTGAAGAGGATGCATATGCGAGGGTTAACATGATGTTTGCTGTAGGTCTCATGTTCCACGTAGTAACATTAAACGGAGATCCCTGCATCCATACTGCACCCCAGTATCCATCAGTAGTCACTTTTTTAACTCTAAGGTTCATACCAATTTTCTTGGCTTCTCTCTGAAGGTTTTCACACTGGGCAACTGCACCAGGAGCAACTTCGGCGGCAATAATCTCTACCTCAGTATTACCAACTCCTGATTTATTAAAGTGATACTTTGCTTTCTCTAGATCCAGCGGTCTCTGCTCCAGGTCTTTACTATGGTCAAAATAAGCTGAACCGATAGGCTGATCGTTTCCAAGACTTCCCATGCCTTTAAGGTCGCCCTTTACTATCCGCTTTCGGTTAATGCAAAGCTGCATAGCCCTGATCAGGTCTCTATTGTTAGAAGGATCTACCCCTTGATGACAAACGATACTGAGATATCTACCCGACTCAACGGTCCAAATATCCTTACCTTCTGCTTTTTCAACCTCCGGAATTGCCTTAGGATCGACATTAACCATCATGTCAACATCACCGTTCAAAAAAGCGGCAAGGCGTGCATTTGGATCCCCAATTCCATAGTGCTCTATCTCGTCCAAATACCCGGCTCCTGAAAAGCAATTGGCAAAAGGCACACCAATAGTTCTTACTCCTGGCTTGAACTCTTTTACTTTATATGGTCCAGTTCCAATAGCAGTATCAAATTTGTCCACGCCATTTTGCACTACACTAAAGTGAAAAGTTCCCAAAGCCATTGGTAGGTCAGCATTAGGTGAGTCTAAATGCAACATAATTTCATGTTTATTCACTTTGTGAATATCTTTTATCATTGAAACCAATGCTTTACCGTTAGACTTTGTGTCTTTTCCAAGATGTCTTTCTAACGTGTAAATTACATCGTCAGCATCAAGCGTCTTCCCATTGTGCCATTCAATATCTTTTCTTAATTTAAAAGTCCAATTTGTAGCATCAGCATTTGGTATTACTTCTGATGCAATATCTGGCTCCCAACTCAAGTCATCTTTTAATCTGACTAATTTGTTATAGAACATTCTCCCTCTAAAATAGTCAATGGCAGCTGTATTTAAAATGGGATCCAAAGTATCTTTTGGTCCATGCTGATCTCCGGCTGCGATTATTTTACCGCCTCTTTTTGGAGTTGCAGCAAATGCTGCAGAGGCGCCTGTGAATACAGAGCCAGCTGTTGCAACCGTAGCACCAGCAGCCATCATCCAGCCCATAACTTCTCTTCGGGTTGCTCCTTTTTTAATTGCCGTTATAAGACCTTCTTTTTCATGTGGTCTAAGGTCATCATAAGAAAAATTTCCCACGACACCCCTGCTATTTTTATACGTTTTCATAAATCCTCCCTGGATTCTTAAATTAAGGTTCATCTTTAACTAAACAAAATATTAAGAGAATTTCAAGGGTTGAAACCTTTTTTTTTTGTAATTTGACTAATAAAGTGAAGAAACTTGAAGTCTTTATGTTCTCAACACCTCCTTTTTTATAGCTAAAACGGACGAGACAGTTGAAACGCAGTATGGAACTCCAAATGTCAGCACAACTTTTATCCAGTCAAAATAACGCATTTCCTGTAAAAGTATTCTATCTCCATGATTTATCGCAGCCAGTATAAATCCAACAATAAGAGCTATCCTTATTGCTCTGCTTACAACGTCGGGTCTTGTAGCAATTGATAAAAAATTATTGTTTTTAATTTTGTTGCTCAAGTTAACCTTTCTTAGTTAGCATTATAAACTATATACAATCAGTAGTTTTCCAATATTTTTTATATTTAATTGCTCTGGAATTAAAACTCAGGATCAGAAATTTTCCGGAATCTATAACATGAGGTAACAGTGTTCGCCAAAAGGCATGCAATGGTCATAGGACCAACTCCTCCAGGCACAGGAGTTATTCCTCCAGCTACATCCTTAACATCTTCAAATTTAACATCTCCCACCAATATATCTTTCTCTTCCCCATCAATGGTTTTTTTTATTCTATTAATTCCAACATCAATCACAATAGCTCCCTTTTTTACCCAGTTTTTATCTACCATTCGTGGCTTTCCAACGGCTGCTACTAGAATATCTGCTTGTGCACATAATGCTTCTATATCCTTTGTACGTGAGTGCGCAACTGTTACGGTACAACTTTCTTTCAATAGTAGGCTAGCCATAGGTTTTCCCACTATGTTTGACCTTCCTATTATAACTG
>CACFNV010000052.1 GCA_902567635.1 uncultured Alphaproteobacteria bacterium
TAATGCAAAATTTGTAAAGCCTTGGAGTGACATGGTGTCATCAGAGTCAGGTGGTGAAATAAAAGTAGAAATATATCCATCCATGCAGCTAGGAGGTAAGCCGCCGCAGCTGGTAGACCAAGTTAGAGATGGGGTTGTGGACATTATATGGACTGTCGCTGGATACACGCCTGGTAGATTTCCTCATTTAGAGGCATTTGAATTACCTTTTATGCCAGCTTCAGCTGAAGCTACATCACAAGCCTTACAAGAGTATGTAGAAACCGTTGCCGCTTCTGATCTAAAGGATTATAAGGTTCTGGCAGTTTTTTGCCACGCGCCTGGAAAAATTCATACCAAAAATAAGGTAATTAAATCGGCTTCTGATTTGAAAGGTATGAAGATGAGGGGTCCTACAAGAGTTATTACCAAAATGCTAGAGGGTCTTGGAGCAACGCCTGTAGGTATGCCCGTTCCTGCTGTAGCAGGTGCACTATCTAAAGGTGTAATTGATGGAATGGTTGTCCCTTGGGAAATTATGCCATCATTTAAGCTACATGAACTAACAAAAGCACATACCACTGTTTCTGGGTCCAGAGGATTGTACACTACGCCGTTCCTTTTCCTTATGAACAAGGCTAAATATGAGTCTCTGAGTGATAAGCATAAAAAGATCATCGATAACAATTCAGGTTTGGCTCTTGCAAAATTAGCTGGTGCTTCTTGGGATGGATTTGAAGTCCCTGCAAGGAAGATGGCTCTAGATGCAGGTGGAACAATTCACTCTCTTTCTGGAGATTCTTTAGCTGAAATGAAGGCGGCAGGTAAAAAGTTAGAAAAAGATTGGATCAAATCTGCTGACGCTCGTGGGCTTGACGGAGCTATGTTAGTGAAGACTGCTAAAGATCTTATTGCAAAGTATGACAAGTAAAAAACCTAGTAACATATTAGAAAACGAGGAGCGTCCAAATGACATATTTGGGCGCTTTTTACTATTAGTAGTTACATACTTAGCAATTTGTGGGGGTGTTATATTATTAATTATCGTTTTAGTAAATTTTTTTTCTATAGCAGGGCGTGTGTTATTTGGAAAACCACTAACTGGTGATTTTGAATTAGTAGAGATGGGATGTGCCGTGGCAATATTTTCCTTTCTTCCACTTTGTCAATTTAAAGGTGGGAATGTTATTGTAGATTTCTTTACGATTAAATTACATGAAAGAAAGATAGCATTTCTAAATGGGATTGCCTCATTTATTTTTTTTATTGTCGCTGGCTTTTTTTCCTGGAGAATGATTTACGGTGGGATCCAGATTTATAAGGATAATACACAAACGATGTTGCTGCAAATTCCTGTTTGGATTCCTTTCATCCCAGCTGTTTTTTCTTTTTTTATTTTAACCCTCACTTGTTTTTATACTTTTAACAGATTCATGAAAATAGCACTTAAAGAGAACTAATATTATCATGGATAAAATTTACTTAGGAATATTGGCGTTTCCTGTACTTTTTCTTCTTCTCGCTATTCGTATACCAATTGGATTGGCTATGTTAGTAGTAGGGTGTAGTGGCACAATAATGATAGCTGGCTGGTTGCCTATTTTATCTCAAGTTAAAGCTGATGCTTACTGGTTGTTTTCAAGTTATTCATTCACTGTTATTCCCTTATTTCTTCTAATGGGTAATTTTGCAACCAAAGCCGGAATGAGCGAGTCTTTATTCAGGTTTGCAGGAGCCTGTTTGGGTCATCGGAAGGGTGGGGTCGCAATGGCTGCAGTTGGCGCCTGTGCAGGCTTTGGTGCAATATGCGGTTCATCATTGGCCACAGCAGCAACCATGGGTAAGGTTGCTCTTCCTGAATTGCGTAAAATGGGCTACTCAGGGTCGTTGAGTACTGGGGCGCTTGCGGCAGGGGGTACTTTAGGAATACTTATTCCTCCATCTGTAATTCTTATTATTTACTCTATTTTGACTGAACAAAATATAGCAAAAATGTTTTTAGCAGCATTTGTACCAGGGATCCTTGCCGCCATTGGATATCTAATGGCTATTGCCATATTTGTTAGGATAAGTCCTGAATCTGGCCCTGCAACAGAATATGTTGGTTGGAGTAAAAGATTAAAACTATTTAGTCAAGTTTGGCAGGTTATCTTGATTTTTTTGCTGGTTATAGGTGGTATTTACCTTGGATGGTTTACTCCTACTGAAGGAGCCTCAATTGGGGCTGCAGGAACGGGGTTAATGGCAATATTTACGCGTACATTTGGAATCTCTGACTTATTAGATGTTATTAAAGATACTGCAGTCACATCAGCAATGATCTTTTTAGTTCTGCTTGGCGCAACATTTTTTAACAATTTTATTGCATTAACTCAAATTACTAACCAGCTAGCGTCGTTTGTTATAAATAATAACCTCTCTCCTTACTTAGTAGTTTTCTGTATTTTAATTTTGTATTTATTTTTGGGCTGTCTGATGGATAGTTTGGCGATGATTTTATTAACTATTCCAGTATTTTTTCCTATAATAATTGAATTAAATTTTGGAATGCCGGTTGAAGAAGTCGCAATTTGGTTTGGTATCTTAACCCTAATTGTTGTTGAGGTAGGTTTGATTACTCCCCCAGTTGGACTAAATGTGTTTATAATAAATAAGATGGCTAAAAACGTACCCATATCAGATACTTTTATAGGGGTTTTACCATTCTTAGCAAGTGATCTAGTTCGTGTTTCTATACTTTTTCTTTTTCCTAGTATTAGTTTATTTTTAATTAGATTGGCAGGATAAGTAATCAAAAATTTGGAGATATTTTATGAAACTTGATAGTGTACGGGAAGACTTAAAAGTAGTGAAGTGTCAGCATGTATCTTTAGAGGTTAGTAATGTTGACAATTCATTAGAATTTTATAGAAATTTTCTGGGCTTAAAGCTTACCGAAAGGCATTTAGCAAACGAAAATCCTGCAATACCTTTTGAAATGGCATTTATGAGACTAGGAAAACAACATCACGATCTTGTTTTAACTCATGACCCAAATAAAGAATATACTGAGAAATCAAATATATCTGGACCTGTCGGAATTCATCATTACGCATTGGAATGTCCAAATAAAGAGAGTTTTGACATGTATCTGGAAAGAGCAAAAAGCTTAAATCTGGAAATTGTTAGAGGACCAGTTCTTCATAGTGCATTCCAAAAAAAAGGAGATGGTACATGGGGAGAAAACTGGAGTTTTTATGTGCTAGATCCAGATAAACATAGAATAGAAATCTTTTGTGAAATGGCAACTATAGACAATGAAGGGAATTATATAACAAATTCAGGTGAAGTCGTTCCGCACTTAAAGGTTAAAGAAATTTAAGTTTGGGATCTATGCAAAAATTTGATTGTGTTATTGTCGGATTTGGGCCAGTGGGAGCTTTGCTATCGTTATTCTTGTCCAGGCTCCAATTAAAAGTCGCAATAATCGATAAAAATGTTGATATTTACCCCCTTCCGAGAGCCATTCATTTTGATCAAGAAGTAATGAGAATATTCCAAATGATCGGCTTAAATGAAAAAGTATCTGAAATATCGCGTGTTGGAACAAGAGGAATGCATTTTGTAGATGATAATTATAACACTCTTATGGAAAGAGAAGGTTCGCCTGAAATTGGTGATCAAGGATGGCCTAAAAGTTGGTATTTTCATCAGCCTGACTTAGAAAAAGTTTTGAGAAAGGAAGTTAAAAAAAATAAGAATATAACGCCTTTTCTCGGCTATCAGGTTATTTCAGTCGATCAAAGCAGTGAAACCGTTTCTATAAAGGGTAAAGGAAAGAAGTCTCAAGAGGTTTTACGTTTAATAGGATCAATTTTGATAGGTTGTGATGGGGCAAATTCAATAGTTGCGAATTACATAAGTAATGAACATATTAACTATGGATTTGAAGAAAAATATTTAGTAATTGATGTGAAGGTTGATAATAGATTTAAGAAAATAAAAAAATTGCCTGATTATACAGTCCAAAAATGTAGTTCGAAACGTCCAGTAACTCGTTGTTATATAAGTAAAAAAAGGCGCAGATGGGAGATAAAAATTCTGTCTACAGACGTTGAAAACGAAATGAAAAAAGAAAAGCAGATTTGGAGATTTTTAAGCGAATGGATTGATAAAAAATGTGCGGTTATTGAGCGGGCAGAAATTTATACCTTTAAATCAAAGATCAGCAAAAAGTGGATAAAAGATAGAGTAATAATCGCAGGGGACAGTGCTCATCTATCTCCGCCTTTTCTTGGACAAGGGATGTGTGCTGGAATGAGAGATGTTTCTTCTTTGTCATGGAGGCTCAAATCAATTTTATCTGGTAAATTTAGGTTAAGTCCATTATTGGCATACCAGAACGAAAGGCTTTCACATGTTTCAGAATTTATACAATTGGCTGTTGATTGTGGTAAAATAATGTCTGATCCTGATATAATTTTAAAGTCTAATAAGAAAGATAAGGGTGAACTATTTGATTTTCCAAGGCCCAAACTAGCCACGCAACTTAACTCAGAGTGCCAACTTTCTGGAAATTTATTTCCCCAATTTCTTGAAAAAGGAGTGAGAACAGACGATAAATTAGGTTATAGATTTGTTCTTATTTGCTTAAAAAAAATTGAACCTATTTTCAATGAGGCCAAGAACAAGTCTATACATACAATTGTTGCAACTGGACAAATAAAAGACTGGATTAGTGGGTTTAATAAGATTGCCTTATTAGTTCGGCCGGACAAGTACATCCTAGGAAGCGCTATTAATAATAAGGAGCTATCAAGACTTCTCAAAGACTTTAGTCACTTTGAGTCTAATTAATTCATTAATTAATTTTTATACTTCGTTAAAGGATATTTTGATGCATTCCAAGCCTTAATTCCTTTTGTATTGTATATGTTGTTAAATTTTCCTGTTTTTTCAAGGGCTTGTGCAATTATCGTGGTACGTCTGCCAGTTCTACAGAAAAGTATTAGACCTTTCTCAATATTTTCTATTTTATTGAGTTCTGAGAGAAATTTTATGAAATCATATTTACCCTCTTTGTCAAAAAAAGTTATCAAATTACTATTTTTTATAATTCCTGTAGATTTCCATTCTTCTTCTCTTCTAACATCAATAAGCGGAACGTTTTCCTTCATCAGAGCTGATATCTGGCTATTATTAATCGTAACAATTTCGGCTGTTAAAGAGGTCGGAAGGAGGAACAGAATAAAACCAAGTATTTTGAAGGAGTTTTTCATATTTAGAGACCATTAATTTTGGAATTCAAATTTATTGTACTATAATTCTTTATTAGTTAATAACATTTATCGACGGGTCAAGATTTAAAAATAGGGGGTACTCATGAGGTTGTATAATTTTTTTGTATTTTTTATTGCAACGCTCACACTTGCGTTCAGCGTACATGCTCAAAATATTATAAGTTCTAACGGTATATCGAGTTTTGGTGATTTGAAGTATAAAGAAAACTTCAATAATCTTGACTATGTGAACATTAATGCTCCGAAAGGTGGAGAAATTTCTTTTTGGGCTTTTGGTTCGTTCGATTCGATGCATCCCTACACCAGAAAGGGTAGAGCAGGTGCTTATTCATCTATTTTTTTTGAGAGCTTGTTAGAAAGTACTGCTGATGAAATAGACTCCGCTTATGGCTTGCTTGCAAAAAGCATAGAATATCCCAAAGATAGATCTTGGGTTGTTTTTCACTTAAGGGACAATATTCGTTTCTCTGATGGTACCCCTTTAGATGCTCAAGATGTATTGTTTTCATATGAGTTGCTGAGAGATAAGGGGTTACCTTCTTTCAAGGCGGTTATTAAAAAAGATATAAAATCAGCAGTGGTTTTGTCTCCTTTGAAGATAAAATTCGTTTTCAACGAGGAGGTTCCAAAAAGAGATTTAATAAACACGGTTGGTGGCCTACCAATTTTCTCAAAAGATTATTATCTCGATAACAAAATTGATTTTGAGGCTTCAACATTGACCCCATCAGTAGGATCCGGACCTTACGTTTTAGAGACCGTAGATGTTGGAAAACAGATTGTCTATAAAAGAAACCAAAATTACTGGGGCAAAGATTTACCCATAAATAAGGGGCGCTATAATTTTGATAAATTTAGAGTAGAATATTACGCAGATTACAACTCTGCATTTGAAGGCTTCAAGTCTGGGAGCTACACGTTCAGAAACGAAGCCTCTTCAAAAATTTGGGCAACCGCTTATGACTTTCCTGCTTTAGCAAATGGGTGGGTTAACAAAAAAACGATAAAACATGGAAACTTATCTCCCGGCCAAGCATTTGTCTTTAATCTTCGGAAAGATAAATTTAAAGATAAAAACGTTAGGAAGGCTATAGGTCTTATGTTTAATTTTGAATGGTCTAACAAAACTCTGTTTTATGGTTTATATGAGAGAACTAACTCTTTTTGGGATAATAGTGATTTAACTGCCGTAGGTTTGCCAAAAGGTGAAGAGCTCAAAATCTTAACGTCTCTGACAAATATTCTTGATGAAAATATTTTTTCTGAGCCTGCTTTTTTATTCCCTAAATCAAATATTAAGCAACTAGATCGAAAAAATCTAAGAGAGGCTTCGAATTTATTAGACGAGAGTGGTTGGCTTATTGGTGATGACGGCGTTAGGAGAAATTCTAATGGTGAGACACTAGATTTAGAAATATTAAATGATAGTCAAGCTTTCGATAGAATAATTAACCCATATGTGGAAAACCTAAAGCAACTTGGTGTGAATGCATCTAATATAAAAATCGATAATGCTCAAATGACTGAGAGAAAAAGAAACTTTGAGTTTGATATGTTAGTAGGATTTCTTAGTACAAGCTTTACTCCAGGGAGTGAACTAGAGCAATATTTTGGTTCGGCATCCGCAGATTTTTCAATTTTTAATCTTGCAGGAGTTAAAGATGAGGGTATTGATCAACTTATTAAAATTGTTAGAGCTGCTAAAACACGACAAGACTTAAATATTGCAATAAGAGCTTTGGATAGAGTTTTAAGAGCAGAAGTAATCTGGGTGCCGCAGTGGTACAAAAATAAACATACAATTGCCTATTACGATATGTTTGAGCATCCTGAAAATCTACCACCTTATGATATGGGTGTACTTGATCTATGGTGGTTTAATAAATCAAAAAGCGAGAATCTAAAAGAAGCTGGCGCGCTACAATAATTCCAGGTTTTAGTGAATGACGGGTTATATATTCAGACGTCTATTTTTGATTATTCCCACACTCTTTGGGATTATGCTTATCAATTTCTTTTTGGTTCAATTTGTGCCTGGTGGACCAATTGAACAGATCATTAATGACCTTCAAAATAATTCAAGCTTCCTTGATAACATCGGAGGTGGCGCAGAAGAGGTAAAAACTAACTCTGAAACTAATAACTATAAGGGTTCAAAAGGTTTGCCAGAAGAATTTATAAAGGAACTAGAAAGTCAATTTGGCTTTGATAAAGATCCTTTAGAGAGGTTTTTTTTGATGTTAAAAGACTATTTATTGTTTGATTTTGGAGAAAGTTATTTTAGGTCAATTTCTGTTATTGATCTTATTATTGAGAAAATGCCTGTTTCTATCTCTTTAGGTCTTTGGTCCACTCTTTTAGCCTATCTAATCTCTATTCCTCTTGGAATTAGAAAGGCAGTACGCGATGGTTCTCAGTTTGATAATTGGACGTCTTCATTAATAATAATAGGGTATTCTATTCCCGCGTTTCTTTTTGCTATTTTTCTTCTGGTTTTACTTGCCGGTGGTTCTTATTTTAAAATTTTTCCAATCCGTGGTTTAGTATCAAATAATTTCAGCGATCTTTCCACTTTCGAGCAAATACTTGATTACTTTTGGCATATTGCGTTACCTGTCCTAGCTTCAACTATTTCTGCCTTTGCTACCCTTACATTACTTACAAAGAATTCCTTTTTAGATGAGATAAAAAAACAATATGTTATAACCGCAAAAGCAAAAGGTTTAAGTGAAAACAAAGTTTTGTATGGACACGTTTTTAGGAACGCTATGCTCATTATCATAGCAGGGTTTCCTGGCATATTTATTTCGGTTTTCTTTGGATCATCTTTAATAATTGAGACCATTTTCTCTTTGGACGGATTGGGACGAATGGGTTTTGAGGCTGCAGTGGCACGAGACTATCCTGTTGTTTTTGGCACGCTTTATATTTTTGGCTTATTAGGCTTAATAGTAGGAATACTTTCAGACCTAATGTATGTCTGGATTGACCCTAGAATTGATTTTGAGGTTAGAGGATCATGACTAATAAAATCAGTCAACGTCGTTGGATTAACTTTAAAAAAAATAAAAAAGCCTTTTACTCAGCAATTATATTTTTGTTATTGTTTTTGGTCTCTCTATGTGCTGAATTCATAGCAAACGATAAACCTCTGTTAATAATATTTAAGGGCAAATATTACACTCCTGTTTTTAATTTTTATTCTGAAAAAGAGTTTGGGGGAGATCTTAGAACTGAAGCGATTTACAAAGATGTAGAGGTTCAGTGTTTGATTATTAGTGGCGGAAATAATAATTGTTGGGAAAGCCCA
Source organism: uncultured Alphaproteobacteria bacterium (assembly GCA_902567635.1). GTDB lineage: Bacteria > Pseudomonadota > Alphaproteobacteria > Rhodobacterales > Rhodobacteraceae > CACIJG01. Next base: position 8,569 of record CACFNV010000052.1, read on the forward strand.
AATAAAATTATTGACAGATATAATCAGTTAGATAACACAAGTGAATTTCAAAAAGGAAAAATCTTTTGGGCAATAATAAGGTATAAGCATAATACAATTGCAGACCTTGATGTGCCAGCGCCTTCTCCGCCATCTTATGAACACTTTTTAGGAACAGATGATACGGCTAGGGATGTTATGGCAAGAATTATATATGGCTTTCGTGTTTCTGTTATCTTTGGCCTTCTAGTAACCATAGCCGCAAGTTCCATTGGGGTTTTAATTGGTGCATTGCAGGGGTACTTTGGCGGCAAGGCTGATCTTTTTGGTCAAAGAATAATTGAAATTTGGACAGCCGTTCCTTCATTGTATGTCATAATTATCATATCAGCTTTTTTAAAAATTGATTTTGTTATGCTAGTAATTCTGATGACACTGTTTAGTTGGACTGCTCTAGTTGGAGTCGTTCGTGCAGAATTTCTGAGAGTACGTAATTTTGACTATGTAGTTGCTGCAAAAGCATTAGGTGTACCACCTTCTACCATTATTTTTAAGCACTTATTGCCTAATGCAATGGTCGCGACACTTACGCTAATTCCATTTATTTTGACAGGAGCTATTG
>CACFNV010000053.1 GCA_902567635.1 uncultured Alphaproteobacteria bacterium
TGTGGGTGAATATAAAGATGGCAAAAGGCATGGTCAGGGCACCTTTACCTTTGCAGATGGGGGTAAGGAGATTGGAAGTTGGGAGAACGACTTGTTAAACGGATATGCCACTCGATACAACGATGTTGGCACTATTCTCCAAGAAGGTATTTTCAAGGATGATGTCTTTCAGTATGCCCAGAAGAAAGAGTCTGGTGATTTTAATAAAGGATTGACTGCTTATGACAATGGAGACTATGCGACGGCATTGAAAGAATGGAAACCTCTTGCTGAAGAAGGAGATGCTTCTGTACAGTATAATCTAGGTCAAATGTATCGAAGAGGAGAAGGCGTTCCCGAAGATTATAAAGAAGCAGTTCGATGGTACAAACTTGCTGCTGAACAGGGCGACGCAAGATCACAGTATAATCTAGGATTGATGTACGACGAAGGAGAAGGAGTTCCCGAAGATGATAAAGAAGCAGTTCGATTGTACAAACTTGCTGCTGAACAGGGACACGCAAAAGCACTGTATAATCTAGGACTGATGTACGACGAAGGAGAGGGAGTTCCCGAAGATGATAAAGAAGCAGTTCGATGGTACAAACTTGCTGCTGAACAGGGACAGGCAAAAGCACAGTATAATCTTGGACTGATGTATGCTTTAGGTGAAGGTGTTCCTCAAGACAGAGTGTATGCTCATATGTGGTGGAATATTGCTGCTTTGACTGGAGATGATAGTGCAAAGAAAAATAAAAAAATAGTTGAGAAGAAAATGACCTCATCCCAGATAGAAGAAGCACAAAGACTTGCAAGAGAGTGTGTAAAGAAGAAATACAAGGGTTGTTAAACCTAAAAAGAAATACTACCCCCAAAACTGACTGACCTTTGATTGAACTTCCCTAATCCTCAAACATATTAACCAAAGTCTTATCAACAACCTCCAAACTAAAATCTGACCAAACCTCTGGATACTGTCTTTCTAACTTTTCATCTGTCAGTCTTTTCTTCTTCACGATTGAATGCACATGATTACCTTTGAACTTCTTCCCACGAACAGATAGATAACCTTTCTTGTTTAACCATTCTCCGATTTGGTCAAAGGTCTTTCCTTTCTCTCTATGCGCAGTGATTGTCTCATAAAGGAAGAATTGGTAATGTGAATACTGTCGAAAATTAAAGGGTGGACGACGATGTTTTGCTGATATAATACAAGTTACATAAAGTCGGTCGCGCTGATAACTTTGGTTTCAGTGTGACATATAGGATAACTGTTGAAAATACAAAAGATTATGATTAAAGTTTACAACAGTTTGTTTTAATAGGGAGAATTTATTTTGTTTGAAGCATTAAAGAAATACGCAGTATTTGCGGGAAGAGCAAGGAGAAAAGAATATTGGTTGTTTATTCTTCTATATGTGATTTGTTACATGATTGCATTTTTTATAGATATGGCAGCAGGAACTTTAGCAATATTTACTTCTCTAGTTGTCCTCGGTTTATTAGTTCCTGTGATTTCAGTTAGTGTTAGAAGGTTACATGATACTGATAGAAGTGGATGGTTTTTTCTTCTTGGATTTGTTCCAATTATAGGTTTAGTTTTACTGATATTTTTCTGTTTGGACGGTACTGTGGGCGAAAATAGATTTGGACCTGATCCTAAGGGAAGAGTATAGGAGCAATACTAGGTAGAGTGTTCAAACATATTAACCAAAGTTTTATCAACCACTTCCAAACTAAAATCAGACCAAACCTCAGGATATTCCTTTTCCAACTTTTCATCTTTAAGTCTTTTCTTCTTCACAATTGAATGAACATGACTACCTTTGAACATCTTTCCATGAACTGATAGATAACCTTTTTATTTAACCACTCTGCGATTTGGTCAAAGGTCTTTCCTTTTTATCTATGCGCAGTGATTGTTTCATATAGAAAGAACTGATACTGTGAATATTTAGGAACAGTAAAAGGAGGACGGCGGTAAGTTATGGAGAAATGGAATATGACATCAGCGGATTCTTCCACCCCCTTACACCACGTAAATGCCACAGTAGAGTAAGTTTGACTGATGAAATAGAACCTAAGTATTCTAACTATCTTTGCTTTACAGTTTCAGTGAGAACAAATCGGTTAATGCCACGATATGATAGGTGGTCTCCTCAGCAAGAAGAAGTGATACAGTTAGTTAAGAGATTACAGAGTGATGGTTTCGGTTACAGAAAAATTGCAAAACATTTAAATGAACTTGGATTGACTACTGCTAGAAATAGTAATTGGACAAATTCAAAGGTTTTCTCTTTCGTTAATAGATATAGAGAACGGCAGGAACGATTAGCATTTGAAGAAAAAGAATATGAACCTATTTGGGGCAAGATGGAAATACGGTGGGAGAAGAAATGAAATTGTTGTTTAATTTAAAAACTACAAAATTAGAAAAATTTGTTACAAATATATTTAATAATACCATGTTCTACAGAATTAGGTGAAGGGTATATCCAGTTGTTATCCGAAGGGTTCTGACTTTTATATTCACCTCTACCATTACTTTTTCTATACCAATGAAAAATAAGTCGCTTTACTCTAAAAATTTTGCAATCAACTTGCTTGTATACATTTACAGAATAATTGTCTCCTATAGGTTTTGTAAAATTACTTAAATTCCAAAAATAAATATATTCATTATCTTTTTTTATGTTTTGTATATCTATATATTCTGTACTTACTTCGTCTGAATACCTTTTTAACCATCTATTTTCTGAAGCAGAAGATTGATTTAACGTTATGAATAATAGTATAAATATAAGAGTTAGTTTTTTCATTTATTTAGTTTGGCAAAAAAAAAGAAAAAGTTGAAGGATTTTTTCTTACGTAGGAGTTCAACTTATTTCATCAATCAAACTTACTCCGTCACAGTTGAATGAGTTTAACGGAGGAAATAACTTTCCCATATTTGATATATTTAGTCCAACGGTATAAAATTTTGTTATACTAATTATATGAAGAAAATACTTTTTGTCTTTTTCATCTTATTTTCCTTCTCAACTCTTCCTTCAATGAGTTGGGCATTGCCTGAGTGTGTTGTTAATGCCAAGACTTGGCATAATTGCTTTGGTACATATATTTGGGATAATGGCGACAAATACGTAGGGGAATGGAAGAATAACAAGAAACATGGTCAGGGCGCTTATACCTTTGCAAACGGGGAAAAATATGTTGGTGAATATAAGGATGGTAAAACGCATGGTCAGGGCACTTATACCTTTTTAAGTGGTTCAAAATACGTAGGTGACCATAAGGATGGTAAAAGGCATGGTCAGGGCACTTATACCTTTGCAAGCGGAGCAAAATACGTAGGTGAATATAAGGATGATAAAAAGCATGGTCAAGGCACCTACACTTGGGGAGAAGGTCCAAATAAGGGTGACAAATACATTGGAGAATATAGGTATGGTAAGAAGCATGGTCAGGGAACTTATACCTGGGCAGATGGGCGTAGAGAAGTTGGTACCTGGGAGCATGGTAAACTAAACGGATACGCAATTACCTATAACGCGGACGGAAGTGTTAATCAGGAAGGTATTTTCAAGGATGATGTTTTTCAATACGCCCAAAAGAAATCATCCACTAATTCAAAATCAAATTCCAAACTAAATAAATACAAGGAATTCTGTGAAGAAATAGGATTTAAACTTGGAACTGAGAAGTTTGCAAATTGTGTTCTTAAGGCAATGGAAAAAGATTAAGGTCTTTTTTAACTAATGAATGAAAATGACGACCAACTTATTTCTATCGTTAAACCAACTCAATCACTGTATAATAAATCATTGATTTTATTGGGTTTTTCTGACCCTGCAGAGTGATAGGGCAAGTGTTTCTGTAGGGGTGCGTTTCTGATATGCTGTGATCATTATCTTTTAAAGACAAAGTCAAAATATTATTTTAAAAAATTTTAGTTTACAAATTATCCATAAAATAAGTGAGAATAATGTTATTTTTTTCTAGATTATAACTACCCAAAGTTTGGTAGAGTAAACCTGCTGCTTCCTGATTTAGTATTTGATCGATTAGGATAATTTGGTCATAGTTACCTGAATCTCTTGGTAAGCTCCAACCAAGTTTAACTAATGAATTCGTAACGTTTTGAGTTATACGGTCAGAATATTTGGAACCAACTGCCTCGAATAAAAATGAATTTCCAAGGTCACGTACTCCTTGGACATAGACATTCATCTCTTTAGAAATTTCAATTACAAAAAAACCGTTCGGTACCTGCGTGACATAGTTCGTTAATATACGATTTATACACTCTTTTGTGAATTTGCCAATTGACGGGTTAGGAGATACTTCGTTACAAGAATTTGCTTTTGCTGTTGAAACACTAAGCAACATTACAAAAAACATGATAATAAAAAATGATTTTCTCATCGCGGATAATTTATAAACGTTAACCTATAATAAGTTTTGCATAATGCCAGTCACTTTTCAAACATATTAACCAAAGTCTTATCAACTACCTCCAAACTAAAATCAGACCACACCTCTGGATACTCTCTTTCTAACTTCTCATTTTTCTTTTCAACTATTGAATGAATTGATTAATCAACTACCTATGATGCATGTACATTGAATTTGCATTATTGCTGAACGCACTTCTGCTGGGAGTAATGACTTCTTTCATGATAGTTACATCGCCCACGGTGTTCAAAACGCTTGACGAAGAAAATTCTAAAAAGTTTCTGAGATATATATTTCCTCGCTTATTTAACTTTTGCTTTCTCATTTCAGCATTTGTATTTTTGTTTTTCGCACTTGGAGAATTTTTTTATGGGACTGTGGTTGCTATCGGTATATCAATAAGTTTTTTAGTTAATAGTTATCTTCTTACGCCCCGTATAAATAAGATGAGGGATTTATCCCTCACAGGCGACAAAAAGTCAGCAAGGTCATTTAAGTACCTGCACCTGGCATCAGTTCTTTTATATCTTCTTAATATGCTATTTGCGGTTTCGGTATTTATTCTTTATTACATTAAATGGCTCTAATATATATCATAGAAAAGGCATAAGAGTTGGTCGTTCAATTGAAGGTATCGAAACATGCGCCCCATAATTTTTGTATTTTCTGTTATTATCATGAGTTCAAAATTTGCTTTTGCAGAAACTATTCAAATTGATTTTACTGCAGATGACTCTTACAGCATTGAAGTCGCCAAAATAGATGTTGGGGACACTATAGAGTGGTCACCTAAAAATGAGGGGCATAACGTTGAGTTTCTGGGAGGTCCAGATTTTAATTCTCTGCCAGAAAAGTCAGATTTAAATGCTTTTTATTCAGTCACTTTTAATTTGCCTGGAGTATATTTATATCATTGTACTCCACACGGTAATATGGGAATGCTAGGTCTAGTTATAGTGGGAAATGATTTTCACAATTTAAAGGATATTGAAGGGATAGAACTTTCCCGTGTAGCGAAATCAGTTTTACAAAGATTGATTAGAATTGCCAAATCAAATTCATAATCAATCAAGAAAATCCTCAAACATATTTACCAAAGTTTTATCCACCACCTCCAAACTAAAATCAGACCATACCTCTGGATACTCTCTTTCTAACTTCTCATCTTTCAGTCTTTTCTTCTTCAAAATTGAATGAACATGATTGCCTTTGAACGTCTTTCCACGCACAGATTGATACCCTTTCTCGTTTAACCACTCTGCAATTTGGTCAAAGGTCTTTCCTTTGTCTCTTTGTTCAGTGATTGTCTCATAGAGAAAGAATTGATATTGTGAATACTGTGGAACATTAAAAGGTGGACGGCGGTAGGTGATGGAGAAATGGAAAATCACGTCAGCATTTTTAAATACCCCCTCACACCGTACAAACGATACCGTGGAGTAAGTTCCAAAGGACGTCCTCCTCGCTTGTAAATCACATTTAACTAGGTTGACCTTTACCAGTAGAAGATAATTTGCTTAAATTATAGTATGAAACAAATCCTTTATATCATCTGCTCATTATTTGCACTCTCCACTATTCCTTCTATAAGTTGGGCATTGCCTGATTGTCCATCGTCAGGTTATTTCCATAATTGCTTTGGTACGTATGTTTGGGATAACGGGGATATATACGTCGGTGAGTGGAAGGATGATAAAAGTCATGGGCAGGGCACCTATACTTTTACCAATGGTGACAAATACGTCGGTGAACATAAGGAGGGTAAAAGTCATGGTCAGGGTACCTATACTTTTACCAATGGTGAAAAATACGTTGGAGAATATAAGGAGGGTAAAAGTCATGGTCAGGGCACCTATACCTATATCAATGGTGACAAATACGTTGGAGAATATAAGGAAGGTGTAAGGAGTGGTCAGGGTACCTATACTTTTACCAATGGTGAAAAATACGTTGGAGAATATAAGGAGGGTAAAAGTCATGGTCAGGGCACCTATACCTATATCAATGGTGACAAATACGTTGGAGAATATAAGGAAGGTGTAAGGAGTGGTCAGGGTACCCTTACCTTATCCAGTGGTACAAAATACGTTGGTGAATGGAAGGATTTTGGATACCATGGTCAGGGTACCATTACGTATGCCAATGGTGAAAAATATGTTGGGGAATTTAAGGATAGTAAAAGGCATGGTCAGGGCACCTACACTCACGCCAGCGGCAACCAATACGTTGGTGAGTGGAAGGATGATAAAAGGCATGGTCAGGGTACTTACTATTATTTAGCAGATGATAAATATAAGGGCGATATATTCAGAGGTGAATATAGGGATGGTAAAAGGTATGGTCAGGGGACCTATACCTTTCCTGATGGAAGTAAAGGTGAGGGTGAATGGAAAGACGGTAAACCAAATGGATATTTTATTGAGTATAATGCTGATAGAACAATTAAAAGAGAAGGTATCTTTAAGGATGGTAAGTTTCTCTATGCCCAAAAGAAATCATCCACTAATTCAAACCCAAATTCCAAACTAAATAAATACAAGGAATTCTGTGAGGAGATAGGATTTAAACCTGGGACTGAGAAGTTTGCTGATTGTGTTTTGAAGGCAATGGAGAAAGATTAACAGGTATTAAGGATCATTGTTCGCAAAGAGAGGACGTCCTTTGCAGAACATTCCGTCACTGTTGAATAAATCCGAATGCGGATTTAGCGAAACTAAGTACTCCCATTATCTCTGTTTTCAAGTTTCTAACCGCACTAACAGATTTACTGCCTACAGTGGTGATAGATACTCTGCGAGACAAAAAGAACTACACGACTACATCAAGTCTCTGCATGACTCTGGTCAGTCCTATCGTAGAATTACCAAACTTCTGAATAAGAATGGTATCAAGACACACACTGGAAAAGAGTGGGGTGAAACTGGAAACTCTGTCTATTCAGTCCTCAAAAAGTATCGTCAACGAGAAGAGAGATTAGAACTTCTGAATAAAGAATACGAACTTGAGTGGGGAACTATGGAAGTTAAGTGGGAAAAGAATTAGAAGTGTAATTTTACTTATCTATTACAAATCGAGTTTAAAATTGATTCATTAATAGTGTTAGGAAAAGGAGATTCCCAATTTGGAGTCTCAGGTTTATATTCTACCCAATTACCCTTACCCATTAGTTTTTTGTATCCTCTTATATGTAAATCCTTATCCCTAAACAATTTACAATCAACCATTCTGTAGGTTATAACAGACAAGTCTCCATCACGGTCAGGTTTTGGAAAATCAACTAATATCCAAATATAAAAAAAACCATCAACTTTTTTGATTCTATCGTAATCCAAATAAAAAGTTTTTCCATTTATGTCCATATCAAATTCCTTCCATTCTCCATAGGATGGAATTGAGAACATTATCATTGAGAATAAAACTGTGACTATAAGAGTTATTTTTTTCACTATTTTAGTCTTACAAATAATTTTATAAAAATAAAGTTAAATATCGTATGTGAGGGTGTTCAACTTATTTTATCAATCAAACTCAGTTCGCAATCGTTGAATGAGTTTAACGGTGAAAATAACTTTCCCATATTTGATAGATTGAGTGCAACGTTAGGAAATTTTGTTATACTAATCATATGAATAAAATACTTTTTGTCTTTTTTATCTTATTTTCATCTTCAACTATACCCTCAATAACTTGGGCATTGCCTGATTGTCCATCGTCAGGTTATTTCCATAATTGCTTTGGTACGTATGTTTGGGATAACGGGGATATATACGTCGGTGAGTGGAAGGATGATAAAAGGCATGGGCAGG
>CACFNV010000054.1 GCA_902567635.1 uncultured Alphaproteobacteria bacterium
TTGCGTCGAGGGCAGTAATGGAAGCTCAAGGTTCCGTTATGACAAATAAGTATGCTGAAGGTTACGTGGGAAGAAGATACTATGGGGGATGCGAAAACGTAGATATAGCAGAAGAATTAGCTATCTCTCGGGCTTGTCAATTATACAACTGTAAATTTGCGAATGTTCAACCAAATTCTGGCAGTCAAGCTAACCAAGCCGTTTTTTTTGCTTTAATGAAACCTGGTGATACATTCCTATCAATGGATCTGGCCTCAGGTGGACACCTTACACACGGGGCAAAACCAAACCAATCTGGGAGATGGTTCAATCCAATCCACTATAGTGTAAAGGAAGATACCAACCTAATAGATTATGAACAAGTACAGTTGCTTGCAAAAAAACATAGACCAAAAATAATTATTGCTGGAGGTTCAGCAGTTCCTCGCCAAATTGATTTCAAAATATTTAGGCAAATCTGTGATGACGTTGGGGCGTATTTACTAGTTGATATGGCACATTTTTCTGGTTTAGCTGCCGCAGGTGTTCACCCTAACCCATTAAACTACGCCGATGTCGTTACATCTACAACTCATAAAACTTTAAGGGGGCCTCGGGGAGGAATGATTCTATGTAACGATCAAGAAATCGCTAAGAGGGTAAATTCCGCTATATTTCCAGGTATTCAAGGAGGACCTCTTATGCATATTATCGCAGCAAAAGCTGTAGCATTTAAAGAAGCTCTCACCGATGAGTTCGTCGAATATCAAAAACAAGTCATAAAAAATGCAAAGCATCTATCTTCTATTCTAAAAAATGGGGGTATTGATATCGTGACTGGTGGCACCGACACGCACGTATTGCTTGTTGACCTCAGAAGAAAAGGTGTGTCGGGTGTTGCTGCTGAAACAGCGTTAGCCAAAGGTAACATTGTTTGTAATAAAAACAGCATACCATTTGATACAGAAAAACCGACTGTTACATCTGGGATTCGGCTGGGTACTCCTGCGACCACAACAAGAGGCTTCTCTGAAGGCGAATTTAGTTTGGTAGGGAATTGGATCGTTGAAATAATTGATTCCGTAAATCAAGGAAATCAAGAAATCGTGACAAAACGCATTCGCAAAGAAGTAATGGAATTGTGCGGTAATTTTCCTATATACTAATCTGTTTCTACTCAAAGAGTCTTAGTACTGGCAACTAACTAAAAAAATTTTTGTTGCAATCATAATATGTTTGGCTATTGCTTGCATAGTCTTGTTAAGGTAAAAGAGATTAATGTTAAAGTATAATTTTGTTCTCTTAATTTTTTTGTTTCTTGTAAATTGCTCGGAAAAGACTTGGCCTGAGCTTTCACCTTTTAATGAATTTGAAAACAAATTTTTTACAAAATAAAAAGTTATAAAATGGCAAATAATGAAAAAAGAATTTCATAGAATTAGTCGCCTTCCAGCATATGTTTTTGCAGAAACAAATAAATTAAAGGCTGAGTTTCGAGAAGACGGGAATGATATTATTGACTTCGGAATGGGTAATCCTGATTTAAATACCGAAAAATTTATTGTAGAGAAATTGATCGAAACAGCCAAAAAACCAAAAACTCATAGATACTCTGTTTCCAAAGGGATAAAAGGTTTAAGGAAAGCACAAGCTGAATATTATAGGAATAGATTTTATGTTAATTTGGATCCAGAAACAGAAGTGATCGCCACTCTAGGCTCTAAGGAAGGTTTGGCAAATCTTGCAATGGCAATAACAGACCCAGGCGATGTAATACTGGTACCTAATCCTTCTTACCCTATTCATCCATATGGCTTCATTATCGCTGGAGGATCATTAAGACATATTCCTACTTTATCTGAGGGTAAATTTAATGAAGAAGAATACTTTAGGACACTAACCAGATCACTTAAACATATTTCACCAAAACCGATAGCTATAGTTGTATCTTTTCCCTCGAATCCAACAGCGAAAACTTGCTCTTTGAACTTTTATCGAGAATTAGTAAAAATTGCTAAGGAAAACGAAGTATGGGTTTTATCTGACTTAGCATACGCGGAAATTTATTTCGAAAATAACCCTCCACCATCAATTCTGCAGGTTCCCGGATCAAAATCAGTAGCCGTAGAGTTTACCTCTATGTCTAAAACTTTCAGCATGCCAGGCTGGCGTATTGGTTTTGCCGTAGGTAATAGTCTACTTATCTCGGCACTGGAGAAGATAAAATCCTATCTAGATTATGGAGCATTTACTCCTATACAAGTTGCAGCTGCAACCGCATTAACTGAACAAGGTGATACCATTGAGAAAATAAGAGAAATTTATAAGAAAAGAAGAGATGTACTAATAAAGTCTATGAGTAATGCGGGCTGGGAAATTCCTTCACCTGAAGCCTCCATGTTTGCTTGGGCACCGATTCCTGAAAAATTTAGAGAATTGGGATCATTATTGTTTTCCAAAATACTTTTGAAAGAAGCTGGCGTTTCTGTTGCTCCCGGAATAGGGTTTGGCGAGCATGGTGAGAACTTTGTTAGACTTGGATTAGTAGAAAATGAACATAGAATAAGACAAGCTAGCAGAAATATAAAGAAGGTCCTTAAAGATGCTGATGCACTTAAAGAGAAATATAAAGTGCCTTTTTGATTTGACGAAAAAACTAGGATGAATTGATGAGGAAACAAAAAATAAGAATTGCTATATTAGGATTAGGGACCGTAGGCTCAGGGGTGATAAACTTAATTAATAAGCAGAGAGCAAGTATAAAACAGCAAACAGGTGTAGACTTGCAGGTAAAAACCGTGTGCGCTAAATCCAAAAGAAAAAAGAGGCCCTTCAATTTAGCGTCTTTTAATTGGATTGATGATCCTATTTCTTTAACTAAAGACAAAGAAATTGACGTCATAGTAGAGTTAGTAGGCGGAGAAAAAGGAATATCTAGAAAGGTAATTGAGGAAGGGATTAAAGAGGGGAAACATATTGTAACTGCAAACAAAGCTCTTTTAGCAAATCTTGGAGAAAATCTTGCAAAACTTGCTGAAGAGTATGAAGTTTCTCTTAAATATGAAGCCGCAGTTGCAGGAGGGATACCTATTATTAAAGTTCTCACTGAGTCTTTAATTTCTAATAAATTAACAAGTATTTACGGAGTAATAAATGGTACTTGTAATTATATATTAACTAAGATGGAAACTGAAGGAAGAGATTATAATGACGTATTCTCAGAGGCAAAAAGACTAGGGTATGTGGAAGCCGACCCAGAGCTTGATATAGGAGGGATAGACTCAGCTCACAAGTTATCTATTCTCTCAAGTCTCGCGTTTGGTACTAAGCTCGATTATAGAAATGTTTCAACAAAAGGAATTAAAAGTGTTTCTCTTGAAGATATTAAGGAAGCAAGTAATATGGGCTTCAAGATAAAACTTCTTGCAAGAGCCGAATATAAAAAAGGAATTCTAGAACAAGAAGTAGCTCCATGTTTAGTCAAAAAGAACACTCCTATTGCACAAGTTCAGGGAAGCACTAACATAATAGTACTTGAGGGGGAAGATATAGGAGAGACAGTCTTTTCCGGTCCAGGAGCAGGAATGGGTCCCACAGCGTCAGCTGTTGTTTCGGACCTTATATCGATAGCCAGAGGAGATAAAGTGAATACTTTACAAAACTCTATACGAAGCTCAAAGAGAATCCAAAAGGGAGAAAATGAAAAAGAAAGTTCCTTTTATGTTAGGTTCCAGTTAAGGGATAGATCTGGAGTTATTGCTCTTCTGTCAAGCAAACTCTCCTCTCAAAAAATATCTATAAGTCAGATGAAACAAAAAACACCATCGAAAGGGAAAGCAACTTTAATCATGACAACCCACAAAACTTTGCAGAAAAACTTGAGTAAAGCCCTACATCAAATAAAGAAATCAAAAATTTGTTTTGGAGAACCTGTGTCTATAAGAATCCAGGAAATCTTATGACAGATGATAGTTTCAATGAGGATGAGATCCTATCACTAACTTCTGCTAGATTGACTGAACAAACTGCTATTGCTGCTTCGAAATTTATAGGTTCGGGAGACGAAGAAAAGGCTAATATAGCTGCAATAAGCGCAATGTCTCAAGGACTAGAAAATTTAAAAATTCGAGGATACTTAGCTGCAGGATCGCAAAACGAACAGGAAACAAATTCATTCACAAAAAAAAATATTGGCATAGGTCAGGGACCAGAGCTCGACGTTGCTATTGACCCTTTAGAAGGAAAGACACTTACCGCGAAAGGTCTACCTAATGCTCTCTCCGTAATTGCATTTGGAGCAAAAAATTCCTTTCTGAGAGTTCCAAAACTTTACATGGAAAAATTGGCCGTCGGACCAAATTACCCTAAAAACATTTTAACATTAGATATGACCCCTACTGAGAGAATATATGAACTTGCCAAGGAAAAAAACTGTAAGGCGTGTGACATAAATATCTGTGTCTTAGAGAGACCAAGAAACTTATCTCTTATAGAAGAAGTGAGAAAGACAGGTGCAAAAATAAATTTAATAAGCGATGGAGATATTGCAGGGATAATTAATTGCCTTAGAAATGATGAAACCGGAATTGATAGCTACATGGGCTCTGGAGGAGCTCAGGAAGGAATTCTTTCAGCAGTTGCAACAAAATGTCTCGGCGGCCAAATGCAAGGGCGCATTCTTACAGAAAGCTCTTCAGAAAGACAAGTACTTATAGAAGAGTATAATTTAGATCCAAAAAGAATTATTGATATTAATGAAATGGTAAGAGGTCCAGTAATTTTTGCTGCCAGCGGTGTTACTGACAGCGCCCTAATGAAGGGAGTTAGATCAACAAGTAGATTTACTCAGGTAGAAACTCTACTTTTAAGATCAAAAACCATGTCATTTAGAAAAATAGTGTATAGAAAATCAAATACTATATGAGCTTTCTTGGGGTCAATAAATCATTAACAAATAGATGCTGGTCAGGGCCAACCGACGAAACCTTAGAAAAAGCGGCTTCCATCTCTAAAGAATTGTCGATTTCAATTCTGAGCGCTTTACAGCTCGTAAAATTAAATTTAGAAACCGAAAGTTATAATAAATATATAAATCCTAAAGTCAGAGATCTTATGCCTGACCCAAAGATTTTCTTGGACATGAACAAAGCCGCAAAAAGATTTTTGGTAGCAATAGAAAAAAAGGAAAAAATTGCTATATTCGCCGACTATGATGTTGATGGAACTGTTTCTGCATCTTTAATTACCATTTGGTTGAAAAATTTCTCCATTACCCCAACTGTTTATATTCCTGACCGAGAAAAAGAAGGGTTTGGGCCTAATTATCCTGCTATGAAAAAACTAGCACAGCAGAATTCCTTAATAATTTGTGTAGATTGCGGTTCAGACTCTGATATCGCTATAAAAGGGGCATCTGAAGAAAAAGCAGATGTGATTATTATCGATCACCATAGAACTGAAAAGAAACCTGATAATGCTTTTGCTCTTATTAACCCTAATCAAGTGGACGAAAGCAATTTTTATTCCTACTTATGTGCAGCAGGCGTTGTGTTTTTATTTTTAGTTCATCTTACAACTCTTCAAAAAGAAAAGAAAACTCATAAAATAAACCTATTAGATTATCTTGACCTAGTTGGACTGGCCACCATCGCTGATGTCTCTCCACTTGTTGGGTTAAATCGTGCTTTTGTTACTCAAGGTTTAAAAATATTTAAACAAAGACCTTGCTTAAAAAAGCTTTTAGAAAAACATAATTTGGAAAAAAACCTTACTGAGGAGAAAATAGCATTCCAAGTAGCCCCTAGATTGAACGCATCCGGAAGATTGAATACAGGACTGTTATCATATCAATTCTTAATCGCGACTGACCATAAGACGATTGATGAAGCGCTTAAAAAAATTGAAAATCTAAACCTACAAAGAAAAGAATTAGAAAAAATTATTTTTGATGCAGCCAATAAAAATATAATTGGAGATCCAGCAAATAATTCACATATCGTTTCAAGAGGTAAAAATTGGCATAAGGGCTTAATTGGTATAATAGCAGCAAGGCTTAAGGAAAACTTTAATAAACCCGCAACCGTTATAACTATAGATAATGAGAATATTGGTCACGGCTCAATTAGGTCCGTTGAAGGTGTTGACCTTACAACTATTTTGTCTGAACTAAAAAATAAGAAAATCCTTTTGAGTGGTGGTGGCCACAAAATGGCTGCAGGATTTACCATAGATTCTCTTAGGATAGATGAATTTAATCAAATATTCTCAAATTGTCTTAAAGATCAACTAAAGAGTAAAATTGAAATTGAAAAACTAGATTTACATGGGTTAATTGGTATTGATACCATTGATACTAATCTTGTTGAAGAGTTACATCTTTTAGGTCCTTTTGGTTCAAAGGTACCCGTTCCAATAGTCGTAGTGCCTAATTGTTCCGTTGTTTTTTCTAAAATAGTTGGTGGGTCTCATATTATCTGTAAGTTTCAGCGTAAAGGTAACGACAGCCTAGATGCCGTCTGTTTTAACGCCGTTAACAACTTGCTTGGGGAAGCACTGTTAAAGAAAAATAATCAGCTCCACGTTGCATGTCAATTGATGGTAGATGACTGGCAGGGTATAAAAAAACCAAAAATTAAAATTGTTGATCTAGCACTAAGTCAGAACAATTAAAAAAAACACTTGAAGTAGAATAAATTTAGATTAAAAAGTGTTCTAGTGCGCCCTTCGTCTATCGGTTAGGACGCCAGATTTTCATTCTGGAAAGAGGGGTTCGATTCCCCTAGGGCGTACCAACAACTTTTATGATTTAAAACAACTAAAGGGATCCCATAAAACCTGCTGTATCTGCCATTCTATTTGAGAACCCCCATTCATTATCATACCAAGAAAGTATTCTTACCATACCCTCTTTAAGAGCCTTGGTTTGAGGCGCAGCAAAAATCGATGAGGATGAGACATGATTTAGGTCTGTTGATACCAAGGGCTGATTCTCATATGAGAGTATACCCTTCAATTCACCATCAGCTGCCTTCTTAACTGCTGAATTAATCTCTTCCGCTGTGACAGCTTTTTCCAAAATACATTTTAAGTCCACACAAGATACATTAGGGGTAGGGACCCTTATTGCAGATCCATCTAATCTTCCCTCTAACTCAGGTAAAACCAATGAAACCGCCTTTGCAGCTCCAGTTGATGTTGGTATCATATTTAACGCCGCCCCTCTGGCTCGATAATAATCTTTGTGAAGGGTATCCAATACTGGCTGATCTCCTGTGTAACTATGTATAGTTGTCATATAACCGACCTTTATACCAAAATTCTCACTTAGAACCTTAGCAATAGGAGCCAAACAGTTAGTTGTGCACGAAGCATTGGATACAATTAAATCATCCTTGGTTAAAGATGAATGATTGACACCATATACAATAGTTTTATCTGCATTAGTAGCAGGAGCTGAAACTAGAACTTTCTTTGAACCATTTTTTAGGTGCATTGAAGCTTTCTCTTTATCAGTAAAAACTCCCGTGCATTCTAATGCTACATCGACGTTTTCCCAAGGAAGTTCCTCTGGGTTTCTCTCAGCTGTAATTTTTATTGAATGATTATTGATTCTTATCTTATTACCTTCAAGAGCTAGACTCCCAGGAAACCTGCCATGGACACTATCGTACTTAAGCAAATGTAAGTTCATTTCAGGAGATCCTAAATCGTTGATGGCAACAACTTCTACATCCTTA
>CACFNV010000055.1 GCA_902567635.1 uncultured Alphaproteobacteria bacterium
TAATAAGACTGTGAAAATATATAAACCATCAGATGAAAAAAATGTAAAAGGCATTTCAGTCAACGCGCAACTTGATTGGAAACCTACTGGTATAGCTTTTAAAGATGAAACGCAGAATGATAAAAAAAATATTTTGATCTTTTGTACTCCTATTCTTTTAATTGCAGTACTTGGTTTTAGCATTGCTTACGGAGGTTGGAAGATATTGGTAGATATACAAAAGCTGAGAATAGTGCCAGCAGACAATTTGCCTATTATACAAAGTGAGTTTAAATTAGAGTCAGCTGAATTGGTTAAAGAAAAGACTGATTTGGAAAATCAACTAAAATTACTTTTGCTACCAAAAGATGCGGATGATGATAGATCTGTAATTGTAGAAATTAGAGCAGGCACAGGAGGAGATGAGGCGTCTCTTTTCGCACAAGATCTCTACAGAATGTATACGAGGTTTTCAGATGAAAAAAAATGGAAGACTGAAATAATCGAGCAATCTTACACTGGAGTAGGTGGTGTAAAAGAATTAATATTTCATATTAAGGGTGAAAATATTTTCTCTAACTTAAAATTTGAGAGTGGTGTTCATAGAGTTCAGAGAGTGCCTATAACAGAAAGTGGAGGAAGAATACACACTTCAGCTGCTACTGTGGCTGTTTTGCCAGAAGCCAAAGAAGTAGATATAGAAATATTACCAAGTGAAATAAGAATAGATACGATGAGAGCTTCAGGTGCTGGAGGACAGCATGTAAATACAACTGACTCAGCTGTGCGAATAACACATATTCCTTCAGGAATTGTAGTGACAAGCTCAGAGAAATCGCAACATCAAAATAGAGCTAAAGCGATGGAAGTCCTAAGAACAAGATTATATAATCAATCTAAGTTAGATAATTCCAACGAAAGGGCATCGCAACGTAAATTACAAGTTGGTTCAGGGGATAGGTCCGAGAGGATTCGTACATATAATTTCCCTCAAGGCAGAGTAACTGATCACAGAATTAATCTGACTTTACACAAATTAGAAGAAATTCTTGATGGAAGCTTAGATGAAATTATAAATGCTCTTACATCTGCTGAAAGGCTTGAAGCAATGATAGCCTATGAGAATTCTAGTGACTAAAAATAGTGATATCATTGCTATCCAAAAACAGAGATTAATAGAATATGGGGATGATAACTCTGAAAGCTCGGTAAGAAAATTATTTATTTTTTCTCATGATATCAAAAGAGAAGAATATGCTTACTATATGACCCTCCCAATAATAGAGAGCAAAATTGTCAACTTTTTTGCGTTAGTAGATAGAAGAATAAAAGGAGAACCAATATCTCATTTAATAGGAAATCGATATTTCTGGAAAGATCAATTCTATGTAAATAGAAGTGTTTTAGATCCAAGGCCTGAAAGTGAATTGATAGTTGAGATAGGTAAGAAGTTTCTATTTGATGGAGGTAAAGTTTTAGATGTCGGAGCAGGATCTGGGTGTATTGGACTATCTTTGAAAAGAGAAAATCCAAACATCAATCTAACACTATCTGATATTTCAAAACCAGCGATTATGGTTATGAAAAGAAATGCAAAAATGCTTAAAATGAATTGTGAGTTTATTAATTCCAACATGTTTAAGAACATAAAAGATAGATTCGATCTAATTGTTTGTAATCTACCTTATATAAAAATATCTCAGTTAATCTCTTTGCCTCAAGAAGTCATCCTTTTCGAGCCGCACCAAGCATTAATTGGTGGTAAAAATGGATTAGCGTTAATATTTGATTTTTTGGATATAGTTTCATTTTATTTAAGCAGGAGAGGGGTGTTTATAATCGAAATAGGGGCCCATCAACTTGATTTAATTATTAAAAAATTGAATGATTTGAACTATCAAAATTATAATGTTTTTAATGACACAAATGGAATTTCTCGTACTGTCTGTGTCCAAAAGGTCACAGTAAACGGCATTATATGATATTTTTGGCTTTGAGTATCAGAATTGCTGGTTTTTAAATTTAAGAGTTTATATATTTTGATTAATACAAGACCAAAACTTAGTTTAGGTCAAATGAGCTTGAATGCTCAAATTTTTGCATAAAATAGTTAGAAAGATGTTCAATGAGACCTCCTGGAAAATCACGCAATAGGAATAAAAACAATGGGAGAAGACCAAACCCAGGTAACGTTATAAACCGCGTTTTTGATAGTGCTGGCCCTGAGGGAAAAGTCAGAGGTACTCCCCAGCAAATTATTGATAAATATCTTTCATTAGCCCATGACTCTCAGCTATCTGGTGATAGAGTGTCTGCTGAAAATTTTCAACAACATTCAGAACACTACTCAAGGCTTTTACTAGATGCACAAAAGGAAATCGCTGAGAAAGCTAATCAGCAAGAACAAAACAATTCTCTTGAAGGGCAAAGCTTAAGATCCTCGGAAAAACCTTCCGTTAATATTGAACTTGAAAACAAAGAAAAGAAAGAATTGACTATTATAGATCGGGAAACTAACGCAGGTTAATTTCAAGTTTTTCTTTTTTTCTTTGGATGATCTCCGCTAGCTTATAGTAGTCTTCAACGCTTAAATTTTCTGCTCTGCTATCAGGATCTATATCACACTCCTCCAATATAGAGGACATATTAGGATAAAAGGTTTTTAAAGAATTGATTATTTTTTTTCTTCTTTGAGAAAAACATTTTTTCACAATAAGAAAAAATAAATCAGAATTGATCTTATTTGTGTAATTCTGTTTTTTATTAAAAACTACAACTGCGCTTTTTACTTTTGGGGTTGGAAAAAACACCTTGTTACTTATTTTTATCTTAATAGATGGCATGCTACAATATTGAGCCAGTACTGATAGGCGTCCAAATTTTTTGCTGTTCGGTTTAGCAATAATTCTTTCAGCAACCTCCATTTGAAACATTAATATTAGTTGGTTCCATGCTTGGGGTGAAGAGCTTAACAAATTAGTAAGAATTTTAGTTGAGATATTATAAGGTAGATTCCCAATTATTATAGGAGGTTGTAGAAAATGCTGCATGATATTGAATTCTAAAATATCTCCCCAAATAATTCTTACATTTTGTTGGTTTGCATACTCCAATTTTTTTAGTGTAGGTATCAAGTCATTATCAACTTCTACAACTACTAGTTTTTTGGGTTTTTCGTTTATTATCCTTCTAGTTAAGTTTCCTGTCCCGCCGCCAATTTCTAATACATTTTTGTCCTTTAATCCTCCCGATAGGCCAATAATATTATTTATAATATTATCATCTTGGAGAAAATTCTGGCCATACCGTTTTTTTGGCAAAATTTTCAGGTCAGCTGCGTCATTCATTTCCGTATTTTGTCTTGCTAGTAAATTTACGAGTAATTAAAGTGTTAGCTAGACGAATAGCAGCTAAAAAAGATTTTTCACTTACTTTTCCTTTTTTGGCTAATTCTATGGCTGGCCCATGGCCAGGGCTAGTCCGAATTATAGGTAATCCCATAGTGGTATTTACCGACTCAAAAAAACCCAACAGCTTTAATGGTATAAGTGCTTGATCATGATACATCGCTAAAGTAGCGTCATACTCCTCAAAAGCTCGACACCCAAAATAACCATCTGCAGGGAAGGGACCAGAAATATTGAAGTGAGGCTTTCTATTCAACTCTGAAATAACAGGAATGATATTTTGAATTTCTTCTTTTCCTATATCTCCGTTTTCTCCGGAATGTGGATTTAAACCTAGTACGGCAATTTTTGGATGGTTTATATTAAATTTTGTTTTGAGTTCCTCTGTTGTTTTGCTTAAGGATTCTTTTAATCTTTGTTTTGTAATTAAGCTACTTACTTTCTTTAGAGGTTCATGAATTGTGAGAGGTATAATCCTAAGTTTAGGGTTTGACATCATCATTAAGGCACTGCCAGATTTTTTATTACAAAGGTATTCTAAGTAATCAGTATGGCCTCTAAAGCGAAAGTTGCCACTTTGCTTTAAAATGTGTTTATTTATAGGTCCTGTAACCATAGCGTCTACCTCTTCATTTAAACAAAGGTTGGTAGCCAATTTTATAGAGTTTATTACAGATTTAGAATTTCGTTGGTTGTATTCTCCTTGTATGAAGGGTGCTTGGTACTCTAAATGAAGAATATTTAACTCTCTATTTTTAAAGCATGCTTCAGATATTTTGGTTATCTTTCTAATTTTGATATCAAGTGTTTTTGCTAGATCTTTGATTTTATAGAAATCACTAATAGCAATTACCCTAGTTTTCTCAGAAATAGCTGTGAAACTTCTTAATAGAATTTGAGGGCCAATGCCACCAGGTTCGCCCATGGTTAAAACAATTATATTTTTTTTCACTTTTTGACTATTGTTGTAGTTCTTCTTAATTCTATTAAAAGGCTGTCACTTAATCTTATCGCTTCTTCGTTTCTAGTTCTTGCTTGGAAGATTTGCTCTTCTTTTTTAGGACTTTCCAGAACTCTCTCACAAAGAGTAAGAATTTTTATCACGCCGTCATTTGTCTTGTATTCAATACTATCGCCTGGACCGTTTACTACACATCCAATAATTGAGAGGGACATTGAGGTCTTGATATGAGCAAGCCTTTCTTCAAGAAGAGAAACCGTATTAATTACATCAAAACCTTGTCTAGCACAAGAAGGGCACGAAATGATTTGCACACCACGATGCCTTAAGTTTAACGACTTTAAAATTTCGTAACCCGCTTTGACTTCTTCTATTGGATCAGCAGATAAAGAGACTCTTATAGTATCCCCAATCCCTGACCATAATAAGTTTCCTAGTCCAATAGCTGACTTAACGGTTCCAGAAAACTTCGATCCTGCTTCAGTTATACCTATATGTAAAGGAGCGTTAGTGACTTCTGACAACCCTGTATAAGCTGCTACCCCAAGAAAGACATCAGAAGCCTTTACAGATATTTTAAATTCGAGAAAATCATTCTCTTCTAATAGAGCAATGTTTCGTATTCCACTTTCTAATAAAGCTTCAGGACAAGGTTCGCGATACTTCTCCAGTAGGTCTTTTTCTAAACTCCCTGCATTAACACCAATTCTAATAGAGCAATTATTGTCTTTTGCCGCCTTTATAACTTCTTTTACCCTTTTGCTATCTCCAATGTTCCCTGGATTAATCCTTAAGCATGCAGCGCCTGCAGTGGCAGCCTCAATAGCTCTTTTGTAATGAAAGTGTATATCAGCAACAATCGGAACCTCACTATATTTACAAATTTCCTTTAAAGCACTAGTGCTGCTCTCATCCGGACAAGAAACCCTTACTATCTCTGCCCCAGCTTCAGCACATTCGTTTATTTGCTTCAATGTTTGATAGCTGTCACTAGTATCTGTATTTGTCATGGTTTGAACGGAGATAGGATTATCTCCACCTATCTTAACATTCCCAACCCTAATTTCTCTAGATTTTCTCCTTTGGATTTGTCGCCAAGGTCTAACACTGTTAATTGACACTATGAATACCTCTTCAAATTTAATGTTTAGTTACTATAGTGATTTTCTTAGTGATAAAGATTTATTCATAAAACTGTCTTTAAGGTCGTTAATTTTAAGAGTATCAAAAATATAGTCTGGATCAATCTTGAATTTTTTAATAACTGTTCTGGAATCAGATACAGGTCCGTATGTAACACCATCTAACGAGAAAAATAAGTCTCTTGCATTACCAGCCCTAAGGTTACCATTTAACCAGTCCTTCTTAATCTTTAATACTTCCCCAGATTTTAGGATTTTTTCAAAAACAACCTTTTTCTCTTCATCTTTTATTCTTATCCAAGAAGGCTTAATAGCAAAGATATTCAAATCTAGATTACCAACTTCAATAGAAACCTTCTTATCTGATATTCTACTTCCACTGGTACTGTATGGACTCAAATTTGTTTTTTCTTTTAAAATTGAAGCTTCGCTATTGCTTGACAGATTTTCTATGCTTTTCTTAGTTCCGTCAATAAGCTTCTTACCTATAAAAAACTGGATCGAAGGGAATATATAAAATGCGCCCTCTGGCTTGTTTGTTAATAGGCCATTAATCTTATTAATTTCTCTTAACATTATTTTTTGTCTTCTTGCCAATATGACGCGAAGGTCTGAAAAACTGGAGTCTGAAAGCTCCAGAGCATTTATTCCAGCAAATTGAGCTATTGTATTAGCAGCTGAAGTACTTTGCGATTGAACTTTTAGCATAGAGCCGATTAATTTTTTGGGCCCTGCGCCATATCCTAATCTCCAGCCGGTCATGCAATAGCTTTTTGAAAAACCGTTAACTATAAGAGCTCTTTTTTTAAGCGTCTTTTTTATGTTTATAATGTTTTTTGGTGATGGATGGATAAAGTTAAGTTTTTCATATATTTCATCAGATAAAACCCAAATCTTAGTGTGTTTAGTTAAAATATTTGCAATTTTTCTTAAGGTTTCTAATGAGTAGACTGTTCCAGTAGGGTTGTTAGGAGAATTTAATATTAACCATTTCGTTTTTTTTGAAATAACCTTTTTTAATTTTTCTACGTTTACTTGGTAGTTATTTTTTCTATCACTTTTTAATATCTTTGGGACACCACCACATAATTTAACCATTTCAGGATATGAAACCCAGTAAGGGGATATTATTATCACTTCATCACCTGGATTTATG
>CACFNV010000056.1 GCA_902567635.1 uncultured Alphaproteobacteria bacterium
GTTTCAGGCTAGCTACCTATGCAATGTGGTGGATAAAAGCAAACATACAAGAATATATTTTGAAAAGTTGGAGTCTTGTAAAGATGGGAACAACTAGTTCCCAAAAAAAATTATTTTTCAACTTGAAGAAAATAAAAAATAAGATAGGGGCCATCGAAGATGGCGACCTATTGCCTGAAAACGTCGAAAATATAGCCAACCAGCTCAATGTAGATCAAGAAGAAGTGATTTCTATGAATAGGCGGATGGTGGGAGGAGACGTCTCGTTGAACGCAACGATTAACACCGATGGTGATTCAGATGAGGAGTGGCAGTCATTATTAAGGGACTACAACGAAGACCACGCAGAAGATTTTGCCCGTCGGGATGAAATAAACGATAGAAGAAAAATTTTAATTAATGCTCTTAAAGTACTTAATGAAAGAGAAAAAAGTATTCTTCTTGATAGAAGGTTAAGGGAGCAGGCATTGACCTTGGAACAACTAAGCGAGAAACACAAGGTTAGCCGAGAGAGAGTGCGTCAGATAGAGAGTAGAGCTATAGAGAAGCTTCAAAACCAAGTTTCAAGTATACATTAGAGTGAAGAAGCGTTTCTATTCAGACTTGTACCTAAATGAGTGCTGTTTATAGACACCGATAATTTCTAGTTTTGTTGTAAAGTATGATAATTCTTCCATGGCCCGCTTAACAGTGTCATCCTCTGGGTGCCCCTCTATATCCGCAAAAAACTGAGTTGCTTTAAAGGAACCACCAAGCATGTAACTTTCTAACTTTATCATGTTTACATTATTTGTTGCGAAACCTCCCATAGCTTTATATAGAGCCGCAGGTATATTTCTAACCTGAAAAAGTATCGAGGTAATTACTTTTTTTTCCTTTTTTATAAAATGTTTAGGTTTTTTCTCCATTATGAGAAATCTGGTTGTATTGTTTTTATTATCCTGAATTTTTTCGTTTAAAACTTTTAGATTGTATATTTTTGCTGCAATCTTTGAAGCGATTGCTCCAATTTCAGGTTTATTTTTTTGAGCAACAATTTTTGCTGAGCCAGCCGTATCATAACCTGCAACAGATCTTATCTTGTTTATTCGAAGGAATTTTTTACATTGTCCTATTAAAACTGGATGGCTCATTGCGCTTTTAATGCTTTGAAGGCTCGATCCTTTGGTCCCTAGCATACATATGTCCACTGGCAGAAAATACTCTGCAGTGATGAAGAGTTTGGAGTCAGGTAGCAATGCATGAATGTCAGCAACTCTTCCATAGGTTGAATTCTCTACTGGTAATATAGCTTTGTCAGCCTTACCTTTTCTCACAAAATCTATAGCGCTATCAAACGAATCGCATGGAACGGCTGTCGCATTTTTAAATAGTTTGGTACACGCCTGGTGGGAGTATGAGCCCAGGGCTCCTTGCAATGATATTTTTAGTTTTTTATTTCTCATTTTCTTTGAGGACGGCGCTTTTTGTCACGGTATGTTTTTTAAATCAGTAGTAGAATAAAATATAAAATTAAATATAAGATATAGATAAAAATAAAATTTAGGAATAAAAATTATGGATACCTTTGAATGGACTAAGATAATGGGAGCTTTTTGTGGAGCTCTTCTTTTCTTCTTATTGTTAAATTGGGGGACCGAAATTATATACCATGAAAGCCATGATCATCACGGAGAGGAAAAGTTAGCCTATTATTTGGATGTTGAGACTGAAAATAAGGAAGAAATGGAGTCAGAGGTAGAAGAAGTTGATTTTCTAGCGTTGCTTGAAAATGCTGACATAGATAAAGGAAAAAAAGTTTTTGGTAAATGTAAATCTTGCCACAAGCTGAAAAAAGGAGAAAACGGAGTTGGCCCTCACTTATATGGAATAATTGGAAGAGAAATAGCTTCAGTACAAGGATTCAAATATTCTAAAGCATTAGTTGGTTTGCAGGGGGTCTGGGATATAGAACCGTTGAATAAATATTTAACTAAACCAGCTGGTTATGCTCCTGGAACGGCAATGAGTTTTGCTGGATTGAAGAAAGACTCAGACCGGGCAAATCTCATACAGTATTTAATTTCTTTAAATAAATATTCCACTACTGAGTAAAATAAATTTCTTTTTAGAAAAAAATTAGCATATAAGATAAGAGAACAAATAGTGAACAAATAAATATTTTCAGTTTGTGAGTAGAGATGTTACATCTTGATAGGTCAGAGTATATAGAGTTTTTGCCTAACCTTTTCTTGAAAAGAGGTAAAATTCATCAGATTACAGGTTCAGCTAGGTTTATTCTAGCTCTCATAATAGGAAATGTTATCCAAGACCAAATAACATGGGTAAGGTTAGAAAGATCTAATGAAATACTCTATCCTGAGGGAGTTTCAGATTGGATAACTCTTAGCAACTTAATAATAGTCAATACGGAAAACGAGGAAGAGTCTCTATGGGTAATGGAGGAGTTTTTAAAATCAGGAGTTAGTTCTCTAGTTTTTTGCCAATTAAATAAACTACCTAAATACGTCAATTTGAGAAGGTTAACCCTATCTACAAAAAAAGCGAAGGAAGAAAATAATAGTATATTACCTCCAACAGGTATAATTTTATCATCATTCGACCATCTAATAAGTGGCGTAGAGAGTAGATGGAATATCAAGCCATATCCTAATCAAAGAATTTTTAGTGAAGATAATGGATTTTTTTTAGAAGATAAATGGTCTCTAATCTGCAATAAGTCTCGTATTATTGAGTCGTCTTGGATAGTGGAATCAAAGAAATTTCTTAATGGAAAAAAAATTGTTGAAGTATCTAGAAATTCAGAAAAATACGTTAAAGATTAAGTCTTTCCTAAACCTCCACCTCCCGGTGTTTTAACTACTAGTATATCATTGGGGTTTGCTTTAATCTGATCAGCATATTTAAGAATATATTCAGTCCCCTCACTCTTAATTAAAGTTGTGGACCCTGTTTTACCCGGATTGCCGCCTAATATTCCAGGTGGTGGAACTGTTCTGTGCCCAGACAATACAGATATTATCATGTCTTCCAATATTCGAATCTTACGTATTACCCCGTCTCCACCCTTAAACTTTCCCATACCGCCAGAGTTTTTTCGAATAGAAAACTCCTCAAGAATAACAGGAAATCTAAATTCTAAAACCTCAGGATCGGTAAGCCTACTATTAGTCATGTGACTATGAATAGCTGATGTTCCATTATAAAATTCTCCCGAAAAATCTATACCAGCTCCCGTACCACCACAAATAGTCTCATAATACTGAAAATGTTCATTACCCCATGTAATGTTATTCATCGTTGATTGTGAGGCTGCCTGAATACCAAAGCACATAAGAAGAGCTGTAGTTACCGCTTGGCTGGTTTCCACATTTCCAGCAATAACTGCTGCTGGATATTTGGGTGATAACATAGTTCTGGAAGGAATTTTTATTTTTATTGGTTTCATTATACCTGAGTTCATCGGAATGTTTCCACCAGTCAATACTCTAAAGGAATAAAGAACAGCAGCACTAGTAACAGGCAGGGGGGCATTATAATTATTTTTCAGTTCTCTTGTTGTGCCAGTGAAATCTATTTCAGCACAATTTTTCTTTTTATCTATACTCAGCTTTATTTTAATCTGTCTAGTTCTACCATTTAAATCGTCATCCATTTGATATAAAATCTCGGAGTTTTTTATTTTAGAAATAGCTTTTCTAACCGCAATTTCAGCGTTGTTTCGAATGAGCCTTTGGTATTTCATAACAGTTCTAAAGCCATATTTCTCTACCATTTTTTCAATCTCCTGAGATCCTTTTTTGCATGCCGCTATTTGTGCCTTAAGATCTGCTATATTGGTGTCAGGAGCTCTAGCAGGGTAAGGGCCTTTCAACAATTTTTTCCTCACGGCTTTATCGTCAAATATAAAGTTTTGCACAATTTTCCAATTGTCGATGTAAACACCTTCTTCTTCTATTGATGTACTATTACATGGCATTGATCCGGGTGTAAGCCCTCCTATATCTGTATGGTGGCCTCTTGCAGCTGTAAAAAAGATAATCCTTTTTTTCGTTTTGTCCCAAATAGGGGTCACTATAGTTATATCAGGAAGATGAGTGCCTCCATTATAGGGAGCATTTAAGGCAAAAATATCACCATAATTAATTTTTTTATTATTTTCTAAAACGGACTTTACTGTTGAGTCCATGGAGCCAAGGTGAACTGGCATATGAGGTGCGTTTGCTATTAATTCACCCTTACTATCAAAAACTGCGCAAGAAAAATCCAATCTCTCCTTAATCGTTATGGATTGTGATGTTTTCTCTAAGACAAATCCCATTTGTTCGGCTATCGACATAAACAAGTTATTGAAAACTTCAATTAGCGCACTTTCTATTTTTTTTTCTTGTTGAATACTCTTTAATCGAGTGAGTTTAATAGTACCACTCTCTAAAGATTCAGCTCTCCATCCTTCTTTTAGTAAAATTGATGAATATTCATTATAGATAACCGCCGGGCCATAAACATTTTTTTTAGAGTTTAGGTATTCTACTCTGTAAAATTTACATTCAAGCCATTTCCCATTAATAAAAACTTTATTTTCTTTAACTTTATTTTCATATGAAACGGTTTTCTCTTTAATTACAGTCTTATCTTTCTTCTCGATCCCAGAATTTCCAATTGCTTCTACAAACACGGATTCTATAATCAGAACTTTATTAGTTGGTTTGAAGCCAAAGAGACGAAAATAGGAATCATTAAATTGTTTAATGATATTATCGGTGATATCAAACCTTACGTCGATACAAGTATCCGTGTCCTTAATTTTAATAAAAAGCTTTGTATTAAATGATATATCTTTCTCGTTGACACCTTGTTTTTCGAGGTGCTCCATAGTTTTTGTCATAAGCGTGTCTGCAAGGAATGATGTTTCTAAAAGTGTATCTCTATTAAATGCCTTTTCGATTAAAAGACTCTTATTTGTTCTCAATTCTGCCAAGCCCATACCATAAGCGGATAAAACAGATGCTCGAGGGTGAATTAAGCAGGTTTTCATTTCTAATATTTCAGCTATCGAGCATGCATGTTGTCCTCCCGCTCCGCCAAAAACAGTTAAGCAATACTCATTTAAA
This sequence comes from uncultured Alphaproteobacteria bacterium, assembly GCA_902567635.1. Classification (GTDB taxonomy): domain Bacteria; phylum Pseudomonadota; class Alphaproteobacteria; order Rhodobacterales; family Rhodobacteraceae; genus CACIJG01. The sequence goes on from CACFNV010000056.1 coordinate 5,115, forward strand.
TGGTGGCCTTTTTGAACAGATATTTTTTTGATCGCTTCGGCCATATTATTGTCAGCAACGCTTAAAAACCCTTCTGCAATTTCTTCGATTGGTTTGCCAATTTTATCTTCTAACTTTTTAAAAAGTCTTTCTGATTTATAGAAAGAAATTTTACTATTGCCCTTAAGACCAAATGATTTTGGAAAGAGGCTGGAGTTAATTCTACCAGTAATAAGATTGCTATCAGTAACCGTTAAAGGACCGTATTTACCATAGCACGCAGGTCCTGGGTTTGCTCCAGCGCTTTCCGGACCAACTTGTAACCGTCCTGAGCTTTCTTTTAAAATACTACCTCCGCCAGCAGCAATTGTATTAATACTGAGCATAGGAACTGAAATCCTAACACCGTCAATCATATTATTGCTATTCCTCTCTAATTCGCCGGCATAATGCCAAACATCGGTAGAAGTGCCACCCATATCAAACCCTATTACCTTATTTAGATTTTCTTGCTCACTGACTTTTATGCCACCAATTACTCCTCCTGCTGGCCCAGATAAAATTGCGTCTTTTCCAAAAAAATAGTCTGATCCGGTTAAACCACCATTAGACTGCATAAAGCTTAATTTGTGTCCCAAATCATGATTAAATTCGGAGTTTAAATTCTTTATATAGTTATTAAGAATTGGACTTAAATATGCGTCAGCGACGGTGGTGTCACCTCTCATAACTAACTTCATGATTTGTGACGTCTCATTACTTACTGAAACTTGGGAAAAACCAGCGTCAATTGCTAGTTTTCTTACCTCAAGCTCGTGCTTATTAAATTTACAACTGTGCATTAAAACGATAGCACAAGAGGTAAAGCCTTTTTGGCGAGCTATCATTAAATCTTTCAAAGTTCTCTTACTGTCTAAAGGAGTTAAGACTTTGCCATGAACAGAGACTCTTTCTTCAACTTCGATAATTTCTTCATAGAGAGCTTCAGGAATATTTATTTTACGATCGAATAAATTTGGTCTGTTTTGGTATGCAATTCTTAATTGGTCACGTAGCCCTTCTGTTATCAAAAGTACGACTGGTTCCCCTTTTCTCTCCAGAAGAGCGTTGGTTGCGACTGTTGTTCCCATTTTAATGGAATTAATTTTTGAGGTGGGTATTTTTTCACTTTCGTCAATTTCTAAGAATGTTTTTATAGCCTTGATACCGGCGTCCTTGTATTGTTGTGGATTCTCAGATAATAATTTGTCCACGCGTATGATTCCAAAAG
>CACFNV010000057.1 GCA_902567635.1 uncultured Alphaproteobacteria bacterium
TTTGTGTAAAATATTGTTCTGCCTAGACTTCTTCACATGCATTGGTCCATCGTTTCCGCGCCATTTAGATCCGAATTGATCTGAGCTTTCCATTTTTTTAAAATAGGGAAGTACATCCGAATATGACCAGCCTTGTGCGCCTTTTTTTTCCCAATTGTCAAAGTCAAGTGGATGTCCTCGAACAAATACCATTCCATTTATAGAAGATGATCCACCAAGTCCTTTACCTCTAGGGCAGTTCAAAGATCTACCTTTCAAGTTTTTTTCAGGCGAGGTTGTGTAACCCCAATTATATTTTTTCATATTCATTGGGTAGGACAGTGCCGCAGGCATATTTATTAGAAGAGAGTTATTCTTTCCTCCAAATTCAAGAAGCAATATTTTTTTGTTATTGTCTTGGGCCATTCTGTAAGCTAATGCTGAACCAGCTGAACCTGCTCCTACAATAATATAGTCATATTCTTCTGTAAGATTTTTTATATTTTTGTCAGATTTCAAAATAGCTTTTGATCCTTAAGTTCTGAGTATTGTGTTTTGCTAGCAATGAGATCTTTATAAAAATCTTCTAAAACATCAGTTCCAAATTCTGGAGTTAAGTCACTATCGTATTCCTTAACCTTTGAATTCCAAAATAACATTGACTCTGTTGCATAGTAATAAGCAATTCTTAAAAATTCTCTATAATCATTTAATCGAGAAGATAATTTCGATAAGGGATAAAGACACCGTGATATTACTAAAAAAAGTTTTGGATTTATCCGATAAAATTTTTCTCTTTTTTTGAGCAGCCTAAACAAAATTCTTCCTTGTTGCAAAGGTGTGATGCAAGGACCAGGCCCTCCAATTATATGAATATTATTTTTTTGCTTTTTCCTTTCTATCATTCTTTTAACAAATATGCACAAGTCTCTTTCAGAAATCGGTTTGCAGCATGTAAGATCTCCATTGCCAAACAAAAGAAAGCTTTTTCCTTTTTTAATTCTTTCTATTTGACCAGATAGCGACTTAAAAAATGCAGTTGGTCTTATTATATCACTAGGTATAGATGATTTCTGAAGCTTATTCTCGAATGCTAGTTTGGCTTTCTGAAACTCCAAATCCGGTTTTTGCACACAAATAGCGGACAGCAAAATAAATCTTTTAAATTGAAATTTATTAGCTAGCTCGAGAAGTTTCATATTAGCATCGTATTCAACATCCCAAGAGTCCTTTACTCCTCCACTTCTGGATGCGATGCAAGACACTAAAATAGTTGGCTTTGAACTTGATCTTTCTATAGTTTCTTTTAAGTTTTGATAGTTAACTAGGATTAGATTTTGGCAATTAGAAATATATTTGGTTGCATTCTCTATATTTCGTACTGGACAGATAATTAAATATCCTGAGTCTGATAATAGCTTAACTAATTCTTTCCCGATATAACCAGTACAGCCTGCTAATACAATTCTTGGAAGAGGCTTTTTCATTTTTTCAAAATCCTCTTTTAAAATAATCTCGTTATCTTACTGTCCCGTGAATAAGAGCTGTTAGCTTATCCCAACGCGGATTTAACCGCATCATGAGTGATTATCCCATTTGATACGTTCAAGCCCATTGCAAGATTTTCATCCTCCTCCAGGGCACTCATTCCATGTGTTGCCAACTTCATTATGTAATCCCCAGTTACATTATTAAGAGCGTTAGAGGCAGTTTTAGGGACAGATCCTGGCATATTTGCTACACAATAATGAATTATGTCATCCACAACGTAAGTTGGATCATTATGAGTGGTAGGTCTAGAGGTTTCAAAGCAACCTCCTTGATCGATAGCTACATCAACGAGTACCGCATTTTTCTTCATTTTCGTTAAAAATTCCTTTTCAATAAGTTTTGGTGCACTAGCTCCAGGAATAAGAACTGCGCCTATAACTAAGTCTGCATCACTTAATTGTTCCTCTAGAGTCACTTTTTCAGAGTATAAAACCTTTGCAGAGTTTCCAAAAATATCATTTAAGTATCTTAACCTGTCTATGGATTTATCGAAAATAGTTACGTCTGCTCCTACGCCAGCAGCCATATGGGCAGCATTAGTTCCTACCATTCCGCCACCAAGAATTACAACCTTTGAGGGCTTAACTCCTGGAACTCCTGAGATTAGAGAGCCAGGCCCTCCGGATGTCTTTTTTGAATGATATGCCCCTTCAAATACTGCAAGTCTTCCAGCTATCTCGCTCATAGGTGCTAAAAGGGGAAGGGTGCCTTTATTATCCGTAATAGTTTCGTATGCGATTGCATGACATTTTGATCTCATCAATCCATCAGCTTGATTTGGGTCTGCTGCCAAGTGAAGGTAAGTGAATAATATCTGATCTTCTTTAAGCATTTTCCACTCAGGTTCTTGAGGCTCCTTAACTTTTACAATCATCTCGCTCTTGGCAAAAACATCCGAAGCATTTTCAACTATTTGCGCGCCAATTTTTTTATAATCTTCGTCACTCGCCCCAATTCCAATCCCAGCATTTTTCTCAACTACAAGAGTATGCTTTTCATTGACAATTCTGGCACCAGTAGCTGGAGTTACGCCTACGCGGAACTCACTTGCTTTAATTTCCTTCGGAACTCCTACGATCATTATTAAATGCCCTTAAAAGTTAAAAGAAAAGATTAGCATATAAATTTATAGAATTACAAAACAATTATCTTCTTTAAAAGATTAATAGAACGATTATTTTTCTATCGGCTGAAGAAAATATAAATAAGATAATTTGACTTGTATTCACTACTATAAGTATTATCTTCCACCTATGTTTAAATTAACTGAAAATAAGAAAATAGGCTTGCTTGGTGTTAAAGCGATGGTATTCGCGAACGAGAAGTTTTCTTGCCAACATATTCATTTAGATTGTGAGAGTCCTGAGAAAGCGTTTGTTGTTGCTTTTCGTACAATACCTAATGACTCCACTGGTGTGGCGCATATTTTAGAACATACCGTTCTTTGTGGCTCAAAAAAATATCCCGTAAGAGATCCATTTTTCATGATGACAAGAAGATCATTAAGCACTTTTATGAATGCTATGACTTACCCGGACATTACTGCATACCCTTTCGCTACTTTAAATGACAAAGATTTTGAGAATTTATTGTCAGTTTATTTGGATGCAGCGTTTTTCCCAAACTTAGATGAATTAGACTTTATGCAGGAGGGCCATCGGGTAGAATTAATCGGATCAAAAAAAGAAAATGAATCTCTCGAGCTTAAGGGCGTTGTATATAATGAAATGAAGGGGGCTATGAGCTCCGTTCCTAGAAAACTGTGGCATGGATTGTCAGAGGCGCTTTATCCGGAGACCACTTACGGTTTTAATTCTGGTGGAGACCCAGATGTTATTCCAAATTTAACTTACAAAGATTTAAAAGATTTTCACTCAAAGCATTATCACCCCTCTAATGCATGTTTTTTTTCTTATGGAAAGTTAAACTTAGAATCCTTGCAAGAAACGATACAGAATGAAGTGCTCAATCATTTTGTTCCACAAAAGGAAAAACTTAGGGTAGCTCCGGAGCCTTATTTCAAACAACCTCGATATTCTAAAGGCACATATAATCCCCTTCCTGATGATAAAGACAATCACCATGTTGTTACGGGATGGTTGTTGCCAAGTTCTAACAATCCAGTAGATCATTTAGAAGCTGCTCTATTAGAAAATATATTGCTTGATAATTCGTCTTCTCCATTAAGGAAAGTTCTTGAGAATACGTCTCTGGGTAAAGCTCCTTCGCCCATAACCTTCATGGAAACTGAACAAAAGCAAATGGCTTTTGTTGCAGGACTTGAAGGGGTAAAGGCAAACAATGAAAAAGAGGTAGAGGCATTAATTTTAAAAGTATTTAAGGATCTAGTAAATCAAGGGATCAACAAACAACAGATTGAAGCCTCGTTGCATCAGATAGAAATATCGCAAAGAGAAATTAGTGGAGGAATGCCTTACGGTTTACAACTTCTTCTTGGTACAATGCCCTCTACTCTACACGACTCAAAGGCTTTAGAAGTTTTAGACTTAGAAAGTTCACTCAACCAACTAAAAGACAGGTTAAAGAAACCAGGGCATTTAGAAGATGTTATACAACGATATTTTTTAAAAAATAAGCACAGAGTTACTTTTCAGTTAATACCAGATGTAAACTTTGACTCTAATAAAACAAAAAGCACTGAAGAGTTTTTAATTAAGAAACTTCATTCATTGAGTGAAGATGATAAAGCTAAGGTTAAAGACTTAACTTCAAAATTAGATGCTAGACAAAACTCTGTAGATAATCCCGATCTATTGCCCTGTGTTACAGTAAGTGACGTTTCTAAAGATAGGTTCTACACAAGCGGAAAAAAAATAGAGGAACAAGAGAAGGTAAAATATTTTTATCAGGCAGGAACGAATGGGATTGACTATACTTCAGAAGTTTTTCCTATGAGTGGCGTGTGGTACGATGATTTAAAATTCAGCAATTTATTTTCTGATATTGTAACAAGCGTGGGCATTAATGGAAAGCCTTACGAGGAGATCCAACATAGGCAATCTCTTACTACTGGTGGTATTGGGTTTAGTTTTTACATTCTTCCATGCCAAAAAAGTGGAAATTTTCGAATAAGTGGAGGGCTGCATGGAAATTCTCTTCAGCAAAATTTTGATAAATTAAAAAGCTTGATGAAAGAGACGATAAATGAATTCAGGCTAGATGAGCTAAAGAGGATTGAAGAGCTAACTGAGTTTGATATAGCTGGCAGAGAAAAATCTATTACTCAAAGTGGTCATATTTTGGCAATGAATAGTGCTTCCTCACAATTGTCATTGTTTGGAGCGGTATCAGAATATGTAGGAGGTATTTCTTCAATTCATAATCTTAAGTCTGTGAGGAACTCAAAAGGGAAAATAAATTTGGAAATTCTGTTAGCGTCCTTTAACGAATTAAAAGAAAAGCTAAGTGTAGAATCGTCCCTAGAAGTTATTATTAGCGCAAAAGAAATTGAGAGTTTGCATGATAATACTGATAAAACTGGTGTAGAGAGGCTTTCTTTTTTAAATGGTATGAAGCTTCAAGAAAAGGAATACGCTTGGATTACAGCTTCAGACGTCAGCTTTTGCTCTCAGGCATTTCAAACTGTGGATTACTCTCATGCTGATGCTCCTGTCTTATCTGTATTGGGTGCCGTATTAAGGAATGGTTTTCTCCATTCTGCGATAAGAGAAAAAGGTGGTGCATATGGATCTGGAGCTCAGCAGGATTCAGCAACTAATACATTTAGGTTTTTTTCCTATAGAGATCCTAACTGTGGAAAGACCTTTGATGCTTTCAATGAGTCCATAAATTGGTCACTCGAGTCAATAACGAAGGAAAAATTAGATGAAGGCATACTCGGTGTCGTTTCATCAATTGATAAACCTGGTTCACCAGCTGGGGAAGCTAGAAATGATTTTAATCAAAATATTAAAGGTATAAATAAGGAATTGAGGCAATCATTTAGGCAAGGTGTTATTGAATGTACCGTTGAAAAATTAAAACATGCGACAGAAAAGTATCTATTAGGAGCTCCTAAACGAGCGGTTATTTCTGGAAAGAAATTTGAAGATGAATTGCGGTCGCTTGGCTTTGAACTCAAGAACGTTTAGGTTTATATTTTTATTTAAGTATGGAAGCCAAGGCGATAGAGGAAAGTCTTGCTGGAGGAGGATCTGCTCTGCTAGTTAATAGAACGGGAACTTTCGCGCCTAAAACTA
>CACFNV010000058.1 GCA_902567635.1 uncultured Alphaproteobacteria bacterium
TAAAAAATCTGGCTTTTCGGTCATAGGCTTAGAGGAGAAAGCAGATTTAAGTATAAATTCAAAGTTTTTTTCCACTTTTGAAAATAATCTTGTTTTAGTTTTTGGATCTGAAGGTGGGGGGCTAAGAAGACTCACTTTGGAAAACTGCGATTATCACGCAAAAATCTCTGGAAATTCTAGTTTTTCTTCTTTAAACGTTTCTACAGCTGTTGGTATAACTCTAAATTCACTTTTGAGTTTAGAATAGCAATCTAGGTTCAAAAATTTCCTTTAGCGGCATATAATTGATAGATTTTTAAAATGTGGTATGATCAAGCCATTTAATCGATTTGTTCTCAAAAACACTGAAAAAAGCATGAAAAAAAAGAAGCTAGCCCTCAATCTGTCTAAGACGAGCATTCAACTTTTGCTGGCTCAAGACGATAGCAGATGGCAAGTGATCGGCTCTGCTAACCCAGGGTCAGCTGATATTAATAAAGAACTTTTTGTTTTAAAAAATCAAGCATCAGCCCTTTGTGGAAAAAAACCTATAGTAGACGTTCTTTTACCAAAGGAACTCATATTGTCTCAGACCATAATAGTAGAAGATAATATATCCGTTGAAGACTGCAAGAAAATTATTGCGGATCGGTGTGGTCTAAATACGCATGAATTATATGTTGCCATAGGGAAATCTAGCACTCGTAGAACTTTACCAGTAGCGGCTATAACAGTAAAGTCAATTGGAGAAACTCGAAATTTTGTAAAAAATAAAGGCTTCTTGCCAAATCGGTTCATTGCAGCTGATAAGCTTTCCGGATTTCAAAATCCTCCGGTTTTTATCAAAGACAAGACTAACTGGCAGGCACTTGATTTTGATAGTACCACCACTTTAAAAATAACTGCTGCTATTAGTATGTTTCTTTTTTTTGGGTTCCTTTTTTCTTTAGGATCAACAATCCTTGAATATAGAGAAAAATTAAACCCTTATAGTTTTTTGTTTGAAATTGAAAAGCTTATAAAACTTAAGAAAGATAACTCACCCGGAGATTACCAAGTTGTAAAAAATATAAAGGAAAACGTCCAAGCGTATCAAAGCCCACTGAAAATGGTCAATTTAACACCTCAGATGGCTAAGCCTGAAATGGAGGTCAAAAAGCTTAATTATTATGAAGTTGTTTCCAACAAATACTTGTTTTCTGAAAAACAAAAAAAATCTGCAAAAATGATAAGAAATTTTTCAACGACACAATTTAATCGAAACATAAAAGAACTATCATTGGAGTCTTTTTCTTATAAAAACTTGAGTGAAATTAAAGAACTTGAAATTAATAACATTGAAAGTTTAATGAAAGGCGCTTCTTTTACCAGTATAACAAAGAGTCATAATCACCCCTTTGTGGAAGATGAAATTGAAATTGTGTCTTCAGCCATAGATCACTCTAGTAAAGGGTTGCAATTGGAGTCCAGCGCTAAAGTTATTGGACTGCAGAAGTTAAAAAATACCTTAAAGAACTTTAATATATCTCCTTATAAGCAATTAACTCACCAAGATTATAAAAATATTCTCATTGAGGAAGTTTTTACAGACATTTCATTATCAAAAATTTCTATTAAGGCAGATACGAGCAGAGCGAGTGTTCTCCCGGCGATATTTTCACTTTCTGTTAAGCCTATTATTTTCAAGACAACCATTGACTCAACTGATTACCAAGAAATAGGGACTCCTACTGTAAAAAAATCTACATTAGGCACCAATACTTATCAAAACCGACAAGGATTAGAAACCATTGTCGCATTGCATAGTAAATTTGAAATTTCAAAAGATTTACAAAAAAAATTTAGACGAAAAGATGAATTTTTAGGTGATTTATCAACAGCTTTTTTTCTAAGATCTCCTTTAGCTTTGAGCGAAAAGACCTTAAAGGAATTTAGAATTGTGGAAAAATGGACTGATAACTACCCTTATTCAAAGCCTTCAATTATTGATTTAATAAGAGTGGTTGACGACCCCACTAAATCCTCTGGAGCTATAACTTACGTAGAATTGCCGCCGAGAATGCCTCAGACCGTGATCGCGTTGAAAAAAGTAAACCCTAGTTCGATCAAGAATCTAACAATTAAGACAAAGCCTCCAAACATTCCTAAAAGATCATCAATAGCGGGTAATTCTACTCTTAAAAATATTATAGAGCTTAATAGAACCAACCTGATAGGTGTTTTTGGTAAAAGAAACGGAAGAATTGCTCTGATTAGGCTTGCCTCTGGTAGTATGATTCGAGTGGGCGTAGGACAAAAGTTTGGCGAAGGTTGGCAAGTATTAAGTATCGATCTTGATAAAATTCACATTTCTAATGGGAAACGACAAGAAACACTCAGAATCCCTGGCTGAAAAAAATATAAAAGTCTCTAATTAATAAATATCTATTTATTTAACTAAGTTGAATTATTTTGTTCCATAAATTCTATCGCCGGCATCACCAAGTCCAGGAAGAATATATCCTTTTTCATTGAGCTCTCGGTCCAGGGAAGCTGTGAAAACAGTTACATCGGGATGATCTTTTTGCATAACCCGCACACCTTCCGGCGCAGCTAAAAGGCAAAGAAATCGAATATCTTTTGCCCCTCTATCCTTTAAACATTTTATAGCAAAAGATGCAGAGCCTCCTGTTGCTAACATTGGATCAACAACAATAGATACCCGACTACCTAGCTCGTTTGGTACTTTAGAGTAGTATTCTACAGGCTCCAGAGTTTCCTCATTTCGGTACAAACCCACAAAGCCTACGCGAGCTGAAGGAATTAAGTCTAAGATTCCATCAAGAAGACCATTGCCAGCTCTTAAAATTGAAATCAATGCTAATTTTTTTCCATCTAGTGTTAGTGAATTAACCTGTTCCATGGGAGTCTCGATGGAAATTTCACTCATAGGAAGGTTACGAGTGATTTCATAAGCAAGAAGTAAGCTTATTTCCTTAAGTAAAGTTCTAAAATGATTTGAGGAAGTCGATTTTTTTCTCATTTCGGTTAACTTATGTTGAATTAAAGGATGATCTATTATAGTAAGATTTTCCATATTGCTCCTTTTCTATTTGTTGCTCTTTTATTTTTAATTATAGTATTTTTTCTTTGAAAACGAGATCCTTCTACTCCCTCAAAATACAATTATATCTCTACTTTTTTTAGACTTAAATTTATTCATCGTATGATTGTGCCATTAACCGGTTCTACCCCAAGAAAATTGCTCATAGTTGCTCCTATATCAGAAAATTTTATTAAACCGTAGTTTTTATTATTAAAATTTCTGTTTCTAATCAAAACTGGAACCTGCTCTCTTGTATGGTCACTGCCGTGGAAAGTAGGATCATTTCCATGGTCAGCGGTTATAATTAGTAGATCTTCTTCATCCAATATTGAAAATAACTTAGGTAATTTCTTATCAAATTCCTCTAGCGCTTTTGCATATCCAGATACATCTCGTTTATGACCATAAAGCGTGTCAAACTCAACAAAATTAGCAAATATCAAGTCTCCTTCCATGGAGTCACTTATAACATCCAACATGTCCTCAAATAACAGAGAGTCCGATTTCCCAAATATAGACGAAGTTATCCCTCTATTAGAAAAAATATCTCCTATCTTACCAATTCCGAGACATTTACGCCCTGAGCTGATAATCCGGTCGCAGTTTGTCTCTGAAATAGGAGGTAAAATGAAGTCTTTTCTGGCCTTTGTTCTAAAAAAGTTATCCTTATTATCTCCTAAAAAAGGCCTAGCTATAACGCGCTGAACTCTCAAACAAGAAAATATCTCTAACGCTAATTGACACAATTCGTATAAGCGATTTAAGCCAAAGATATCTTGATGTACTGCTATTTGCAGGACACTATCAGCAGAGGTATATAAAATTGGAAATCCTGTCTTAAGATGTGAATCCCCAAATTCAAAAATTATTTTCTCACCAGATGAGTGCTTGTCTCCCAGGATTCCTTCTATGTTTCCTCTCATACAAAGTTGTTGTATTTTATCTTTTGGAAAAACAGGTTCCACATTTTCAAATCGGTGCCATCCTTCACGGTCAATTATACCCATTATTTCATGGTGACCAGTGGGAGTGTCTTTACCCTCTGATATTTGTTGGGCTACGGCATACGCGCCAGTATCATATCTGGCTCCATTTATCGTGATTCCAGTCGATAGCTTTAAAGCCTCATAAATTCCTAATTCTTCCAAATTTGGGACTTTAAGAGGTCCCTCTCTTCCTTTATTTGCTAGACCTTTTTTGCATGCAAGCGCTATCGAACCAAAAGTATTAGCTTCACCATCTCCATATTTGCTGGCATCAGGAGCTCCTCCTACTCCCAATGAATCCAAGACAATAAGAATACCTTTATTCACTCTAAGCTCTTAAAGTCTAAATTTTCTTTAAAATTTTCTACCTTCTCAGAAATAGTGAAACATTCTTGAAGGTCTTTATTAATTTGTAATGCTAGGTCGTCTTCGTCCACGTGCATTAGCAAGACTGGAGTTTTTCTGTCAATAAGTTTATTTATCGAACAAATTTTAGAAAATCCTACACCATAATCAATTTTGTCGTTGGGTGTTTTTCTACCACCACCCAATTTTATTAGAAGCATACCCAATTTTTTTGTATCTATTGAATTAATATATCCTTCCCTCTTACAAAAAACTGGTATTATTTTCTTTTTCTTTTGAAGATATTCATTATAGTTTTTCAAAATATTTTTTGGTCCACCCTGAGCCGATACCATTCTCTCGAATTTTTCTGCAACATAGCCTGTTGAAATTAACTTATTAATCTTTTTTCTTATATCTGAGGAGCCCTCTTCGGGATATGCAAGGAGATATAATTCGACAGATAAATTAATTGTTGTTTCCAGTAGTCGACTGTCATCAGTTATTCCCTTCATAACCTCAATAGATTTTTTTACCTCGAGCGCATTTCCCACCGAAGAATTTAAAGGTTGGTCCATTTTAGTTATCAATGCTTTTGTATTGCACCCAGCAGAATTTGACACACTTGCCAGGCTATCCGCTAATGCCTCAGCCTCTTGAAACGTTTCCATAAAAGATCCATTTCCTACTTTAACGTCAAGTATTAAGTTTTTTATACCCCCAGCTAATTTTTTTGACAAGATTGATGCTGTTATAAGATCGATAGAGTCTATAGTTGCCGTGACATCCCTGATAGAGTATAGAATTTTATCTGCAGGAGCTAATGAGGCACTTTGCCCCACAATAGCACACCCTACCTCAGAGACTATTCTTTTAAAATTATCTTCACTTTGTGTTATTTTGAATCCTGGAATTGACGAAAGTTTATCTAATGTTCCTCCGGTATGACCCAAACCCTTACCTGAGATCATGGGAATGTAACAGCCCAAACTCGCCATAATAGGCGCTAGAATTAATGAGACTGAATCCCCTACTCCTCCGGTTGAATGCTTGTCTACTATAGGGCCCGGCAAGGACCATTCAATCACACTGCCACTCTTCATCATAG
>CACFNV010000059.1 GCA_902567635.1 uncultured Alphaproteobacteria bacterium
TTGGAAACCGAAAATCAAGATCAACAGAAACCGAAAAGAGCCTCTATACCAAAACATTATAGTATTGAAGATCTCACATTAGAGAAAGCATTACAATTAATATCACTTCCAAAAAAACCTTGGAGACCACCCAAATGACGGGAAAGAAGTAATTGCTGCAATTGGACCTTATGGGCCTTATATTAAACATGGGTCAATTTATGCAAATATTAAGGATTTTGAAGAGATATTCTCTATTGGTATGAATAGAGCCGTGGAGTTATTGTCAGAAGCTGAAAAGCAGAAACCTGGTAAGGGCTCAAGAGGCAAAGAACTTAGAGATCTTGGGGATCATCCAGAAGGAGCAAGAGTTAAAATAATGTCTGGACGTTATGGCGATTACATTAAGTGGAATAAAACTAACGTAACAATACCAAAGAATTTGAAGGTTGAAAATATAACTTTAGATCAAGCAATAGAACTCATTTCGACCAAGAGAAAAAAGTAAATCATCAAATTTCCTGCACATAATCAATACAAGTCTATGGCTGTAGCATCCATAACATGTGACGGATTGATAGTGTTAGTTGGATCAGAAAATAGCGAGCCAATAACAGCAAAGTCCTTTCAGAAAAATTTAATAAATATTCAAATTGGTGATCTTCTACTAGTAAAATTAAAACAAGAAACGAATTATAATTTAAAGGCTGAAATAGTGAGAAAAATTAAGCCTAGTAGAAGACTAATACTAGGGGTCTATTTCCATAGTCAAAAAGGATCATTCATTTCTTCTACCTCTAAAAAGGACCCCAGACCCTACCCTGTTGAACCATTAAGACAAAACACTAAAATTGATGGTAAGTATGGGTATTTTGAGATTAAGAAGTCAAAAAGAAGCATTAGAAAATATAAGATTTTCGATTTTTATTTGTTTGGATCCATTACAGATATTTCTTCGTTTTCCAGAATAGCAACAATTCAATGGAAAATAAGAGATCAATTCCCAAATCAGATACTAGAAGAAGCCCGATCCATTGCTAAAAAGGCAAAAATAAAAAGTAAGGAAAAATACTTAAGGAAAAATTTTATTACTATTGACCCAGATGACGCAAAGGATCTGGATGACGCAATATTTGTTGAAGAAGACAAAAATGTAACCAATAGGGAAGGATTTATTCTTTACATAGCTATAGCGGATGTCTCTTATTTTGTGCGTTTAGGTTCAGCGATTGACCTTGAAGCAAAAAAAAGAGGCAATTCCACATATTTTCCTGACAAAGTGATACCGATGCTTCCAGAAGTAATTAGTAACGAAACCTGTTCTTTGAAAGCTGGATTATTTAAACGGTGCATTATCGCAAAGATTACCGTTGATAAAGATGGGAAAAAACTCTCTCACTCATTTGAAAGAAGTCTAATTAAAATAGCCACTAATTTCTCATATGGAAAATTCAATCAATTTCTAGAGGAAAGCTCATCTGAGAATAATAAATATGCGGTTTATAGGAAAGTGTATAAAGCATTAAAACACTCTGAATTATTAAGTAGTCGACTTCTGCTCAATCTTTCAGAGAAAAAAATTAAGATAGAGAATAAGAATTTTGAAATAAAAATATTTGAAAAAAAACAATTGAAAAGTAATGAGCTTATCGAGCTTTTTATGATCCTAGCAAATACATCTGCTGCTGAATTATTAAGAACAAAATCCCTTAATTTTATTTCCAGAGTTCATCCTCCTCCAAATGACTTAGCCATCAATGAGTTAAATAATCTTCTTCAGTCATTGAATTGGAAAGGGATAAGGAAGGACATTATTAACTCAATAGAAATCAATAAAATTCTTTTGTCAATTGACGGATCAGATAAGTCAAATTATTTCAAACTAAAACTTTTAAGCTTGCTACCAAAAGCTGTATATTTGGAAAAGACAGAAAAACACTTTGGTCTAAATCTCAAATCTTATTGTCATTTTACTTCACCAATAAGGCGTTACGCTGACCTAACAGTACACCGAGCTTTAGGCTTTGCATTAGGGTGGGAAAAGGATTCTTATCCACTTAACCAAACCCTTCAATTGATTTGTGAAATAATTAATTTAACAGAAAAGCAATCGGTACTAGCGGAAAGAGAAAGTGCTGACAGGTTCTCAGCATTATTTATGACTACTAAAAACAGAATAATTCATGAAGCCACTATCATTGGTGCAAGCAGATTTTATGTTTTTGTTAGGCTTAAATTTTTTCCAATAGAGGGCGTTATTCCAAGAAATGAATTTTTAAAAAGCAAGTTAAAGAAATGGGCCAAACTAGACACAAAAATTTTAAATGATCTTGGAGGACAAAGCGTCAAGGTTAAGCTCGATTCTGCTTCACCTCATAACGGAACTATATACTTCTCATTATAATTAAAATATAAGGGAATTATTTTCCAGGCCAGTCACTAGACTGAATTTCATATAATCTAGAAATAGTCCTTTGAAATTCAAAATTATTTTTTCCAGATAAATACAGTAAATCTGGAGTAGTTTCTGCTCTACAAATGAACTCTATTCTTTTTTCATAAACAGTATCGATAAGAGTAACAAATCTTTTTGCACTATCATTACCCTCCTTTGAAAGTTGCGGTATTTTATCTAAGAAAAAAAGTCTAAAATGACTTATTATGTGCTGGTAGTCCAGAGAACCCAGAGGAACAGAACAAATTTCGGAAAAATCAAGAAGAGCCACACCATTGTGAAATTGAGAGAAATATATTTCTCTTCCTTTTACATGGACCCTGAGCCCTCCCCCGAAACCAATGTCAAAACTATTTGCAAGAGCATAAAATTGATCACTATCTTTATTAGAGGAGCTTATAAAATATTTTTTTGCGCCTGATAATTTTGATCTTCTGAAATCTTTTCCAGATTCCATATTTTCTATATCCATATTTTCATTAATCAAATCAATGAAAGGCAAAAATAGCTGTCTGTTAAGACCATCTTTGTATAGATCTTTGGGAGCTCTATTAGAAGTCGAAACAACAACTAATTTTCTTTTAAAAAAATGCTCAAAGAGCCTTCCTACTATCATTGCATCTGCAACATCATTTATTTGTATTTCGTCCAAACAAATTATATTATTCTCTCTGATAATCTTTAATGCGACTTCTTTGATTGGATCTGAATTTTTCTTGCTTCTGGCTATATCTATATTTTCGTGAACTTCACTCATGAATTCATGGAAATGTATTCTTCTTTTTCTTTTTACCTTGATAATTTCAAAAAAAAGATCCATTAGCATAGATTTTCCAACGCCCACTCCGCCATGAATATAGAGACCTTTGGCATTAGATAACTTTTTGAAATTAATTACGCTATTTAAAAATTTTGAACCTTTTGTAAAATAGCCCGAATTTTCTAAACTCTCTCTTAAGAAATCCAATTTTTTAATTAATTTTTCTTGAGAGTTATTTTTTTCTAACTTCTGGAGTTTAATTTTTTCCAGATAGCCAATCTTAACTGATACATAATCCATACTTTTTCTTACAAGCTTATAATTTTATTTTTTCTCTTTCAAATTTGAGATAGGTTTGTTTTTGACGTTCCCTTAAACCCAATATCTTCTTTTCTGATTTAGTATTATGACATTTAGGGCATGAAACACCTGGCTCATAAAAAAAATCGCTCTTGTCTTTTTCATTAATTGGGTTTCTACAACCAAAACACAACTCAAAACTTCCAGCCATTAATTGCGGTGTTACACTAACCCTCTGATCAAATACAAAACATTCGCCCTTCCATTTGTTTTTTTCATTGACTGCTAGTTTTTCAAAGTAGTTTAGTATCCCGCCTTTGAGATGAAAAACCTCTGTGGTACCGTGATTAATTAAATAACTAGTCGATTTTTCGCAGCGTATACCCCCCGTACAGAACATAGCTATCTTTTTTCCCTGATATTTATCTCTATTTTTTTTCCACCAGATAGGAAATTCTCTAAAACTTTTTGTTTTAGGGTTCACACTTCCTTCAAAAGAGCCTAGCTCTACTTCAAAATCATTTCTTGTGTCTATTACAACAACATCCTCACTCGAAATAAATTCATCCCATTTTTCGGGCTCAACATATTTACCAACCTTAATTTTTGGCTTAACCTCTTGATCACCAATTGGCACTATTTCATCCTTGATCTTTATGCTCATCTTTTTAAAAGGAGCCTTTAAATGAAAGCTTTCCTTGATCTCTAAGTCAGAGAACAAAGTGTTTTTAAAAAGAAAACCCTTAAAAGACTTTATTTCAAATTCATTAGAGGAGCACATTCCGTTAATACCTTCTTTACTCAAAATTATCGTACCAAGGATGGAAGTCTCTTTTAAAAATTTTTTTAAATCAAGTTTAAGAGCATTAGGATCGTTAATGTCCACAAATTTATAAAATGCTATTATACTTTTTTTCATAGATATCCCAAATTCACGAATACAAATTATAAATATCACCAATTGTTAATGAAATATTTTCTTTTTTTCACAATCAATTTATAGTATCGAAACGCTATTGATTACTAATAGTTTAGTCAACAAATAAAAACGGAAAAAATAATGTTTGAAACTCTATCCAATAGCTTCTCCTCAGCACTAGAAAAATTAACAAAACAAGGTGTTCTTTCAGATTCTGAAATTGGTACAGCTCTAAGGGAAGTAAGAATAGCTTTGCTGGAGGCAGATGTCACTTTGGATATCACCAAGAAGTTTATAAAAGCGGTGGGAGAGAAAGCTAAAGGTCAATCAGTTACAAAATCAGTGACACCAGGTCAACAAGTAATAAAGATCGTCCATGATGAACTGATTAAAATATTAGAGGGAGATAAAGATATTTCATCTTCTCTCAAGATTGACTCACCTCCAGCAATAATACTTATGGCTGGCTTACAAGGCTCAGGAAAAACTACTACCTCAGCAAAAATAGGCCTTAAACTAAAAACCAAAGAAAACAAAAAAGTTCTTATGGCGAGTTTAGACACAAGAAGACCTGCAGCTATGGAACAACTTGAGATTTTAGGAAAAAGCAACTCGATTGACACATTACCAATAATCAAAGGACAAGATTCAAAAACTATTGCCAATAGAGCTATCCAACAAGCGTCCCTAGGTGGCTATGACGTGATAATTCTTGATTCTGCTGGAAGAATGCAAATTGATAACGAGTTAATGTCAGAAATAGAGTCCATAAAGGAGATCGCTAAACCAAATGAAATTTTACTTATTGCGGATGGTTTAACAGGACAAGAAGCTGTAAATGTAGCCACATCGTTTAATGACAGATTATCAATAACGGGCGTAGTATTAACAAGAATGGATGGAGACGGCCGCGGTGGTGCTGCCCTTTCTATGATGTCAACTATTGGCAAACCTATAAAATTTGTGGGTACTGGTGAGAAAATCGATGCCCTTGAGGAATTTCATCCTGAAAGGATTGCAA
>CACFNV010000060.1 GCA_902567635.1 uncultured Alphaproteobacteria bacterium
TTGCCGATGCTGAAATGTGCATGATGGTATTTGATGCGCTTGAAAGACTAGAGTTTGATCATCAAGACTTTTGTACAAGAATAAGCAACCGGAAATTACTTTCTGGTTTGATAGAAAATATTTCAGCGGAAAAAAATAAGTCTAATATTGATTTTGAAGGATCAATTTTTAGAGCAATCGACAAATTAGACCGTCTAGGTGAAGAGGGAGTAAGAAGTTTACTAGGAAAAGGGCGAAAAGATGAAAGTGGTGATTTCACAGAAGGAGTGAACTTGACGGAATCTCAAATTGACTTGATATTGGAATTTTTGAATATATCAGGATTAGATGCTGATAAGACCCTTAAAAAAATAGAAACTTTGACTAAAAATTCAGCAACAGGAATTCAAGGTTTAGAAGAGTTAAAAAATATAACAGAAGTTCTTCTGAATAGAGGATATCCGGAGTCAATTTTTCGGATAGATCCAAGCGTAGTAAGAGGCCTAGGATATTATACAGGAACAGTTTTTGAAACAGAGTTTGTTGAGCAATCTAACTCTTTGAAATCTATTGGATCTATATCTGGAGGAGGAAGATATGATAACTTGGTTAGTAGATTTACAGGTCAATTAGTCCCAGCAACTGGAGTTTCTTTAGGGGTGGATAGAATAATATTAAATTTGGAGAAAAATAGTAGTAAATCGAGAGAAGTCTCTTTACCTATTGTAGTGACTATTATGGATAGGAAATTTATAGATTTTTATAGTAAAATCGTTTCAGAATTTAGGCAAAACGGAATCGCTGCTGATCTCTATTTAGGGAACCCAAAAGATTTTGGGAAGCAGATAAAATACGCTGACTCACGGAATGCTTTATATGCAATAGTTGCTGGGTCTAAGGAAATAGAAAAGAATATCGTGCAAGTTAAAGATCTTAGGTTAGGAAAGAGCTTGTCAAAAAATATTCAATCAAATGAGCAGTGGAAAGAACAGCCTGCTCAATTTCCTGTAAAGATCCAGGATCTAATAAAAACAATAGCTGAACTGACTAAATAAAGAAGATGTTTGAATTAGAAAGTAAGGGGCAAAAAAAAAATAATATAGATCTGGTACGTTTAGATGCAGAAAAAAACCGAATTTTTAAAATATTTGAGAAATCCAAACTAATTGAGGTACATGTACCTTCTCTTCTCAACGCGTCAGAACTACTTGATTTATATGGTGAAGACCTACGATTGCGTGCCTACACTACATCTGACCCAGTCTTGGGGGAACAAGTTCTTAGACCTGACTTTACTCTCCCAATTCTAATGTATTTTCTTGGGTCAGGTCGTAAGGAGGCAAAATATTTTTGTTTGGGCAACATTTGGAGGAGACAAAAAGTTTCGTCAATTGTTCCAAGCGAACAGCTCCAAGTAGGTTTTGAATTTTTTGATAAATCAAGAAACGAAAAAGTAATTAGAGATGTTGAAGCATACCTATTAGTAACGAAAATATTGAAGAAGTTTAAAGTTAGAGCGGTTACCGGTGATTTGCAAATATTAACAAGCGCAATTAATGAATTGAATACAAGTGAATATAAAAAAAACGCCTTAAAAAGGCATATTTGGAGACCTAAGAGATTCAAAAGACTTATTGAATTATTTTCGAATAGTAGGATGGCTTTTCAAAAGAAATCTATTTTGGGAGATTTTGACAAATTTTCAGTTGAGAAATCAATAAACAATTCGGGGCCAATATTTGAAAATCCTATCAAGACTGTCGATAAATCTTTTATAGAAAAGGTTCAGAAAGTGCATTCAAGTCTAGGGGATGCGCCTAAAATTTTAAAATCAATATCTGAAGGTTCAAAGAAATTCTCTCTTGCAATCGATAATTTAGAGAAACGGGTAGAGTTGCTTAAAGCTGGCAACATAAATCTGAAGGAAACAGAGTTTATGGTAACATATGGCATGACTACTCTTGAGTATTATGATGGCTTTGTTTTCGGTTTTCAGGTTAAAAATAAGCGTCTGCCTCCTATTGCTCAGGGAGGTAGATACGACAGCTTGTGCCAAACCTTAGCAAAAAACAAAAATGGATTTGGTGCTATTGGAAGTATGATTAGGATAGATTTTTTACAGAAAATTTAAATTTATCAAGGATAAATAGATAATGCAATCACGAGTAAGGATAGGTATACCTTCAAAAGGAAGACTTAAATCTAGTGTAGAAAAATTTTTTAGAACGAACAGTTTAGACCTAATAAAGAATGGGCTTGAAAGAGAATATGTTTTAAATTTTGAAAATAGGACAGATATTCAGCCAGTTTTAATGAACGCTTCAGATATTCCTTTGGAAGTGCGTAAAGGAAACATTGATTTAGGGTTAACAGGAAAAGACTTGTTGTATGAAAAAGTTTCTGATTGGTCAAAAACTATAGTAGAGATTAGGCAGTTAAATTTTGGTTTCGCGAATTTAGTTATAGCTTTGCCCAGGTTTTGGGTTGATGTAAATACTCTTGATGACCTGGATGATATTGCTCATTTTTATCGGAAAAAATCTTCTAAAAGACTGAAAATTGCTACAAAATATCAAAACTTAGTCCGTGAGTTCTTTGTCACAAGAGAGTTAGTGGATTATCAAATTGTTGAAAGTCAAGGAGCTACTGAGGGAGCAATCAAGAATGGTCTTGCGGACGTAATTGCTGACATAACGTCCACTGGTGAAACACTGACGCAAAATAATCTAAAATTATTAGATGATGGTTTGATATTGAAAAGCTCAGCAACAATTTTTGCAAATAAGGACTACATTGAAAAAAATAAGAATAATGAATCTCTTAAAGATTTTTTAAGACTTATCGGTTCAGATTAACATCAATTCAACTTTTTTATAAAACACCCATTTCTAATAGTTTTTTTTGGACATCGATTGGGATATTCGACTCAAAATTGCCTTTTATTGGTTCATTCAGGTCCTCAGGTGTAATGTGCTTTTTAAGATACCTCCATCCCTGAAAAGGGCGTTTCCTAACAGGTTTTGTTTTTACAATTTCGGCAGCAAGAAATATCTTACATTTTTTTTTACCATCTGTATCTTCGAATTTAACAATGTCTATTACTTTTTGTCTGGCACAAATAGCACCCTTTATAACCCAGAAAAGCGATCCATTAGAAATTATATCCTCGTGTTTCTTAGGCATCATCCTTGTTTTGTGGTAGAAATATGGAAAGTTATTATCATTAATTTTTTTTAAAAATTCTGTCTGACGGAGTCGCAATTCTTCCACAGTAGTTACCCCCACTGCTATTTTCACTAAGTTTACCATTTCCGATCACCTAAATTTAAACTTACTTATTAATTTCGATTGTTCTCTTGACAGTTAAAGCGTATTCATTATAAACAATTAATCTTTCTACAACCACAGAAAAAAGGGCTTAAATTTTGACAAAGCGTACTTCAGCAAAACATAAAATAGATAGGCGTATGGGTGAGAATATATGGGGTAGACCAAAGTCACCTGTCAATAAGAGAGAGTATGGACCTGGACAGCACGGTCAAAGAAGGAAGGGTAAACTTTCAGACTTTGGCCTTCAATTGAGAGCTAAACAGAAACTTAAAGGATACTATGGAGACCTGACAGAAAAACAGTTTAGGCGGATATTCAATACCGCTGAAAAGGAAAGGGGCGATACCGGTGAAAAGCTTATTGGGCTTTTAGAAAGACGTCTCGATGCTGTTGTGTATAGGGCAAAATTCGTGCCGACTGTTTTTGCAGCAAGACAGTTTGTTAATCACGGACATGTATTAGTAAATGGAAAGAAAGTAGATATACCCTCTTATTCAGTTAAAGAAGGTGATATCGTAGAGGTAAGAGAACGATCCAAAGAAATGGGTCTTATAGTAGAGGCTTTGGCACTTAAGGAAAGAGACGTACCTGAGTATATTGAAGTTGACTTTAAAAAATTAACGGCAAAATTTGTCAGAATACCTGAGTTATCGGATGTTCCATACCCTGCAATGATGGAACCAAATCTGGTTGTAGAGTATTACGCAAAAAACTAGAGATAGTTTCATGATTCATTATATTTTTAATAAAAATCTTAGCTTTGACCAACATAGTAATTTTGAAATTGCAATGTTTGGTATGGGTTGTTTTTGGGGAGCAGAAAAAAAATTTTGGGAGCTTCCTGGCGTAGAACTTACAGCTGTTGGATATGCGGGTGGCATTATAAAAAATCCCTCCTATCAAGCGGTTTGTTCTGGAACTACAGGTCATAATGAAGTTGTAAAAATAGTTTTTAATCAGAATGTCTTAACTTTCGATGATATACTCAGCGTGTTTTGGGAAAATCATAATCCTACTCAGGGAAATCGACAAGGCAACGATGTAGGTTCTCAGTATAGAAGTGGAGCGTATTTTTTTAGTGATAAACAAAAACATTCAATCATAAATTCGATGCACATATATGAAAAGCAACTATTAAGACATGGTTTCGGAAAAATAACTACAGAAGTAACAAAAGCACCAGTTTTCTATATAGCAGAAGATTATCACCAACAGTATTTGGCTAAAAATCCGGGGGGCTATTGTGGGCTAGGGGGCACCGGGATAATTTTAACTGAAAAAAGCTTAACTTGCTGAAAATTTGTAAAGATTAGTCGCTATATTTTGCTATACTGTAGATAATATTTCAGACAAAATCTTGGAAAGGTTGGAGACTTTCCTAGAGTTTAACACAAGTCTTTTTTTGTATAGAAATGTTTATCTTGGAGGAAACGGAAAAGTCGAAAGGATTGAAATTTTTTCATTAAAAAAGATTGATGAAATTTCATTAAAAATAATTGAAAGTTCGTTTTGTATCAAACTCAAATGTAGATTTATAGAAAAAAAGGATTGGGTTGAGTTATCAAGAATAAAATTTAAACCGCTTAAAATAGGTAGGTTTTTTATATCAAGTTCATTCTATGCTGAGGGAGCCCCAATTAATAAAATTCTGTTGGTTATCAATTCAGGTCTTGCTTTTGGGACGGGGCATCATTTTACAACAAAATGTTGTTTAGAAATGATTTCGTATCTTTATGAATTAGGTTTTGTGTCTAGAAATTCAATCGACGTTGGTTGCGGTACGGGAATTCTTTCACTTGCTATAGCCAAATTATTCAGGTCTAGAGTCTTTGCAGTCGATAATGACCAGAACGCTCTAGAAGTTACCAAAAAAAATATCGAAAAAAATAGCGTTTCAAGTTTTGTGAAAGTCTTTAAATCAGAAGGTTTTAATGGGAGTTCACTAAACTCTATAGGAAGGTACAATTTAATATTGGCTAATATTTTATACAAGCCGATAAAGCGGTTGCTATTAGACTTTTATAAAAACTTAGAACCCAACGGATATTTAATTTTATCTGGATTAAATAAAAAACA
>CACFNV010000061.1 GCA_902567635.1 uncultured Alphaproteobacteria bacterium
TTTCTATTGCTTTTTTTGTATTAACTTCATTCATATTACCCTTGCTAGCCATAAAACAAATAACTCTACTTATAGACCTGCACTCAGAATCCTCATTGTTTGAGCCAAAATTATCATCTTTATCATTTAATGCTGACTTCAGGATTTGTATTACAGCGATTTCGAAAGTAGAGATTTTTCCATCTGCCAAAGCCAGTCCTTTAACACAAAAGTTAACTAGGCTTTTTTCCTTTTCGGTTAATTGCTTTATATTTGGAATGATCAAATTTAAAAGTGGCAACCGAAAACCTAAGTCTAATTTTTGAATTTCTTCAGTTTTTTTTTCCAAACCTTTGAAAGATATGTCGCTTCCATATTTTTCAGAAATAATTCGTTTTTGAATTGATCCGATAAGATTTGTCTGTTTTGATCCAGCCATTATAAGAGCGTATAGTAAAGGTATAGACTCTGTTTTTTTGGACGCATAATTTAAAAGCTTATCCGGAATTTTCTTAAGAATTTCACCAGCCTTTTTTATATTAACTGCCTGAACATTACCCGCCTGCGTTGCGATTATTGCTCCCGCAACATTTTCAATAAAACCCTTGTTATCTCTTTTAACTTTTTTTACCGGTTCAGCATTTGTTTTTTGATCACTATAGGCTTTAGAAAAAATCGAAGGTAGGGTCTATCCTTTTAATTCTATCTGTTAATGGTGGATGGGTGCCAAAAAGAGCGCTAAAACCAGATGATTTTGCCGGGATGCCAAAAAACATATGACTAAATTTACTGCTTGAAGCACTAGTTACCTCGGATCCGAATCCGGAACGAATTTTATTTAAGGCATTTGCGATACCATTTGGATTTCTAGTAAATTGAACCGCTGATGCATCTGCCAAAAACTCTCTTTGTTTAGACACCAAGCTTCCTATAATGTTTGCGAAAAGTCTTCCGATTAACCCGATTATAAAAAAAGCTATCGCAATTATAACCAATAATCCACCTACACCTCCCCCTTGCTTTTTACTTGATCGCCTTCTAGTTCCACTTCCCATGATTCTCAAAAGAAAACTTCCAATGTAATAAATAACAGTAAGTCCGAACAAAATACCTGCGAAACGAAGATTAATTTTTACGTCGCCATTTAAAATATGGCTGTATTCATGAGCTATTACTCCTTGTAATTCTTCTCTATTTAGAGCGTTAACTGCGCCAGAAGTCACGCCGATTACAGAATTTAAGGGTGTGTAACCTGCTGCAAAAGCGTTTACCCCTTCATCTTCAATCAAGTATAAATTAGGAACTGGAACTCCAGAGGCTAAAGCCATTTCCTTATTTATGTTCATTAACACTTTAATCTTGTGTTGAGACACAGTTTCTATCTTTTCAAGATTACCTTCCTCTAAAAGAATACCTCCTAACTCCTTGGCAACCTGAGGTCCTCCTCCCCTACGCAGTTGAGAAATCTTGAACCATGTGGCTAGTAAAAGAATAACAACAAAAACTAGTGAAAATAAAAGAGCAACAGAAATGGCTTCTTCTTCAACATTATAACCACCTCCAATAAATAATATATATCCCATGTACACAGCAACAAAAGCAATTATTCCAAGAACGAGAATGCCTGTTAAAAACATAATAACTAATCTAGAGGTTTTAGATCTAGCCTTGTCTTGCTGTTCGAAAAAGTTCATCTGACTA
The DNA here is from genome assembly GCA_902567635.1 of uncultured Alphaproteobacteria bacterium. Taxonomy (GTDB): domain Bacteria; phylum Pseudomonadota; class Alphaproteobacteria; order Rhodobacterales; family Rhodobacteraceae; genus CACIJG01. The sequence continues at coordinate 1,681 of CACFNV010000061.1, forward strand.
TTTTAAAAAGTTACTTTAACATTCTTTTTGGCCTCTTGATCCTCAATTTGCCATTCAGTTGCCTGAGTAAACTTAAACTGATTTGCTATAAGAGAGTTAGGAAACATCTCAATACCAGTGTTGTATTGCATAACGGCGTCATTAAATGCCTGCCTTGAAAATCCGACTTTGTTTTCTGTTGTCGCCAATTCTTCCTGCAAAGCTAGCATATTAGTATTTGCTTTTAAATCAGGGTAACCTTCTGCTAGCGCCTGAAAGCTCATCATAGCTCCCTGGAGTTTTTGCTCACTCGCTTGAAGATCTTTCATTGCATTTTGATCAGAAGGGTTTCCAGACGTCGCTTTTGCTGCTTCATTAGCGGCATTTCTTGCATCTATAACCATCTTTAAAGTATCCTTCTCGTGCTTCATATAGCCTTTAGCCGTTTCTACTAAGTTAGGAATTAAGTCGTAGCGCCTTTGAAGTTGGACATCAATTTGAGCCCAGCCGTTATCTACTCTATTCTTTAAGGATACCAAATTATTGTAAATTGAAATTAGATAAAATATTAATATTACGATAACAACTAAAGCAATTATTAACTCAATAGACATTCTTTCCTCCAGAAAATTTTCAAAATTAGTATAACAGAAATGTATTTATTTTGAAGTATATTAGAATCGTTCTTTAAGAAAAAGGTTTTACTTTATTAATATTTCATAGATAATTTAAAGGCTTATCTAGAAGGGAACAGATATGAAATATTTTATGTATTTTTTGGTAGCAATACCATGGGCCATAGCACTAGCTGTTGTATTTCTCTTGGCCATGGCCTGCGTGTCGGAAGAATGCTATGTGTATGGTGGTTTTGATTTGATGATGTTTTCTATTATTGGAATTTTATTCATATCAGCCGCACTGTGGGCACAATTTTTTATAATGTCATTGTTTGGTGATTGGTTGCCCTTCAAAATTAAGAATGATGGAAATGCCAAAATGGTACATTTCGGTTGGAGTAATATACCAGTTATTTTTATGGGCGTAGGATTTTCCTATATTGCCTACTTAGCGGGAAGGTCGGAAGGCGATTTAACATTTCAACTTTTTGCATTATTCTTTTTTGCATTGACATTATTTATAATGTATCAATTCCCAAATATTTACATAAAGAATGAATTTGACGGAACGAACCTGCAGCTTAATTATTTTGCAATAAAATTTTCGGGCTTGGTATCAAAATCTATCCCCTTCTCATCAATAAAAGAAATTAAAACCTACAAAATTGAACAAAAACGATGGGATAGAATGGGTCCACGCTTATTTTCTCGTTGGTACTCTTATACTACGTTTCTTTTACATAACGTAGAAATAATTTATGAGACTGAAGAAGCAGAAGATAAAAACCTTATTTTAGTAAGAGGCAGAGATCTTGGTGGTGAGGAAACAGTAAAGCAAATTGAGACTTTCATTGCTGACTCTCTTGCTAAAGGCGCTCAAAAATCCTTATAAAAGTGTTTCAATTATTAAAAAACATCGTTACTCAATCTCTATTTTGCCTTCATTGTTGAATCTAAACGCTTGATACCAATTCCAATTCCAATAGCTATTACGCCACCAACAACAACTGAGGCCGGTTCCATATCCAATATAGTAAACCATTGAGTATAAAAATGAATAGCGCCAAAAATAGATGAAACTGTTACGACCCAACGCCTGTTTGCTCTCCATCCCCAGACTGCAAAACCGATAAGAGCCAGTGCCCATGCAATTGATATAAGCTCAGGAGAAACCTCAAGCTCTTCTCCTCCACCCCAAATAGAACCTACCCAGAACCCAATGTTAGCGACAAGCACTGATGTTCTTGAGCCTGTTATCAGAATGTTTTCATACCTCGATAAAATAGAACGAGAAAGATAGTAAAGAAGAAATGCCAGCACACTGAAAATAACAATAGTTACAACTGGTGAACTAACCCATATTGCGTAAGAACCTGTGAAATAACTTGTTCCTGCCCCAACAAGCTGTGCAATAGACAGGATACTTAAGGTCGCCAGGATATTACTCATCAAAAATGCAGATGCAACCATTAAAATAACAGTTGTTAAAATTTGTGCATAAAGACGATCTAGCGGATTAGCCAAGCCTAAAAAGTCAGAATCATACACCCAAAACGCCCAAAGGTTTATTCCAGCCGTAAATATCAGTACACCACTGATTAAACAGCAACTAGACAACACCGACCACTCTTTAGTTCCTTTAAATTGAATAAACAAACCGATTAGGAATGTTAATAACCCCATAATTAAAGCAGTAAAAGCAGAATGAGTTAACGTAATAACGCCTATACATACCATAATTATTCCAAACCCGATAAGCAGGTTTAAAGCTAAGCTTCCAGTTTGATTTTTTGAGAGTGAAAATAACTTATCATATTCTGCCTGATTAATTTTACCCTCTTCGAGCAACTCTTTTATGTTTAAAGCTATTTTCATTATTTTTTCCTTAAATATACTTGATTTAAATGTGTTAAGATATTGTTTTTATTAAATTTATAGAATTAATCTTTACCCCAAATTGCCTGAAGAGCTGCTATATCCAATTCCGTAAAAAACGTCTTAACCCTACCAGGAGGATTTCGATAAGCCATTAAAGTGTGCCCTGTATGGGCAGAGCCATTGCTCCATGGATCAGTTGACCCAATACAATCGCCATCTGTATTATCAAAAGGATGCTCAAGACCTAAAGCATGACCAAGTTCATGTAGAAATAAAGTTTCAGGAGGATTTCTGTCAGAAAATGGGCTATTACACCCATTTAAAGTCATGATATATTGTGTTCCATCGTAAGATTCTGTAACGATGCCTTCTAAATCTGTATCAGGAACACAGACGGCCAGAATAATCAAATCGGCGTCCTCACGTTTACCAACTTGAAAAAAATCTAACCCGATATATCTATCAACTTTTTTTATTAAACTGTTACCTAAAGCTACCTCTTCATTATAAAAAGGATCTGACGCCACTTTAACAGGACCACCTATGTTTAAGGTATAGATAACGTCTTCTTGCTCAAAATAGTAATATATATCCGTCCTTCCATTTAAATAGTCCTTATCGGCTTCTACCCAAGATGAAACTATACCCCTAACCTCAAGTCGTTGAGCGCATTTTGAATATAATTTTCCAGCAAATAATAAAAAAGCTGAAAAGAGTATAAATATTTTAATAGTTAAGTTAAGCGTCCTTGAGTTCATCACTTGTCCTAAAGTTTGATAATTTTAATCCTATAAATAAGCCCAACATCATAGACAGAGTAAAAACAATAGCTGGAAAGAAGTAAATGGGTAAGATAGAAATACTCGGTCCGGGGCATAACCCCCCTATTCCCCAACCAACCCCAAAAATTGCGGAACCAGTAATTAGACGCATGTCTAATTTTTTTTTCTCTGGCATGCTGAATTGATTGCCATAGATAGGCTTTTCTCTATTGAAAACAAACCAGTATCCTGCAATGGTTACCAAAATTCCACCAACCATAACAAAAC
>CACFNV010000062.1 GCA_902567635.1 uncultured Alphaproteobacteria bacterium
TCATAACAAATAGCTACAATTCCGGGTCCAAAAAAAGCTGATTTTTTTAACCTTATTGGTTCAATTGAATAAATCCATGCGCAGAGAACGCCTACTAAAGTAGCTATAAAAACCAGGTGGTCTATGGAATAAGCGAATGCCAGACTAACTATACTCATAAATACACCAACTCTAAGCCCCCATTTTTCCGATACTCTTCCTGAAGGAATAGGCCGTTCAGGTTGATTTATTGCATCTACATGCCGATCACACCAATCATTAACAGCTTGGCTCATTCCACAAACTAGTGGGCCGGATAAAAAGAGGCCAGCTACTATAAGGAGAAGATTTTCAGCCTTTAAGCCTCCTGTTGACACGGTCCCGCAAAGGAATGCCCACATTGGAGGAAACCACGTAACAGGTTTAATCAGTTCTATTAACGACCTTAAATTAGGTATTCTAGAGAAGAAGACATCTGTACCCCCCATCAATTTTAGCTACTCCTTACCATCTAAAAGGTTGTACTTTCTAAGTTTCACATATAGGCTTTGCCTAGATAAGCTTAGCATTTCTGCTGCAGCTACTTTATTGTTATTTGTTAATTTAAGAGCGGTCTCCAGACAAATCCTCTCTGCTATGTCTCCCGTTTGAGCAACAAGAGTTTTTAAGGGAGCTGTACCAACTAGCTTAGTTGTGGAGTCCCAGCTATGGTTCTCGTCATGATCCTCTTTTTCAGATCTTATGCTTGTCATATCTCTTAAAATGAAGCCAAAAAAATTGTCATTTTTTTCAACAATCCAAGTAGAAGAGATTGTTACTGGTATTGTGGAGCCAAAAAGAGTTTTAAATTCCGTCGAATAATTCCTTATTTTTCCAAACTCCTTTGCACTTTCGGTTAATATTGCCACGTCAGTTTCTGAGTTTTTGAAGAAATTCGACAAACTTGAGCCCATTATTTTTTCTCCAGATGGAGCTTCACAAAGTGTCAGGAAACTTTCATTGGCCTCGATTATTTTTCCTAAATCATCTGTAAAGACAAATGAGTCGGAACTTTTTTCATATAAATGAGATAAGTAAGGTTTAACGTAGCTGATATATTGGTTGTCTTTGGGCTTTTCGTTTATTTTTAGTAAGATATGAAGCCCGTCACTTGATCGAAAAAAAGTTCCAGAGAGTTCTGCTGTCTTATTCAAATTTTTTATTTTTAAATCTAAACTTCTAGATGGAGACTCGTTTTTCAATTTTTGCAGCTGTTCCAAGACATCTAACCCTGGATCTATTTCAAAGATTGCATCTAAGCTTTTTCCTTTGAGAGTCTCTTTATAAAAGAAATTTGCAGCCTTATTGTTGTGCTCTTCAATAATTTTATCTGAATTTATGAGAAGAAAAGCTATCCCGCACTCCTCTAAAATAACTCTGTATTTTGTGTCAAACGATCTGTAGCGGTCATACTCTTTTTCAAATTTAAGCTGAGTTTTCATAAGCTCTTGTTGAGCATTAGCCATTTGAGATAGGTCTTTGCCAAACAATAATATTTGATTTTTTACCCCTGTTGGGTGGGCTGTATACTCAATAGGAAAATCTGATCCATCTGTATGAATATGATTAAGTTGCAAGGACCTTAAGCGCACTTGATTCTCTGTCCTTGATAACTGGCTCATATGATTGTCAAATTTTTCAATGCTTTCGGTGGTTAAAAAATTTCTTATATTTTTTGTTCTCCAGTTTTCAGGATTTCCAAAGCTTTGATTTTCTGGATCAAAAATAACTTCTAAGATTAATCCAGCCTCATCTATCAAGATTGATAGATCAGACGCACGTAAAATAACGTCTCCAAAAATATCCGGATTTAGTCTGACTATTTGGTCAGCAGCTCTTACTTTGCCATCTCTTTTAGTCAATGTTAATCACTCTGTCAGATTATACAAAGTTAGTGTAAACCTTTTTAGACAGTTTGTAAACTTTTATAGACAATAATTATGTATAAATTTTAACTTAACTTAGTTGCTGTTGCGTTTGGTATTTACATAGGATTTAATCTTTTCAACATCAAACTCTAAACCATCTACCTCCAGCACCTTTTTTGCAATATCAATATTGTTAGAAACAAAAGATCCGCCAGCAATTATTGGCATATCGTGATGTTTCTTTATTGTTTTTACTAGTTGATTAACGCTTTTGATAGCTTTTTCACTGCCAACTGAAACCCCGACAGCAGCGAAATTACCATTTTTAATTTTATCTAAAACCTCTGATTCTTTTCTTGAAACAGATAAATAAGTATTAATGTTAGACTTCCTCAGCTTGAGCGAAGCCATATATGCGCCAAAAGTATGGTTGTCTCCATCTAGAGAGACTAACAAAATTTTAGTTGAGTTATAGGTATTTTCTGCTCCCGAAAGGTATTTTTCTTCGAATTCTTGGCAAAGCAATCTTAGTTTGCCAAGAGCGACTGTAACTTCAGAAAAGGATAATGTATCGTCTTTCCATGCATCGCCTAGCATTTCAGCAATCATGGGCGCTAAGTTGTTGTAAAAATAGTCTAAAGTTAGGTCTTTTGCTAATGCAGTTTCGACCAAATTCACCTGATAATCTGTATCTTTTTTTAGAATTGATTCGTAAATAGAGCTTGTTAAGTCAGATTTATAGAAATAATTGTTCAATGTTCCGCTTGCTACTTCAGCTAAAGCTCTCCTAGCCAAATTATGTGGATCAATCATAATTACCCCCCGATAAGATCAGTCCCTTGGTTCTTGACATGGTTAGTCAGAGTGTTTCTGGTTAACCTGTAGCTTATATAATAAGCCTCTAAACGCAAGCCAGTCAACTGTTTCATAGAAATTAGACTAGTGAAGAGATGACCTCACATTTTCTATTTTTAGTTTAAGTTTAACAGATCTCTTTTTTTAAAGTTCTAAAAAGTGCCCTTAAGTAAGTTGTAAATATTTACCCTTGTTTTATTGCTAACTCACTAGTGTGTACATTTTTTTCAACGAACTTAACAAAAACTTAATAAATATGTAAGTTTTTGTTGACACTTTTACATTGTCCTTTACCATTTTCGGTAATAAAGCTTTATTTTAGGGGTCTCACGAGAATGGATGAACATTCGAGCTTGGAAATGAGAGGTTCAATCCTCTACACGCCTGCTCAAAGACGAATTAGGGACAAGACTGTTTGGACTAAAATTCAGGCAATATTGGCTCCTATTCAATTCATAGTATGTATTTTTTCGTTAATATTGGTTCTGCGTTATTTGTATCTTGATATTGGTTATCAAGTTGCGACGATCTCCATAATCATAAAAACATCCTTATTATTTTTAATAATGTTGACCGGTGCAATATGGGAAAAGGTGGTTTTTGGACAATATCTTTTGGCACCGGCCTTTTTTTGGGAAGATATAGTTAGTTTTTTTGTGATTTTTTTTCATTTAGTCTACTTATTCGCCCTTTTTCAGCGCCGCTAAATGACTTGGACCTGCCTCATCATTAAATTCAAAATCATCTCTGAACATATTTAGCAAGTGCTCCTCAAGACCCATTACTAGTGGATGTACCCATGTATCAAAAATGACATTAGCACCCTCCCAGCCTACCTGAGGCGAATACCTTGCAGGGTGATCTTGCACATGAAACGGTGCTGAGATTACAGCACATGGTATTCCTAGCCGTTTACCGATATGCCTTTCCATTTGAGAGCCTAAAATCATTTCTGGCTGGAGTTCGTTTATACGTTGTTCGACCTCAAGGTAATCATCAGAAATTAACGCATCCACATCGAGATCTTTGGCTAGCCCTCTAATCTTTCTAGCATACTCTCTATTGTAACACCCTATCCCAACGACATTAAAAGCCATCTCTTCCTTTGCAATTCTTGCCGCAGCGGAAACATGCGTTGCGTCACCAAAGATAAACACTCTTTTCCCAGTGAAGTAGTTTGAGTCTACGGATTTAGACCACCAGTCAAAATTCAATCTGTCTGGCCTGCCTCCATCTGCTTTTTTACCCGATATTTCATACACTTCCCTTATAAAATCATTTGTTGCCCCTACACCAATAGGGATTGTTTGAGTGTACGGCATATTAAAATTGTCTTTTAGCCATCTACAAGCAAGCTCACTACTCTCCGGATAAAGCATCACATTAAAATGGCCCTTGGTAAGATTTCTTATATCAGACGGTGATGCGCCTAATGGAGCCGTAACATTAACCTCTATATCCTGCTCTTCTAAAATCGATTTGATTTCTTTCACATCATCCCTATGCCTGAATCCTAGCGCAGTAGGACCAAGAATATTACAGCTGATCTTATTAGTTTTTTTGTTGTCTTGAGTAAGTGACTTTACAATTTGGTAAAAAGTTTCATCAGTCCCAAAATTCTCTTTTCTTTGGTATGATGGTAATTCAAGAGGTATAACTGGTATCGAGAGACCCAAGGCTTCTGCCAAACCGGCGGGATCATCTTGAATTAACTCTGCAGTGCATGAAGCCCCAACAATTAGTGCTGAAGGCTTAAATCTCTCAACGGCTTCCTCACAAGATTTCTTAAATAGATCAGCTGTATCTGATCCTAAATCTCTGGCTTGAAAAGTTGTATATGTTACTGGTGGCCTCTTGTTCCCTCTTTCTATCATGGTGAATAACAAATCAGCATAAGTATCTCCCTGTGGTGCATGAAGTACAAAATGCAGATCTTTCATAGCAGTCGCTACTCTCATTGCTCCTACATGCGGAGGCCCCTCATATGTCCAGATACTCAACTTCATATTTTGAGAGATTCCCTTCTCTTCAAGGGTCTT
>CACFNV010000063.1 GCA_902567635.1 uncultured Alphaproteobacteria bacterium
AACTCTAACCCGTGTTTTGATCTTATGCTCACATGGCCGCTGTGGATCAAGTAGATGTTCTTTGCGTCATCCCCTAAGGAGTATACAATATCTCCTTCATCAAATTTTACCTGCTTGTGTTTAAATTTTGGCAACAATTTTATGTCTCTTCCTGTTTGATTTTAAACAATTCCCAATTACCATCCAAACCTTTCAACTTATACTCTCCCAATGTCTCCGTTGCAAATTTCACATCCCCAAGTAAGTCCTTCAGATTTTTTGTTATGGTTATTTGACCACTATCACTTTGATCTAATACTCTGGCAGCAATATTAACGGCTATGCCTGTAACGTCTTCATTTCGCCAATGAACTTCTCCAAAGTGAAGACCGCATCTTATGTTTAGTCCGATCCTTTTTAGCTTTTGAATACATGCTGTTGCACATTCTATTGATCTTATGGGTCCGTCAAAAACTGATAACACCCCATCACCAGTATTTTTTAAAAACTTACCTCCAAGTTCTTTGAGAGTGATGTTCATCACTTCGTCATGCAAATTCATAATTTCTGACCATTTTTTGTCTCCTAAATCAGCCATCTGTTTTGTAGAATTTTCAATGTCAGTAAACATTATGGCTGCCAGGTTTCGGTCTCTATTGCCAGATTCCTTTAAGTTTTTTAAATAGAAATTGGTTGAATCCTTAATGATGTCAGTTCTTGCTTCAAGCCATGGCAAGTGCCCTCCAATAGGATACTCAATATATTTTGCACCAGGTATTTTATCTGCCAGATATCTTCCATTATGCCTGGATATAGCCTTATCATCTCTATTGTGCATAACTAAGACGGGAAGTTTTATATCAGGTAAGGTTGCTCGGATATCTATGCTAGCTAATAGTTCAAGAATTGATTTTAATGTTCTAGGATTGCATACCATTCTTTCCATTTTTGCCATTTCATTCTTTCTCTCAGGCATTCTATGAGGAAAAAATAAATATCCTGAATTTCCTTGACCCCATGCAGGAACAAAGGCCTCAATCAGTTCTTCCTTTGAGGGTAAAAACTTATAGTCTTCTTTTCTAGTGAAGAGTGAGGTTCCACCAAATACTGCGACAGACTTTACCTTTTGTGGAAAAGTGGCTGCATAAAGTAAAGATATAGCAGCTCCCTCTGATAATCCGAAAAGGTAAAATTTATCCAACCCCTCCGCTCTGACGATAGCCGAGATATCGTCCATCCTTTCTTCTATATTGGGTGCTGAAGAGTCTCTATCCGATAACCCCTGTCCTCTTTTATCAAAAATTATAACTTTAAACTTCTTACTGAGACTTCTTATCCAATCGATATATTCTGGGTCCTCAAGCGCTGCCTCAAGATGGGAAATCATCCCTGGAACATAAATCAGCGTTTCGTTGGAGTTTCCCCATATTTGATAAGCTATGGTTAATCCTCCTACTTCCGTATATTTTGATTGATATTCTAGTCTCACTCTTTAGTTGTCCCTCTACTATTTCTAAATCAATTATATTTAAAATTTTTCAAATTGCTTAATTATTTTGTTGAAAGTTGTAATTTTAATTCCTAAAAGAGATTGAAAATAATTTGTTTGGTACAAACCTTAATTAAGGAGCTCTAAATTGACTTTGTATGCTCTTCTTGGATACGCGGTTGTGGCATTGGTAGTAACTCTCTTTATTAGACCATTTATAAATTTAGAAAAATCAATAATAGCTTATTTTGCTCCATTTGGGGTTATATATATAATATTACTATTTTTTGCGCCTACAGACAATTTTAGCAGCGGGTGGCACAGGTATATTGGAATGGCTATAGGAGGGATCTTATTATTTTTTTTCTACATTAAGGTAAGAAATTACGTAAACAAGAAAAGGTTTGAGGAAGAAGCAGCAAGACTTGCTATGGAGGAAGCAGAAGCTGATTAAGTGTGAAAAAAACAAAAGGTATCTCTTTAATTAAAGAAGAGAAAATCAAATAAAAAAACATCTACAGAAAATGTTATCTAAGAAAGTTTTTAATTGAATAAAATAATTGATATAAAACATTTAAACTTAAGGTCTGATTTGTCAGAAACAATAGAAGTTCTTTGTACTTGCGCCGCTTTGTTGTCCGAAGAAATATCTTTAAGTGGTCTTGGCACAGACCATAAATCTATATCTGGTCAAAATACTGATGGTGATAAGCAAAAAAAACTGGACGTTATAGCGGATAACTTGTTCAGGACAAATCTTGAGAAATCAGTGGTTGGTTTTTATGCCTCTGAAGAGCAAGAACATATTCAAAAGTTCGCTAATGCTGGGAAAATTGGTGTTGCTATTGATCCCTTGGATGGCTCCTCAAATATAGACTGTAACGTTTCTATAGGTACTATTTTCTCAATCAAAGATATACAAGATAAAAACTCACCTGAAATCGATTTTTTCCACTTGGGAAATTACTTAGGCGCAGGGTATTTCATATATGGACCACAAACACTTCTTGTTTTTAGTTGTGGTGATGGTGTTTTAAAATATATTTACAACTCAAAAGATAAAGTGTTTGAAATTATTCCTGGGAAAGTTAAGATTCCTCATTCAACAAATGAGTACGCAATCAACAGTTCCAATTATAGGCACTGGCCAATGCCAGTTAGAAATTATATCGATGAGTGTTTAGAAGGCGTTACTGGCCAGAGAAAGAAAAATTTCAATACTAGATGGGTTGCATCCCTCGTAGCAGAAACACATAGAATTTTAGAAAGAGGAGGCATATTTTTGTATCCAGGAGATGATCGGGAAGGCTATTCAGAAGGGAGATTGAGAATGGTTTACGAGTGCGGGCCAATTGCCTTTTTGATTGAACAAGCAAAGGGAATAGCAACAAATGGGACTGAGGACATTTTGGGAACAAACTCTAATCATCTGCATCAAAGGACCTCGTTTATATTTGGTTCTGGGGAAGAGGTTGAATGTATAAAGAAATCATATAATGATCCAAGGATAGTGAACTCACCATTATTTAAGACTAGAGGACTATTTAACAAATGAAACTTTCAAAATGAGCGTTAAGCATCCAATAATTTCGGTAACGGGCTCGTCTGGAGCTGGTACCTCAACAGTTAAGCACACCTTTCAGCAAATTTTCAGAAGAGAGAGTGTCTCTGCAGCAACTATAGAGGGAGATGCATTTCACAGATATGATAGATCAAGCATGAAAAAGGAATTGGAAAAAAGAAGTGGGCAGGGAGATCTAACCTTTTCTCATTTCTCATATGATGCAAATTTGTTAAACGAATTAGAAAAATGCTTTATCGATTATAGTGAGAGTGGAAAGTGTAAATACAGGCATTATGTTCATAATGAGGACGAGGCTTTGGAATATGGGGCTGAACCTGGAACATTTACTGATTGGAAGGAGTTTAATGAAAGATCTGATCTACTTTTTTATGAAGGTCTCCATGGAGCAGTGGTAAATGAAGAAGTTAATTTAGCTAAGCATGCAGATCTAAAAATTGGGGTAGTGCCAGTTATTAATCTTGAATGGATACAAAAAATTCACAGAGATAGAGATTCAAGAGGGTATAGCACAGAAGCGGTAACTGACACAATTCTAAGAAGAATGCATGCATATGTTCATTGTGTTTGTCCACAATTTACTGAAACGGATATTAATTTCCAAAGAGTGCCTGTAGTTGATACATCTAACCCTCTTGTAGCAAGGTGGATTCCCACAGCAGATGAAAGCCTTGTGGTAATAAGGTTTAAAGATCCTCACGGAATAGATTTTCCTTATCTTGTGTCAATGATACACGATAGTTGGATGAGCAGAGCCAATTCTATTGTTATTCCAGGAGGAAAATTGGATTTGGCAATGCAATTGATATTGACTCCCTTGATAGGTAGGTTAGTAAATCAATCAAGGAGAAGTATGTGAGCATATTTAATTTAGAGAAAAATGTGAGGAAAATTTAATGGGAATAATAACTTTAAGACAATTACTAGATCATGCAGCAGAAAAGGGTTATGGTGTTCCAGCATTTAATATTAATAATATGGAACAGGGTTTAGCGATCTTAAAGGCGGCATATGAGACTGACTCCCCAGTAATAATGCAAGCAAGTAAAGGTGCTAGGGCTTACGCTGGTGACATTATGTTGTCTCATATCGTAATAGCACTTTCAAAAATGTATCCTTCGATTCCTATATGTATGCACCAAGATCATGGTAATAATGAGGCAACATGCATGTCAGCAATTGGGCATGGATTTACTTCAGTTATGATGGATGGGTCACTCGAAAGTGATCAGAAAACACCTGCTTCCTATGACTATAATGTCAGTATTACAGCCAAAGTAGCGGAAATGGCACACTGGGTTGGAGCATCTGTAGAAGGAGAGTTGGGTGTTTTGGGAAGTCTTGAAACTGGTGAGGCAGCAAAAGAAGACGATTCAGGAGCGGAGGGAAAATTAAGGCAAGATCAATTATTAACTGATCCTGATCAGGCACTAGATTTTGTTAAAAAAACTGATGTAGATGCATTAGCTATAGCTTGTGGCACCAGTCATGGCGCCTATAAATTTAGTAGAAAACCTGATGGTGAAATTTTGGCAATGGACGTAATTGAAAAAATTCATAAAAAAATACCTAAGACACACTTAGTGATGCATGGATCTTCTTCGGTCCCCCAATATTTGCAAGATCTTATCAATGAAAATGGTGGACAGATGACACAGACTTATGGTGTACCAGTCGAGGAAATTGAAAGAGGGATAAAAT
>CACFNV010000064.1 GCA_902567635.1 uncultured Alphaproteobacteria bacterium
GCAAAAAGTAACTCAATAACGTATAATAAGCCTTTTCAGGTAAGAAAATTCAATGATTTACGCTACGCTGTTGAAGGAACTCCAACTGATTGCGTAATATTTGCGATGGACCACTTAATGAAAGAGAGCAAACCTGATCTAATATTATCGGGGATAAACAGTGGATTTAACTTATCGGAAGATGTTTTTTATTCTGGTACTGTAGGAGCTGCAATTGAGGGGTCCTTCAGAGGTGTATTATCAATAGCGATAAGTCAATGTTATAACTCTACCACTATTGGGAAAAAACATATATATGATTTTGCAAGAAATCACGCGCCAGATATTTGCTTAAAGCTTTATGATGCCTTCTATGATAGCTCATATAATCAAGCTCCTATTTTCAACGTAAATTTTCCTGTTGAACCCATTGAGAATTATCCAAATTGTGTCAAACCTATTAAAGTCGGAAAAAGAGCTAGACCTAACTTCGTTTGCAAAAAAATAGAAACTAAATCAGACCTCATAACAGCAGAAATATCTAGTCATGTCGACAATACATCGAAATTTACGGAGAGCGACTATATGACTTGTTTAAATGGTTATGTCACAATTAGCCCACTAAGCACAAATTTAAATCATGAAATGCACTTAGGAAAACTGAAAGATTTCTTTGGCTGAGATGGATGAACAGAAAGCACGCTTATTTTTAAAAATTAGAAAGAGTGGCTCCTCTGATCCAAGAATTCTGCATGCTATGGAGCTAACTTCAAGAGAGAAATTTATCTCTAATACTTTTATTGAAAGAAGCTTTGAAGACATTCCCTTGCCTATTGCTTGCGGCCAAACTGTTAGCCAGCCATCTTTAGTAGCCTTAATGATAGATCAATTAGATATTCCAAAAAGGAGTAAGCTTTTAGAGATAGGAACAGGGTCTGGCTTCCAATCCGCGATTCTATCTAAGCTTGCTTCTAGGGTCTATAGTTTAGAACGCCACAATGCTTTGGTTGTTTCAGCTAAAGAGCGCTTGTCAAGACTTAATATCTCAAATGTCACAATAGTTTTGGGTGATGGATTTCTGGGTTACAAGAATCAAGCGCCTTTTGACAGAATAATTGTTTCAGCAGCTGTAGAGGAGATACCTAAGATTTTAATAGATCAATTAAAAATAGATGGGGTAATGGTGTTGCCAGTAGGCCTCCCAAATGAGGAACAAATACTTCTGAAAGTGATTAAAAAGTCAAAAAGCTTGGACATAAAGGAGGTATTGAGTGTAAGATTTGTTCAAATGTTAGAAGGTATCTCTAAAGATTAAGTTTAAGGGCTCCAGAGCATAAAAATGAAAAAATTTATCAAAATTTCTCATTTCCTCTTTGCAGTTTTTGTTTTTCTCGTAAATTGTCAAACGCAAAATAATGGTAGAATCTCCTACGTTGAAACCTCGGATATTGAAGAGTTTGCAACTGTTGATAGACCAAGAGCTGACTCGAGGGGAATAATAACCTACGATAAATACCAAGTTCTTATTGCAAATGGAGAGGAAACCATTGAAGAAATAGCCTCTAGATTAAGTATAAATGCCAATAGATTTGCTCTTTACAATGGACTCATACCAATATATCGGCCAAGAAAAGGTGAATTGTTAGCACTTCATAAACGGATAGATGGTAACATAGTAAATCAATCTAATGATTGGTCTGAAACTTCAACAAAGGAAATACTTAACAAAGCGTCAGCGAAGTTCAACACTAAGCTTAGCATGCCTACAAACCCAATAAAGCACAAAGTGGAGAGTGGACAAACGGCATATTCTATCGCCAGACTTTACAAAGTATCGGTGACATCTTTAGCAAAATGGAACGGATTGGATCCTGAGTTTACTATATACCCAGGAAGAGAATTGATAATACCGGTGCCTCTATTAAAAGACATAGAAACAAAAACAACAAAGAGTTTTAAAAGTAATAAAGATATATCCCTAACCAAAAAAAATAAAAATAAACCATTAGAGACTAATAAAAATTTAAAAGCTAAAGAAATAAAACAAACTAAAATCAGAGAATTCATTATGCCTCTCAATGGAAAAATTATAAAAAAATATAATATATCAAGCAATACGGACAAAAATGAGGGAATTGATATTGAAGCTCCTCCAAACTCGACGGTTGTTTCATCAAGTAATGGGAAAGTTGCATTGATTACTGAAAGCACGGACAAGATTGGAAAAATAATTCTTATTAAACACAAGAATAACTTTATAACTCTTTATGCAAGAATAAATAATATTACAGTAAAAAAAGATGAAATTATTTCTCAGGGTCAAAAGATTGGAACTACTATGAACTTAGCGGAGGGAGAAGACACAATGCCCTCTCTTCATTTTGAAATTAGGAAAGGGACAAAAAGTGAAGATCCAGAAAAATACTTTAACTAAAAATATTGTTGAGTAATTCTTGATCATGTTTAAGTTCATTAGCGAGAGAAATAATAAATTGCTTTGCCACTCTACCAGATCTTGCGCCTCTTTGCATTTGCCATGCAATAGCTTTTTTTTCTAACACTTCTTTTTCAAGGGTTATACCTAAAGCCAGTGCATACTTATTAACAATTTCTAAAAATAGCCTCTGATCACATTCGTACAAGCCTATAGAAATACCAAACCTATCTGAAATAGACAGTTTCTCATCATTTTCTTCGCTTTCTCTGATAAACCCCATATCTCCACCTGTCTTCCTACTTAGTAAATGTCGTCTATTCGACGTTGCATACACCACTACATTTTTTGCATCCCCTCTAAGACCACCATCTAATATAGATTTTAATGATTTATAACTGCTCTCTCCATCATCAAAAGAAATATCATCACAAAATATAATGAATTTAAAATCGATTTCACGTAAAACACTAAAAATTTTGTCTATCTCTAAAATACTATCTCTTGAAACTTCTACTATTTTCAATTTCTTGCAAGATTTATTGACCTGATTGAAAACCGATTTTATGAGTGTCGATTTTCCCATTCCTCTTGCTCCCCAAAGCAAAATATTATTTGCAAAACGATTATTTACTAGAGCAGTTGTATTATTTAGAACTTTTTCTTTTTCCTCGTCCATGCCCCGAAGCATGGAAAGATTAATACCTGAAATATTTTTGATAATTTCAAAATTTTTTAGTTCAGGTTTCCAAATAAAAGCATCAGCTTTGGTGAAAAAGGTACTATCAGGAGGATTTGGATAGGCCCTCTCCAGGGCTTCAGCAATACGTTTCAAATACTCTTCAAACATTTCAATTTTATCAACTAAAGTTTTCTTTATCTAACTCATCCAATTTTTTTTCTCTTTTTTTCTCAACCATCTTCACCAACAATATTGATAATTCATAAAGAGAGTAAACGACTGAGAACAATATAAGCTGAGTAATAACATCAGGAGGTGTGACTAAAGCAGAGACAATCAAAATACTTACCATTGAATATTTTCTAAAGCCTGACAAGAAATGAGAAGATACTAATCCGGCTTTCCCCATCAACGTCAAAAGTACAGGCAACTGAAAGCAAATACCAAAAGCCAGTATAAATTTCATTGTAAGACCAAGGTATTCATTAATTGTTCCCAAATAAGATATTCCTACAAGATCATTCACATCATTGGAGTTTTGAAAACTTAAAAAGAAGTCAAAAGCTAAGGGTAAAACAATATAAAATGCAAAAGCGGATCCAATAAAAAATAAAATAGGTGATGCCAACAAAAAAGGTAAAAACGCCATTTTTTCCTTCTTGTATAAGCCGGGAGCAACAAATTTCCAGAGCTGAAACCCTATGAACGGAAAAGCTAAAATAAACCCTCCAAACAAAGAAATCTTAACGTTAACCATGAAGCCTTGCTGCATTCCTGTAAAAATAAGTTCAGTTGGTCTCTCCTGCATAGCTAATAATTCAACAATTGGATTAGCCAAAAAATTAAATACATGATTAGAAAATGGGAAAACTGCAATCATGCAAACCACAAAAGCCGACAGACACCAAATAAGTCTTGACCTAAGCTCACTAAGATGCTCAATCAAAGGCGCGCTTGAAGACTCAATCTCATCGCTCTCATCAAATTTATTTTTCATTGATCAATCAACTCTGTAAGGTTGTTAAGTTTGCCTAAGAAATTTTAGTTTTCTTCTTTAAAACCTTTTTACGTTTTTTTGGAATTGTTTTTTTCTTTTCGTCTACTTTTCTAGATCCAATATTATGAGGAGGCTCATTCCCTTCGAAACTATCAAAATCAGAAATATTGCTCATAGAAGTTTTTAGCTCATTTATTTCATCGACTTCAGCAGCCTCGTTAACTTTATCAAAAAATTCACGTGAAATTTGTTTTATATTGCCTACTAGCTTTCCAGCCTTATTAAAAAGCATTGGCAAATCCTTTGGCCCTACTACAATTAACGTTACTATTGCTATAATTAAGAGTTCCTGCCAACCTAGCTCAAACATAACTTTTCACAACTAACCCTTATCTTTTTCAGGAGTTATGTCCTTCACAGATTGAGTTACCTCTTCATCAGAATTCTTTAGCTCGTTTTTACCTTCATTTATCCCTTTTTTAAAGCTAGTTATACCCTTGCCTACTTCACCCATCATAGAGGATATTTTTCCTCTTCCA
>CACFNV010000065.1 GCA_902567635.1 uncultured Alphaproteobacteria bacterium
AAGCTTATCACTATTTCCAATTAAACTTTTTGCAAAATCATCGATGTCTTCGACTACGCTAAAAAATTTTTTTAAACCAGATTCTAGCCATTCTCTATCAACCTTAACTAATCTTTCAGCTCCTATAAGGGATACTTCGTTAGTAATATTTTCAGGCGGTTTAAAATTTATGTTTGATAAAAGGTAATCTTTAAAAATAGTCTCTCTGTCTACATTTAGAATTAAAAAAATCAAAGCAGCGGCAAAACCAGTTCTATCTTTTCCAGCAGTGCAATGAAACATAATAGGTTTACCTACATTTTCAAATACTATCCTCAAAAATTCTTTATATACTTCCAGATTCTCAGTTGTATATTTTTCATAAGCTTCTTTAAGAGTTTGTTGAAAAGTTTGATCATTTAATTTTTTTGAACTATTTAAATTATTGAGAGTTGCCCAAACTTTAGGTTCTATTGGCAAATGAACTCTTTTTTTCTCTAATTCTTTAGTTAAATCAGGAGGATTTTTCTTAGCTTCTTCTAGCCCTCTAAAGTCAATAATTGCTGCTGGGTCGAGTGCCATCAAATTGTCATGATCTATTTTTCCAATATTCATAGGAACAGCACACCGAATGAACAGATTATTTTTCAATACATACCCATTTTTTGTCTTTGTTCCTCCTAGGTCTCTGATATTGTTTATTTTAGAGCTTTCGATTATTTTAACTGTCATTTTTTTTTTTAGATTTTAAAATAGTTTTAATTATGAACTTTAACAAAAATTAAGGAGGAAAAAATGACCGTAATAACCACACAGACCGTAAGACCTCATCCTGGCAAAGCTAGATTACAATTAAATAATATGAAGGAGGTTGTCAAAGCTTTTGGTGATATGGGTATAACGTCAAGAATATCTAGAGTTTTATTTGGACCGAATGCGGGTTGCCTCGTTTTTTCAAATTTCGCGAGTAATTTTGCGGAAGCTATGACATACACTCAAAAGGTATTTTCAAGTGAAATGTGGGCTAAAGTGCAAATGAGGTTAGATGATAATCCCGCAAGTGATATTGTTATGCCTCTAAATATAATACGAGTAGCTGCTGGTGAAATGAAGCCATCACATAGGGTGATGAATTTTCGTTGGTACCTAATGAAGAAAGATAAGGTTCCTCAAGTAATGGGAATGTTCGAAGAAGTAAAGACTATGTGTGAGAAGGTAGACATAAATCCCGTTCTTCTAGTCCCCGTTACTGGTGATACAATGAGTAGTATGGTTATAGCTTACGGAGCCAAGTCTTTAGCGGATTCCGGAAAGGCTTTTGATGAAATGGGGATGACCGAGGAGTTTCAGACATTAGTCCAAAAAGCAGCTGAGGTCGGTGAGTTAAATAGTGCATGGATGACAGTGCCAGCAGATGATTAAATAAGAAATGGTATTTGCTAGTTTTCAGATTTTTTGAAAACTAGCATACCAATTCTATTTTATGAAACCTAAGCAAGTTCCTATTGTATTTGAAATATCCGACGCGGTAAGACTGGCTCCATTATTTTTTTCCAAAAACTGAATAGCGCATAGTTTTTGCAATAATACGGAACTTCTAAAGGGAGACCTAGACCCGGAAACCCAAAGACCAGAAATAATACCTGTAAGAACGTCTCCCATCCCCGCTGTACCTAACCATCCATTGCTGTAATTACTTAACCACAAATTATTTTTTTCAGAAACCAGACATCCTGGGCCTTTTAGAATCCAATCCCCTCCATATTTCTTTTTGAGATTTAAAATGTTTGACCATTTATCAGAAGTTAGGTTAGCCAATAAGGCTTTTGTTTCTCCAAAGTGTGGAGTTCCGAGCCAAGCCGCTTTCCTTTTCTTTGGGTTTCGCCTGGCCAACCACCTTAATCCATCTGCATCAAGAATTAATTTTAATTTACTGTTCCAAAGGAATTCAATTTCGTCGTCATATTGATTTCCCAGACCGGGACCGACAATTGCGACTTTAACATTTTTGTCCACACATTTTTTTATATCCGACATAGTAGGCTCTACCTGTATCAACTCAGGGGGCCTATCTAAGCTAATACTATCGGTAGCCCAGAATAGTTTTCCTGCTCCAGAGCGAAGACTGGAAATTCCTGCCATTATTCCGGCTCCTTCCATTCCCTTACAACCCCCTAAACACAAAACCGAGCCTCTTGAGCCCTTGTGAGCGCTTTTTTTTAGCTGGGGAAAGTGGCAGTTTTCCCTATTTATCAGATGCATATCAGCATCTATCTTTACCTCGGTAACACCTAATTCATCTAGATAAACATCACCGACTTTTTCAACGGCCTCATCAAAAAACAACCCGGGCTTTAAAGTTAAGAAAGTCAAAGTAGCATTTGCTTTGACAGTATTTTTGGAAACAACCCCCTTTGAGGCATTTATTCCGGTTGGTATATCAAGTGCTAAAATTTTTCTTTTCTTGTTAGAAGATAAAAATCTTGAAGCCTTTAGAAAATTACCTGTTAGCTCTCTAGACAAACCAGTGCCAATAATAGCATCCACGTACCAGTCAGCATTTTTTATTTTATTTAAGTTAAATCTTTTTCTAATCACACCTAGGTAATCACAAAGCTTAACGCTTTTAGTATTAACACGATCTTTATAGATAAGATCAATTATCTCTACAGAAATATTTTCAATTTTTAAAAGAGCTGCAAGGCAAAAGCCATCTTCGCCGTTACTGCCTTTTCCAGCAAAAATAGTAACGCTCTTTGCACTTTTCAAAACAAGAAATTTCTTAGCTGCATTTGCAGCTCTAATCATATAAACAAAAGAGGGTGTTTCTTTGTCTGAGATATGTCTATCTATTTGCCTGGATTTTTTTGTTCCAAATAATTTTAAATTTTTTTTGATATTTTCTTCTATCTTTTCCATTATCGAATTATATATTTGCAGAACATAATTATAAATTATTTTTTATATGATGAAATGAAAAGAATAAACTTACAAACAGATAGGGGAGTTATTTCAACCTGTTTTTGGGAAGGCCCTAAGAACGCACCGGTACTGCATTGGGCTCATGCAAATGGATTTAATGGGCAGACATATGCTACTTTGCTAAATAAGCTAAAGTCTAGGTTTAATATTTATGCCTGGGATACACCGGGCTATGGACAAAGTAAAATTGGAGAAAATTACAATTCTAAAAATCCAGTATTAGGATATGCCCGTGACCTTGAAGCTTTTATAGAAACTTTATACTCTAGGCATAATAGAAAAATCCTATTAGCTGGTCATTCAATCGGAGGGTCATTGAGCATTATGATTAGTGACTCGCTTGAAGAAAAAATATCTGGTTTGATGTTGGCTGATCCAGTAATAATAAACTCAAAATACAAATATTTGACAAGGTTTTTAGGTCCGTTCGGATATGTTTCGAGTACTATAAAATTGACTAATCAAGCGCTTAATAAGAGAGATCAATGGACTTCCTTCAAAGAAATCAAAGAATCCTATTCAGGTAGAGGTGCGTTTAAAACATGGAAAAAAGAGTTTTTAACTAATTATCTCAAGGGTGGAACTGAAAAAGGAGAAAATTTTGTTAGATTATCATGTAAACCTGAAATAGAAGCTGCCAGTTTTAAAAATACGGAATTGGTAGCCACTCCAAATATAATAAAAAGGATCAAAGTTCCTTTAACATTGATTGTTGCTGAATATAATAGTACTACGGCCGCACAAAAATACTTTAAGGACCTGAAGTTAAAAAATAAAATAATTGTTGCTAAGGGAGGGTCACATTTTTTTCCAATGGAAATGCCAGAAGTAGTAATCAAAGAGATTAAAAGCTTTAATTTGTAAACCAAAAATTTATACTGACAAAAGTATTAAAAATAGGATAGAGAAGATGAATAAAGTAAGTTTAGATATCGAAAAGGAAAACTCCTCTGATTGTTTTGATGTAAAATTTAAAAACAGCGTTGCGCAGATAATTCTAAATCGTCCTGAAAAACGGAATTCCATGAATTGGAGTTTCTGGAAAGATCTTCCCAAATTAGTTGAGGAAATTGATCATAACTCTATGGCTAAATGCATAGTTATTTCTTCAACAGGACCTGTGTTTTCAGCTGGATTGGATCTTTCTCTATTTGGTGATAGCGTGTTCGCGTCACCGCAGGAAATAAAAGAGAAGGATCAAGAGTTGCAGAAACCACAACTTTTCATGAATTTTCTGTCTTTTCTGCAAGACTCAATTTCTTCCCTTCAAAAATCTAGAATTCCAGTTATTTGTGCAATTCAAGGGGCTTGTATAGGCGGAGGAGTAGACCTAGTATGTGCGGCTGATATAAGGCTTGCTTCAAAGGATGCATTTTTTTGTATAAAGGAGACAAAAATTGGAATGGTCGCTGATGTAGGTACATTTCCAAGAATTGTAAAGCTTATGCCTGAAGGAATAGTCAAAGAATTGGCATTCACAGGAAGAGATTTTTCAGCGATCGAGGCGAAGGAATATGGTTTTGTTAATCATTTATATGA
>CACFNV010000066.1 GCA_902567635.1 uncultured Alphaproteobacteria bacterium
TTAAATGCAGACCCCAATATGTCAGCTCTCCAAGGCTATACATTAGATTTACTTTCAAAGATCCAGGAAGAAAGTGGGCAAGATATAGGGCTCCACATGACGGGAGGGGTAACAATCGCAAGTACACCTGATAGATGGGAATGGTTGCAGGCCGCATACAGGACGTATCAAACAATTGGAATAGAAGATGTCCATTTACTCACACCAAGCGAGGTCAAGAATAAATGCCCTATAATGGATACAAAAGGCGTATTAGGTGGCTTGTGGGCCGATAGAGAGGGCTATGTGGATACAACAGGAACCGTCTGGGCATATGCTAAAGCAGCAAAAAAGTTAGGTGCTGAGGTTGTTGAAAACAATAAGGTCCATAAACTAGAACAGCAGACTGATGGTACTTGGAAGGTTCATACTGACAAGGGAATTATTGCTGCCGAGCATGTAGTTAATGCTGGAGGCTTGTGGGCTAAGCAGGTAGGAAGGATGGTTGGTTTGGAACTACCAGTTTCTCCACTGAAACATCATTATTTAGTTACTGAAACCATCCCTGCTGTTAAGGCACTTGACTTTGAGGTACCTATGACCGTTGATTTGGAAGGTTTCACATATATGCGACAGTGGGATGATGGTATTCTTATTGGAATTTATGAAATCAATCATGAACATTGGGCGATTGATGGTGCTCCCTGGGATTTTGGAATGGAGCTATTCAAGGAAGATTTCGATCGAATAGAAAACGAGTTAGCCCTTTCTTTTGAAAGATATCCTGACCTTAATACTGTTGGGATTAAGAACTGGGTAAATGGCGCATTTACTTTCTCTCCAGACGGAAACCCGTTGGTAGGACCAGTTAGAGGCTTAAGAAATTACTGGTTAGCCTGTGGCGTGATGGCTGGATTTCTTCAAGGAGGTGGGGTGGGTAAAACTCTGGCTGAATGGATGATTTATGGAGAAACTGAAGCAGATGCATGGTCAATGGATATTGCTCGCTACGGTAAATTTGCATCAAATAAAGATTACATTAAGCAAACCACAGGACAATTCTATAGCCGACGCTTTGTTATGAGTTACCCAAATGAACAGTTACCTGCCGGTAGAGATATAAAAAGAACTGGCGTTTATGATGCGCAGAAATCAGCCGGCGCAATATTTGGTAATAGTTGGGGGCTAGAAGTACCCTTAATGTTTGGATCAAAGAATTTTGTTGAAGAACCAAGCTTACGAAGATCTAACGCGTTTGATTTTGTTAAAAAAGAACATCTAGCTGTTAGAGAAGACGTTGGGATTTTAGATAGCTCAGGTTTTAGCAGATTTGAAATTAGAGGAAAAGGCGCAACTCAGTGGTTGAATCAACTTTTTTCTACTGACTTGCCAAATCAGAATAAAGTTAAGTTAGCGGTAATGCTCGGCCATGACGGACGATTGAAAGGTGACTTAACATGCTTCAATTGGGGAGAGGATCATTATTGGGTAATGGGAAGTTACTATTTGAGGGAATGGCACCTAAGATGGTTTCATGACCACTTAACAGGTGGAAAAAAATCACTTGAAACAGATGGAGAAGTTTTTTTAACAGATATAAGCGATAATATCGGTGGATATGCTGTCTCGGGGCCTAATGCTAGGGCATTGTTACAAAAACTCACTGATCAAGATATAACAAATGATAATTTTCGTTTTATGTCGTGCCAGGAGATCGATATTGGCCTAATTCGCGCTAAAGTGGGACGCTTATCTGTTGCTGGTGAACTTGGCTTTGAAATAAATTGCCATGCCTTAGAACTAAATTCTCTTAGAGAGATGCTTCTTAATGAGGGTAAAGATCTTGGTGTAAAAGAATATGGATATTATGCTCTAAACACTCTTCGTCTTGAAAAAAGCTTTGGCATATGGAATGCAGAATTTATGCAGGCTTACAGTCCCTTGGAAACGGGAATGGATAAATGGGTATCAAAAAAGAAAAATATAGAATTTGTTGGTCAACAAGCTTCCTTAAGGGAATTAGAGAATGGTAAGGAAAAACTGGAAAAGGTATTAGTCACTCTGGAAATAGAGAACGCCGTTGCTGAGGCTTCAGGATACGAGCCTATTTGGCTTGGTGATAAAAGAATTGGTATGACTACCTCTGGAGGTTTTGGTCACTCTGTAAACAAATCGCTTGCTATGGCCTTAATAAAACCTGAGTTTTCCGTTCCTGGATCAAAACTTAAGACACACATTGTAGGAGTTGAAAAAGAGTGTACTGTTTTGGAGCAAAGTCCTTGGGATCCTACAGGAGCTCGTATGCGTGTATAAATAATGTCTGCCTAAAGCGGTATTGCATGACTGCTTTTTATTTCCTTTAAAGATATGCTCGAAGCCATACTAGTGAATTGAATTTCCGCGATAAGCTTCTGCTGGAAAACATCGTAATCTTCAATGCTTTTAGCAATAATCTTCAACAAATAATCCACACTTGAACCAGTTAACCTATGTACCTCCATTATTTGCCCATGCTTAACAACAGCTTCTTCGAATCTAGTATACCAATCTGAATTATGGTTGCTGACAGTAATTGAGAGAAATACGGTTACAGGAAAGCCGGCTTTTACTTTGTCTAAAACAGAGACTTTATGCTTAATTATACCCCTCTCCTCTAATTTTTTTATTCGGTTCCAGCATGGTGTAGTTGAAATTCCGATACGTCTCGAAATTTCCGATAATGGCAAATCAGCATTTTTTTGTAGTAGCGCCAGAAGTTTTTTATCAGTTAAATCCATTCCAAAGAATCCATAATTTTTAGTAAAAAATTCTATAAATTGTGTAATATAAAGAAAATTTAAAAAATTAATACTATTTTTTATTGAAAAATAGAAAATATTTCTTTATTGGTCGTAAATATAATTGATTTGATAAGAGGAGAATAAAATGACTGATTATTCAAACGCTGAAACCCTTGTTCTTCACGGGGGACAATACAGAAGTGATCCCAGCACAAATTCGGTAGCAGTTCCTATCTATCAAACAACTAGTTTTCAATTTAATAATACTGATCATGCTGCAGATCTATTTGCTCTTAAAGAACTTGGAAATATTTATACGAGAATAATGAACCCAACCAATGCGGTTTTAGAAGAGAGAGTTGCAGCCTTAGAGGGAGGTGCCGCAGCAGTAGCTCTTTCCTCTGGTTCATCTGCTACTACAATTGCTATACAAAATCTATGTAGCGCTGGAGACAATATAGTTTCTACACCACACCTATACGGCGGAACTTGGAATCTGTTCGTCAATACCTTTAAACAATTTGGAATTGAAGTGAGATTTGCCGATCCAGAGAAACCAGAAACCTTTGGGCAATTAACCGACGACAAAACTAGAGCCTATTTTGGTGAAACAGTTCCTAACCCAAAGTTAAAGGTCTTCCCAATTGAAGAAGTAGCAAAAATAGGAAAGGAGCTTGGTGTTCCATTGATAATGGATAACACTGTTGCTCCCCTGACATGCCGCCCTATCGATCACGGCGCAGCAATTGTTATTCACTCGTTGACCAAATATATTGGTGGGCACGGAAACTCAATAGGAGGAATTATAGTAGACAGTGGAAACTTTGACTGGACAGCAAACCCAGGCAGGCAACCGTTATTTAATGAACCAGACCCTAGCTACCATGGCGCAGTTTGGGGTCAATTAGTACCTGAAGCATTAGGAGCTCCCATAGCGTTTGCTGTAAGAGCAAGGGTTGTTTTGCTAAGAGATTTGGGCTCTGCAATATCCCCGATGAACTCATTTAATTTTATTCAAGGATTAGAAACCTTGCCCTTGAGATATAATGCCCACCAAAAAAATGCAAAAAAGGTTGCAAACTTTCTTGTGAAGCATAAAGCAGTACAACAAGTAATTTATCCTTCTCTATTTGAAGGTAACGACAAGAAAACTGCGAAAAAGTATTTAAAAACTGGATATGGGCCGATAGTAGGGATGGTTTTAAGAGGCGGTGCAAAAGCAGGCAAAGCTTTCATTGATAATTTAAAGATGGTTTACCATGTAGCAAACATAGGAGATGTTAGAACGTTAGCAATACATCCCTCTTCCACCACCCACTCTCAATTATCCTTGCAAGATCAATTCAAAGCAGGTGTAACTCCAGGTTACATTAGACTTTGCGTCGGTATAGAACATGTAGATGATATAACCAATGATATAGATCAAGCGTTAAAGATTGCAGATAAAGCCTAACTTTAATTAAATGATTA
>CACFNV010000067.1 GCA_902567635.1 uncultured Alphaproteobacteria bacterium
ATAACCCTGGCAACTCACAAGCTAGTTTTTTGTTTGCTAAGGCGATACATAACGTTATAGCTTTTGGAGAGACTAAAAATAGAAAGAAAGATGCTAAAAGACTGAATGAATTTTTGGCTAATGCAATTCAAAAATACCCTCAGAGCTCAGCACTTAATGCGTTTCATGCATTCACTCGGGAATTTTATTGGGGTGTTTTATTCGGTGGTTCAAGAGATGGAATAGTTAGAGGTAAAAATGAGGCATTGGCTAAGAAGGCAATTACAATAGATCCTGAGAACTTTGATACCCTATATTGGACAAGTAGATTTTATGCAACTATAGGGAAAGCCAAATTAGCTGCACCACTCATAGAGAAAGCTATTTCAATAGCTCCTTTCGGTCCAAAAGAGCTAAGAGCCTTTAGATGCCGAGTTTATATTGGTGGATTTGAATTTGAAAAAGCCGAAGAAGTTGCCAGAGAGATTATAAGTTTGGCTGACCAGGACTCAGTATTCCTTGGTTCTATGTTAGTGGCATTTATTCAAGTTAAAACTAATAGACTTGCTGAAGCTAGAGCCACCTTCAAAAAAATTCTTGATCAAGAAAAAATAAGCGCGGCAGAGGTTATAGCAAAATTTCGTAAATACACTGGTTATGACGACTATTTTAATTACGAACAATACACCCTTGAGTCTTTAGCGCCAAGTTTAAGTTAGTAACTGCTATCAACTTTTCACTCTTTATTAATGTTTATTTAATCATAATCTTTGGATGGGGATTTGGAACCGACATAAGGAGCCACTTCTCTAAATTGGTAACAAGATTTGTATGACATTTTATGACCAGGTATGACAGTTTGGTGCTTTGTTCGATCCCAACCTGCGGAGCCATATTTCCCCAATAAAATAAATGGCTAATTTTTCTGCTGACAGTTTCGCTGACAAACTTTTTTGTGAAATCAAACTGGTGGTAGGGATTTTTAAAACCCTACATATTGACGGATGTTCAGGAAAATTGAGTATCTCTCGCCTAATTGACACATTTAGCTAGATGTTCATTGTAAAATAAGTTCAATTTTAGTACTGTCGAGATATGACCACCGAAATAGACCGCAAAATAGCCGTTATTCTAGTAGCCGATGTTGTTGGCTACTCTAAGCATATGGAGAAAGATGAGAATGCCACTCTTAAAGCCTATTCAGAATGCGAGAAAATACTTAAAACATGTCTAAAGAAATATAAGGGATCTATTTTTAATACAGCCGGTGACTCGGCTCTCGCAGAGTTCCCAAGTGCCGTAAATGCCGTTGAATGTGGTGTTGCCTTTCAAAATGACATTAAGAAAAGAAATGACTCGGATAAAACAGAGGTAAAGCTTGAGTTCCGTATTGGTATCAATATGGGAGATGTTGTTAAGAAAGAAGGCAATCTCTTTGGTGATGGAGTAAACATCGCTGCACGACTAGAAGCGCTTGCGCAACCGAACGGTATATCCATATCCAAAAGTGTTTATGATCTAGTTGTACCTAAAACAAAAATGACGTTTAATGATTTAGGGGTACAGAAAGTAAAGCAAAATGAGTTTCATGCTTTTGATATCCTTCTTGATCCGTCACAAAAGAGAACATTAAAAACAAATTCTAAATCTATGATCCCTATTATGGGCGCTGTTGCTGCTGCTTTGGTTCTAATGGTAGGAGTGTTTTATTTTACAATTTTTCAAAATACTTCGAATGATTTAAACCCCATAGCTTCAGGCGATAAACCGTCTATTTTGGTTATGAATTTTGAGAATTTAACTAAAGATGAGGATAATGGGTTCCTAGGGAATGGAATTACAACAAGCATTCGGTCAGTGTTAAACAGTACCGAAAGTGTCAAAGTTCCTCCTTCTAGCACTACAAACTTCATAGCTAAAAATAAGTATGAAAATTCACAAATTCATGAAAAATACGGCTTTGACTTTATCCTAAGGGGTAATGTACAGGGTGCTGGAAATAAAATTAGAGTATCTGTCGAAATGACAGATTTGAGTAAAGAAAGCATACTTTTCTCTAACATATACGATTTCGATGAAACAAAAGACATATTCGATCTTCAGGATGAAATTGCTCTTTCTATTCTTCAAGCTACACGAATAACATCAAAATTTGCACGTCCTGAATTAGCTAAGGGATTGTATTCATTGGGGAAAAGTTGGCTCCGGCGGTAGGGATCGAACCTACGACCAATTGATTAACAGTCAACTGCTCTACCGCTGAGCTACGCCGGAACACTTGATTTAGGTTTTGCCTGAAAAAGAATATTTTTTCAAGACAAAAATTTAAAGGTCAGACAATTTCAAAATTAGCTTCTATTGAGAAATTTTTAACATAAATTGCTTTTCTTTCATAAAGATCAATAAGGTGAGCTAAAACATTTCTCAAAGCTGCTTTCTTTAATAAAGGATTAATATCCACATATATCTGATCCACAATTTCAGCTGGCTTCTTTGAGCCTTCTTCTAATGAGTTGAGAATTTGTTTCTCTCTTTCTCTTCTGTGAGCCAATTGAGCCTCCACCATAGCCAAAGGATCGGCAATAGGCTTTCCATGACCTGGGTAATATTTTTCTTCTTTTCTAAGAGCTAGTTTCTCTAATGACTTCATAAATGAACCCAAGTCTCCATCTGGAGGAGATATTAAGGTTGTCGCCCATCCCATCAAATGATCACCACTAAATATTATATTTTTCTGCTTCCAAGAAATACAAATATGGTTGCTAAGGTGTCCAGGTGTGTGAACAATCTCAAACAATGAACCGTTTAATTTGAGTATCTGCCCATCAATTACTTTTTCATCTAGAACTAGATTAGTATCTATGCCCTCCTCTCCGCCCAAATCAATGGTAGAAGATAGATCGTTCATAAAATCGGTTCTAGCCTCATCAGCAGATCCAAAACCTATTATGGTGGCTCCTGTTTCATTTTTTAGCCTCCTTGATAGTGGAGAGTGATCAACATGAGAGTGCGTCAGAAGAATGTGCGTTAGTTTTTTACCTGTAAGAAAATTCATGACTGCACTAAAATGAGAATCAATGTCTGGACCAGGGTCAATTACGATGACATTGTCACCACCCAATAAATATGTCCTAGTCCCAGTAAATGTCATTGGACTGGCATTCGGAGCGGTAATTACGAACAGATCTTCTTCTAACCTCTCTTCTGAGCCAATTAAAGGGTTGTGTGAAGTGTCGAAACTTATAGCCATCAATTGAAAAAATTAAATTTATAATCTAGTATAAACTAACTTAGAGCAAATTATGAAATCATTAAAGCTTAAAAAATATCTTCCAAGGAGTTTCTTCGGACGGGCATTATTAATCATAATATTACCAATAATTCTTTTAGAATTAGCTATTGGTTTTGCGTTTATTCAGAGATATTTCGAGCAAGTGACAACACAACTCACCAAAAGCATAGTTTTAGAAGTTAACTACGTTGTTGACGAATTTTCTAAACAATCTGAGGCAACACAAGAATCTTTTTTAAGTTCAATGGAAGATAAATTCCAGTTTGAGCTTTCGATCTTAGACGAACATAAACAAAAAAAGTTCTCTGAAAAATATATATATGACTTTTCAGGTATTACTCTTATTAAAGTTCTTAAGTCAGATGTAACAAATATTTCTTATGTTAACCTTAAGGAACGCGGGGTGGTAAGGGTTATCACTAAGATGAAGAAAAATGAATACATAAAATTTGAAATTCCAAGAGAGAGGCTAACTGCTTCAAACCCTCACCAACTATTGGTATTAATGGTATTACTGACCATAATATTAGGGTTCGTTCTGTTAATGATATTGAGAAATCAGATCAAACCTATAAAAAGCTTGGCTTTTGCAGCAGAAGCTTTTGGGAAAGGGCAATCTATTTCATATAAACCAACCGGATCCATAGAGATTAGGAAAGCTGGAGCCGCGTTCTTAGAAATGAGAAAGAGAATTGAACGCCAAATAGAGCAAAGAACACAAATGCTTTCTGGCGTCAGTCATGATCTTAGAACGCCTCTAACAAGACTAAAACTTGCTTTGGCCTTACAGAAAAACAACCCTGAGAATGAAGCAATGCTCCAAGATATTCAGATGATGCAAAATATTTTAGAAGAATTCTTAGAGTTTACGAAAAACCAATCAACAGAAAAATTTGAATCACTTTTACTAAAAGATTTTTGCAACTTAT
>CACFNV010000068.1 GCA_902567635.1 uncultured Alphaproteobacteria bacterium
CCAGTTTGGTGAAGAATATCAAGATAATTTTATGAACACGGTGTCTAAAGATTCTATTTCAAAGGAAAAGTTCAATAAACAAAAAATAACCCAAGTCAAAGATAAGAGTAATGCTTTAAAAAAAATCTCAGAAGAAATTAGTCAGCTGAAAGACCTTTCGGCTTTAGAAAAATATTTTAAGAACATTTTGAATAAAAGATTTGATCTGGGCGTTGAAAATGGATTGTTTAGTAATGGAATCAAGGAAAGATCTAACCTCATTATAATTACTGAAACTCCATTAATAATCGATTTTCGTAACGGAGAAGTTTATTCTGGAAAAAAGAAAAGCCTTCTTGAAGGCATAATTTCTTGTATAAGAGGTAGCCTTAAGGAAAAAGATTTTGGTGTTATAATGACACCAGTTTTGCCACTCCCAAAAGGAGAATTAAGCGATCCTGAGAAAGTGGAATTTTATCACTTTCTATATTTAGAAAAATTGATTAAAATCGTAAAACCGTTTTTGATAATTCTTATCGGAGAGAGATCAAATAATTTAATTAAGCAATTAGAAAAAATTAAAAGAGAAAAACCTAATTCACTCCATATTCCACGTTTTGTAATTCCAGAGCTCGATTATATTCTTTCAGTTCCTAAAGCAAAAAAGGACGTTTGGGAAAACTGGAAGAATTTAATTAAGCGAGAGAAAGATGAGAGCCTCATTTAGTAATTCAAGAAATTTCAAACCTGTAAACATTGCGTTACTGACTGTTTCAGATACCAGAAATGAAACTACTGATAAATCAGGTCTTTATTTAGCTAATTCTATAAGTGAAACTGGTCATAATATTGTAGAAAGAAAAATTGTAAAAGATGAGTTAGATTTAATTAAGAAATATCTTCAGGAATGGATTTCAGACATTAAAATCGATGTCATAATTAGTACTGGAGGAACCGGTTTGACGATGAGAGATGTGACCGTTGAGGCTCATCAAGAGGTTTATGAAAAAGAGATTTCAGCCTTCGCAACAATTTTTACAATGGTATCCGTTGACATTATTGGAACTTCTGCCATTCAATCTCGTGCATGTGCTGGAGTTTCAAATGGTACATATCTTTTTGCCCTTCCAGGGTCGACATCGGCTTGTAAAGATGCTTGGGAAAAAATTTTAAGACCGCAATTAGATTATAGACATCAACCATGTAACTTTGTAGAAATTATACCAAGACTGGTAGAAAAGAAATAGAACTAAATTATATGGTTAAGCTATAATCAGGAAAACGTTAATAAAAAATGAAATTTTTCATAAGAACAATATCGTTCACCATTTTAGTCGGTTTGACACTCATATTTTTAGGATACTCATTTTTTTCCTTTAAATCTTTGTTTGAAGAAGGAGAGAAAGGTTATTCAAAAAAAAGACGTGGAGGATCAGAGAGAGAATATGCGGTTTTTGTTGATACTTTGAAAAAGAGTGAAGAAGTTCCGAAAATAAAAGCTTATGGAGAAGTTAAAAGTTGGCGTTCTTTAGAGGTTAGATCTCCTGTAAGTGGTAAAATATCAGAGGTATCAAAAATTTTCAGAGACGGAGCAGCTGTACAAAAAGGTGACTTTTTGTTTTCTATTGATGATCAAGAATATAGAGATAAACTTACGATAGCTAATGCTGATTTAAAGGATGCAACTGCCGACTTAAAAAATGCAAAGATACTATTGAACCTAGCTGAGATGGACCTTAAATCAGCAGAAGAAGAGAGACGGATAAGATTATCTTCGTATCAGAGACAAAAAAAACTCAAAGACACAGGTGTAATTTCAGAAACGTCTTTAGAACAAGCGGTATTAGCAAACTCAGCGGCAGAGAGGTCTCTAATCACAAAGAAAAACGCTCTAGCGCAAGCAGAAAATAAAATATTTAAAAGTAAAGTTTTTCTGGAAAGAAAAAAAGTAGAACATGAAATTGCTTCAAGGGAATTAAAAGAGTCTAAATTTTTTGCACCTTTCTCTGGGAATTTGGATGGTGTGAACGCAGTTAATGGTCGTCTGGTTTCCTCAAATGAGCAATTGGGTGTTCTGATTGATCCCAATGCGGTTGAGGTTTTATTTCAACTATCTGCGAGTGACTATTCAAAGATTCTGGATCAAGAAAATCAATTTAGAAAATTATCTGTGAAAATCTTTGATGACAATAAGGGTTCAAATATTGTTTATGATGGCAAAATTGAGCGAGTAGGGGGACAAGTTAATACTGGCAATACCGGAAGACAAGTTTTCGCTAGCATTTTGGTTAAAAAAAACTTCCATCTAAAACCAGGTGATTTCGTCAGGGTTAACGTGATGGAGAAGAAAATTAGGGATGTAGCTAAAATCCCTCTTGGGGCGTTAGGTAGTAATAATGGAATTTTGTTAATTGATGATGAAAATCGACTTGAAAGAATGAAAGTTGAGGTTCTTAGGTATCAGGAAGACCATGTCCTGGTAAACAAAGTTCCTTTTGGGAGAAAATATGTTACCAAGTGGTCTCCTCAACTAGATACAGGTATAAAGGTCAAGGTAATAGAGACGGAAAAGGCCAACAAGCCACCTGCTCCGAAAAAAAATCAGACGGTTAAATTGAGCGAAGAGGAAAGAGCCTTATATATTGGCATGATAGAGAAAAACAAATGGATACCCAAAGATGTTAAGAAACAACTTATAAATCAACTAAGCCAAGAAAATGTTTCTAAAAAAGTTGTAGATCGACTGAAAAAAAGAATGGGTAAATAACTTTATGGAAAAAGATTGGAATAATTCTTTTTATGGATCTTTCTTCGGCTATTTTATTAGGCATAGCACCATTGCCAATCTAATAATGATTGGACTTATAGTCTTTGGCCTATTTTCAGTTAATAAGCTAAGATCACAATTTTTTCCTGACGTTATAATTGAGACTATTAATGTAACAATAAAGTGGCCTGGTACCGGTGGAGATGATTTAGATAGAGGCGTCGTTTCATTTCTAGAGCCTAATCTTTTAGACTTAGATGGACTAGACAAGATCGTTTCTACTTCCTATGAGGGAGTGTCTAGAATAAAAATTGACTTTGAGACAAATTGGGATATGGACAAAGCTCTTGAAGACGTAAAGCTGGCGGTTGAGGAAACTCAAAATCTTCCCTCAGAACTAGAAGAAATAGAAGTTAATAGAAGGATCTGGAGAGATCGAGTAACCAACGTGGTTTTCTCTGGGCCTTTTAGTGTAGATCAATTAGAGAAATATTCTGATGAGTTTCTTCAAATGCTATACACACAAGGGATCAGTAAAACTTCTATAAGAGGAGTTAATGAGCCTATAGTTAGGGTTACAGTGCCAGAAAGTAAATTGGTTAAGAATGGTTTAACATTAAGGGAGCTTTCAAATTCCATCAAGGTAGGGGCGTCAAGTAAACCTGCTGGGGAGACTGCAGATGGATTAGCTAGGCTCAAGGCAGGGGTCGAAAAAACGGAAGAACTGGATTTGGCAAGTATTTCGGCAAAAACATTACCGAATGGAGATAATATTTTATTGGGAGATTTGGGAGAAATAAGAACAGAGATAATCCCAATAAATCAATTCTTTCAGGGTGATAACCCTGCAATAATCATGCGAATAGATAGAGGTCAAGAGGGTGATGCAATAGCTATACAAGAAAAAGTAGAAAAAACTATTGAAGCCTTTAAAAACTCAATGCCCGAAAGCCTAAAGATTGAGTTGTCTGGAACAAGATCAGAGGCAATTAAAAATAGGTTAAATATACTTATATCAAATGGTGTTATAGGCCTAGTATTAGTTCTTTTCTTTCTTTTTATATTTTTGAGCGCAGAGACAGCTTTTTGGGTTGCAGTAGGTATTCCAATTGCGCTTTTCGCCTCTTTTGGCTTAATGTATCTTGTTGGTATTTCAATAAATTTGATATCTTTGTTTGCGTTGATTATTTGTCTTGGGATTGTAGTGGATGATGCTATTGTTGTCGCAGAGCATGCAGATCATAGAGTTACAAATTTAAAGCAGGACCCCTTTAACGCTTCTAGAGGAGCAGCTGTTTTTATGGGGTTGCCTGTTTTTACAGCTACTATAACTACCATTCTTGCATTTGGTGCCTTGGTTTTAATAGGAGGAAGGTTTGGCAGATTGATTGCTGATATTCCTTACACAGTTATTATTGTGTTAATAGCGTCATTAATAGAGTGCTTTATTATC
>CACFNV010000069.1 GCA_902567635.1 uncultured Alphaproteobacteria bacterium
TTTCTTTGAAAACTCCACTAGAACTCTGTCCAGCTTTGAATTGGCAGGCAAGAAGCTAGGAGCTATAGTCCAAAATATCAATATTGAAAAAAGTTCTGTGAAAAAAGGTGAAACCTTAATTGACACTGCTCTAACACTGAACGCAATGAAACCAGACTTACTAGTTGTTAGACATTCCTCCTCAGGAGCAGTAAATCTACTTTCTGAAAAAGTAAATTGCTCTGTCTTAAACGCAGGAGATGGCGTCCACGAACATCCTACTCAGGCTCTTCTGGATGCATTAACTATTAAACACAGAAAGAATATAATTGAAGGTCTGAATATTGCTATCTGTGGGGACATCAATCATAGCCGTGTCGCCAGATCAAATATTTTGTTACTCAGTAAACTGAATAATGAGGTTCGTTTAATTGGGCCAAGCACACTTGTTCCTGAAACGTTCAGTGATATGGGCTTAAAAGTTTTCAATGATATGGAAGAAGGACTTAAAAATGTTGATGTAATAATGATGCTTCGGCTACAGAGAGAAAGAATGCCGATGGGAAATATTCCTTCCAAAAGAGAATATTTTAAACGATTTGGATTAGATATTCAGAAGCTTCGTTTTGCAAAAAAAGATGCAATAGTGATGCATCCTGGACCAATGAACAGAGGTACAGAAATAGATGGTAATCTCGCAGATGATTTAAATAGAAGTGTTATTCAAGAACAAGTAGAAATGGGGGTTGCTATAAGGATGGCAGTAATGCACTTATTAATTGATAGGGATCAAGAAAATTGAGTGATTTGTTAACATTCTATAATGCTATTATTATTGATCCTTTGAATGAGTTCGAAGCACTTGGAAGCATCACAGTTGATACAAAAGACGGGAAAATACTTGGGCAAAATCTTGGCTTGCAAGGAAGGTCTATAAATTGCAATGGAATGCACTTGGCTCCTGGAATAATTGATATAGGTGTTAAGATTTGTGAGCCAGGAGAGCGACATAAAGAAAGCTTCCGGTCTGCAAGTGAGTCTGCTTCAATAGGAGGTGTTACGACATTAGTTACTAGAGCTGATACAAAACCAGCCATCGATAATCCTGAGATACTTGAATTCTTTAAAAAAAGAGCTTTAGATACCAGTCAAGTTAGAATCTTTCCTTCGGCTGCGATTACAAAAAAAACTAAAGGCAAAACCATGACAGAGATAGGTTTTTTGAATGAAGGAGGTGCCATAGCTTTCTCCGATGGGTTAAAAGCAATCGTAGATACAAAAATTTATTATCAGGTTCTTAAATATGCAGCCGACTTTGAAGCTCTTATTATCGGACATCCTCAAGATAATTCTCTCTCTAAAAAGACCTCAGCAACAAAAAGCATTTTTTCATCACTAAAGGGTATATCTTCAAGCCCAGATATATCAGAAAAAATAGGCCTAGAAAGAGATGTTGCACTAGCAGAGAACCTAAGCATAAGATATCATGCTGACCAAGTTACAACTAAGAAAGGTTTAGAATCTCTAAGATTATCTAAGCAAAGAAATAATAATATTACCGCTGGAACATCAATTCATCATTTTATCTTTAATGAGCTGGATATTGGAAATTATAGGACCTTCTTTAAGCTAAAACCGCCTCTAAGAAGCAACTCTGACCGAGAAGCTTTAATCGAAGCAATCAAAGATGGCACTATTGACAATATATGTTCAATGCACACCCCACAAGACGAGGAAAGCAAGAGACTACCTTATGAAGAAGCAGCTTTTGGGGCCGTTGGTCTAGAGACGATTTTACCTGCGTCTTTATCTTTATATCATAATAAGGATTTAGAGTTATTCAAACTTTTCCAACTACTTTCTTTGAATCCTGCAAAAATTTTGCAGAAGAGCCTAGGCACTCTTACAAAACACAGTCCTGCAGACTTGATAATCTTTGACCTTAATAAACCTATAAAAGTTGATAGATTTAAACTTAAGTCAAAATCAAAGAATACTCCCTTTGACGGCTTCAATCTTCAAGGAGAAAATCTTTTGACAATGGTCAATGGAAATATAGTCTTTAAAAGTCACTCGTTTAATTTAGGTTAGAAGCTTGGATATCATTTTTATAATCATTTCTTATCTAATAGGATCTATTCCTTTTGGATTGATAGGAAAATTTATTTTCAAAATAAAAGACCCAAGAACATTTGGCTCTAAAAACATTGGAGCAACAAACATACTTCGAAGCGGAAATAAAGGGGCTGCCCTATTTACTTTAACCTTAGACATGTCGAAGGGATTAATAATTATCCTGGCAAGTCAATCTTTACAATTGGATTACTTGCATCTTGTGATATTTGCAGTGGTCTTAGGCCATATATTCCCAATTTACTTATTCTTTAAAGGAGGAAAAGGAGTTGCAACTTATTTTGGCGTATTAATAGGGTTAAATTTACTCTGTGGTGCCCTGACTCTTTTCTCATGGTTAATCATCTTTCTTTGTTTCAAAAAATCCTCTTTGGCCGCTTTATTGTCTATAATTCTTTCGAACTGTTTTCTCTTTTTTCTTTATGATAATTTTGAATCAAAGATAGCCGTTTTGATTGTTACAATCATAATATTTTATAAACATAAATCCAATATTACACGAATGATAAAAAAAGAAGAACTCAGTGTCGAAACCCCTGATAAAAGTTGAAATCCTCAAAAATACCATTGATGCTGTTTGAACCTTTATTATTAAAACGAGCTCTTAAACTATTAGGTAAACTAACTTTTTTCTTAATCATTTCTTTTATTGGGGAGAGAAAAATACCTTCATCATATGAATTCTCTAAAAATTTTCGGTTTCGTAATCCCAAAGCTGATAAATCTAAAACATCAGCTGCCAGGCCCCAAAGAGGTTTTCCCCTGAATTTTTAGTCTAGTCCAAATTTACATACTTCTTTATTTAAAAGGCTCACTTCTTCCCAACTCCAGTTTTCTGTAAATTTAAAAATATTATCTAGAGTTTCGTTGTCATACAGAAGTCCTGTCCAGAAAGCAGCCAGCGCAGTAACGTTATAACTTGGCCCTCCATCAGCTCCTCGCATTTCGATGAAACTCTTAAGCCGAACATCTGTAAAGATTGTCGTAAGATGATTTATCCAATCAGAGTAAAGTGGCTTCTCCCCGGGCATACTTTTTAAGTTTCCAGATAGAAAATCTCTGAAAGACTCTCCCGCCAAATTTACATATTTTTCATCTCTCTTTATAAAATACATTGGAACATCTAAAGCGAATTCCACCCAATCAGAAAAACACAGTCCCTTTTGGAAAACAAATTTAGGGATACCAGTTCGTGCTACATCAGTATGTTTCCAAATATTAGCTCTCCAACTCTCATAACCAGTATCCCTATTTTCAAAGAAGGGAGATGAAGCAAATAACGCAGTTGCCAATGGCTGGAGCAGAAATCCAACTTTTACTTTTTTTGCCATGTCATCTTCAGAGGAATAATCTAAATTTACTTGTATTGTGCAAGTTCTGAACATCATATCTAATCCAAATTTGCCTACTTTCTTCATATAAGGCGCCATAATTTTCTTATACCGATCCTTAGGCATTAACGGCATATCTGTCAGACTCCAAACAGGCGTCGCACCCAATGAAATTAAACCAAGGTTAAACTCATTAGTTAAAATTTTCATTTCTCTCATAAATGAATTCATTTCTTTTTCAACATCATGAACTGATTTGTTTATAGCTCCAGAAAGTTCAAATTGCCCACCAGGCTCAAGGCTTATATTTGACTCACCTTTTCGTAACCCAATAATTAAGTTGTTCTCCCTTATTGGAGCCCAACCAAATCTATCGATCATATTCTCAAAAAGAGTTAGTATGGAACTTGAACCAGAATAATTTATAGGTTTGAAAGTATCTTTTGAAAAAATGAAATTCTCATACTCTGCTCCAATTCCCCATTTTTCTTTGGGCTTACACCCATCCTC
>CACFNV010000070.1 GCA_902567635.1 uncultured Alphaproteobacteria bacterium
ATAAGAAGGACACCTTATACCTCAAACGTTGAGAACCACGGAGTTACAGGATTTTCTGTAGTCAACCACACGTTATTACCAAAATCATTTCAAAATACTCTTGAAGAAGATTATTTGCACTTGCAAGAATATGTTCAAATTTGGGATGTAGGATGCCAGAGACAAGTAGAGATAAAAGGAAAAGATGCCACAAAACTAGTAGAGCTTATGACCCCAAGATCAATTGAGGGTATGAAGATAGGCAAATGCCTTTATGTTCCTTTGACGGACACAAATGGTGGCATTATAAATGACCCTATTTTAACAAAAATAGCTGAAGAACATTATTATTTGTCGGTAGCAGACTCCGACGTACTTCTTTGGGCCAGAGGGTTAGCCATAGGCTATAATCTCAATGTTAGGATTCGAGAACCCGATGTTTGGCCACTAGCCGTTCAGGGCCCAAAAGCAAATCTTGTATTATCTAAAATTTTTGGAGACAAGATAAATAGCCTCAAGAAGTTTAACTTTGATTGGTTCCCCATAGAAGGTACCCAACAGATCATTGCAAGAACAGGTTACTCAAGGAATGGGGGATTTGAAATTTACCTTTCTCGACCAGAACTCGGTGATAGTCTCTGGAAAAAAATTTGGGAAGCAGGAGAGCCGTATAACATCAGACCAGGCTGTCCCAATATTGTTGACCGAGTTGAAGCAGGTCTTTTGTCATATGGTAATGAAATGACAGTCGAAAACACACCCTTAGAATGCAATATGGAAAAATTTATTGATATAGATAAAGAGATTGATTTTATTGGGAAAAAAGCCCTGTTGAGGCAAAAAAAATATGGG
Organism: uncultured Alphaproteobacteria bacterium; assembly: GCA_902567635.1. GTDB lineage: Bacteria > Pseudomonadota > Alphaproteobacteria > Rhodobacterales > Rhodobacteraceae > CACIJG01. The sequence continues at coordinate 832 of CACFNV010000070.1, forward strand.
GTCAGAAGACGGATAAAAGGTATTATATTTGGCGGCACAAGAATTCCTACAATCACCAGACCTCTTCAAGTATTTGATAAAGAGAAAATAAAAATTATTGGACTGCTCACATCAGGGGCATACTCGCCAAGATTTCAAAAGAATGTTGGTGTGGGAATGATCGATAGAGGCTATTGGGAAGAAGATAATAATATAGAGGTGAGAATAGATGACAAAACTTTTTGTCAAGGCCAAATCAGAGACTTGCCACTAGTAAAATGAGGTAAAAATGGTTTTAGAAATAAATAAAGAGGTATTTATCACATGTGCTGTAACTGGCTCAGGGAGTTCACAGGATAAAAGTAACGAAGTCCCTAGGTCTCCTAAGGAAATTGCTGATAGTGCTATAGACGCAGCTAAAGCAGGGGCAGCAATTGTTCACTGTCATGTTAGAGACCCTGAGACAGGAATGCCCTCTAGAAAAGTTAATTTGTATGAAGAGGTCACTCAACGAATTAGAGATTCAGAAACGGACGTAATATTGAATTTAACAACTGGAATGGGTGGAGATATTTACCTTAGTAATGATCCAGAAAACCCATTGCCGTTAAAGACACCTGAAACAGATTTAATCGGCGCCTCTGAGAGAACAGAGCACTTGATTTCATGTAAACCTGAGATCTGTACTCTGGATTGTGGAACTATGAACTTTGCTGAAGATAATTATGTAATGACAAATACCCCTGGTATGCTTTATTCGATGGCAAAGAAAATTTCTGACTTGGGAATACTGCCAGAAATAGAAGTGTTTGATACAGGCCATCTTTGGTTGGCAAAAAAGCTTATAGAAGATGGATTGATTAAGGAACCCGTCCTCTTACAGCTTTGCATGGGAATACCCTGGGGTGCTCCTAATGATATAAATACATATTTGTCATTAATAAATAATGTACCTAAAGGATCGACTTGGTCAGCATTTTCTATAGGCAGATATCAGATGCCTTATGTAGCTATGGCTGTATTGGGTGGTGGAAATGTACGTGTCGGATTAGAAGATAATATTTGGCTTGAAAAGGGAAGGTTAGCAAAAAATTATGAGTTGGTTGAAAAGGCAGTTAATATAATTGAAGCCTTAGGAAGTAACATTATGAGCCCCGATGATGTTAGAAAAAAATTAAACCTAAAAAAAATATGATTCTCAAATCTTTAAATGTTGCATGCGTAGGTGCAGGTGTGATTGGGTCTGGTTGGGTAGCTCGTCTCGTTTTAAATGGGGTGAACGTTACTGTATTTGACAAACAAAAAGGTAGCTACAAGCGTACCAAAGAAATCATAGAAAGAGCTGCCAAATCTTATTCCAAATTAACAGAAGCTCCTTTGCGTAATCATGGTAAATTAACTTTAACCAATTCGCTAGAGGAGGCTATCGGTAATTCACATTATGTAATTGAGAGTTTGCCTGAAAATTTGGATATAAAACGTGATGCTTACAAGGAAATTCAGGATATCTCTAAGGATATTCCAATATTATCGTCAACCTCTGGATTTAAGCCCAGTGACCTCCAGCATAAAATTCCTAGTCCACAAAATTTACTTGTTACTCACCCCTTTAACCCTGTTTATTTGATGCCCTTGGTAGAAGTAGTCCCTGGTAAGGAAAAAAATGACGCCTTAATAAAGACTATTATGTCACTCCTTAAAGACATAGGAATGACACCCATACTTATTAAAAAGGAAATAGACGCATTTGTTGCCGACAGAATGCTAGAATCTATGTGGAGGGAAGGTTTGTGGCTTATAAAAGATGGAATATGTACAACTGAAGAATTAGATCAAATAATTACCTCAGGTTTTGGCATCCGTTTTGCTCAAATGGGTATGTTTGAAAGCTACAGAATTGCCGGTGGCGAAAATGGAATGCGCCACTTTTTAGATCAGTTTGGTCCAGCACTTCAATGGCCTTGGTCTAGATTAACTGACGTGCCTAAATTCGATAATAGTCTGATCGAACAAATTTGTTCACAGTCTGACTTACAATCCGGAAAATATACAATATCTGAACTAGAGGAAATTAGAGATAGGAATCTTGTTGAGATTCAGAAGGCTCTGAAAAATAACCGCTGGGCCTCAGGTCTAAATCTATCAAGGTATGAAAAGAATTTATTTGATGAACAAGCCCAAGATGCTAGAGAAAAAGAGACAGGAATTGGAAAAGATTTACTTGTTTCCTTCTCAAAAGTAATCCCACCGGAATGGGCAGACTATAATGGGCACATGACAGAATATAGATATCTTAACTGCTTTGGTGATGCCTCTGATGCTGTAATGAATTTTATAGGGTGTGATAAAGATTATATAAACAAGGGTAATTCTTATTTTACCGTAGAGACAAATATTAGACATTTGAAAGAAATTAAAGTTGGTGAAGAAGTTTATATAACTACAAAAATATTAAAAGGGGCTGAAAAAAAACTTCATGTCATACATTTGTTAAAAAACATGAAGCAAGAGGTTTTAGCAACAGGAGAACATTTACTATTACATGTTTCTCTAAAGACAAGAAAAACATGTCCTGCAAGTAAGACAATTATAAATAATTTAATAAACCTTCAAACAAAGCACGAAAAAGTGGATATAGGCATAGAGCCTAAAATGATTATTTAGAAAAAATAAAGCCTAAAAAATTCATGAGAATTTGTGCAGCTAGTATTTGAGTTTTTTCCGTAGGATCATATCCAGGGGCTACCTCGACCATATCAATCCCGATAATTTTTCTTTCCAAGGCAACTTTTTGTAATAATTCTAAAACTTCATAA
>CACFNV010000071.1 GCA_902567635.1 uncultured Alphaproteobacteria bacterium
TCGGTTACAAGGTAGATTTGGTCTGCGAAGATATCTTTAAATTTACACCAAAAAAAAAATACGACTATATACTTCTTGACCCGCCTTGTACCTCTACTGGCACTTTAAGTAAAAACCCGGACCTAATGTTTCTTGATCCTTATAAAAGGTTAAAAAACCTTTTATTGATGCAAGAAAATCTCCTACAGTCTTCCACTAACTGGATATCAAAGGGTGGTTTGATAATATACTCTGTATGTTCTCTACTTAAAGAAGAAGGAGAAGATCAAATATTAAGGTTCTTAAAGATTAACAAAACATTTAAACAGATTCATGCAGATGTTAATGGTTTTCATTTGGATCAACGTAATATCGACAGAAATGGTGGAATAAGAGTATTGCCACACTTGCTCTCTGATAAAGGTTGGGTGGATGGATTTTATATGGCTTATATCAAATCACAGGAAGAAAAATAAAGATGAGCAATGGCCTTAATTTTCAGATTCATTTGAGTTTAGCAATTAAGTTTGTAGGAAAAACGTTAGCTGGTTTTTTTTCGAGAATTGAGTATTTAAAACCTCGTTTTGGTCAAAGAAGAAGTTTAATATTTGGATCTTATGGAGATCAAAATATTGGAAAGATGCTTTTAGAAAAAAACTTTGTTTTTGCAAATGTTAAACTAGATGTAGAAACTGATACTCCTTGGAAAATCCAACTTTTTTCGACAGAGGTAGAAAGGGCAATAAATGGCTTGGATTGGTTGAACGATCTATCAGCATTAAATGGTCATCAATCAAGAGAAAAAACAGCTCTTTGGATTGAAAAATTCCCTTTTGATAAAGTTAGAAAAGATATTCTCCCTGCAACTGACAGATTAAGATCAATATCAAAGAATTTTCTTTTTTTAAAAAGCGCGCTTAACAAAGAGCTTAGAGAAAAAGTAGAAAATATACTTAAAGTTGATTTTCTTTATATTAAAACATTAAGGCCTTTCGTTAATGATCTTTTCGAAAGATTACATCTAATCCAAGGTCTTATTATTTCCAGCTATATCCTTGATGTTAAAGAGAACAAGATTTCTAGTTATTCTAAACTTTTTTCAAGAGATTTAAAACAGTACTTAAAGGAAGTGGAAAAAGGATTAATCAGAAACCCGCAAGAGATACTCGATATTCATTTAATGGCAATGGAAAGCCAATCAATCCTATCAGAATTAAAAAGCAAACCAATAAGACAAGATTTAAGACTCCAGATAGAAACTACAGATCAGCTGGCGACAGCGATAAGATATCTACAGTTTAATAATGGAAATCTTATTAGCGCCCATGGCGGGTCAGTGGGCAGTTACAAAGATTTCATGATTAATTCAAATTTTACCAAAAAAAGAAATATTATAAACCATGATAATGTAGCTGGCTTTGAGAAGATAGAAGGGGGAAGGGTATCGATTTTGATAGATACAGAAATCCCAAGGTATGGAAAAAAAATAAGAAATGCTCATGCTGGATTTTCTTCTTTTGAATTGAACTTTGGAAAAGAGCCTATCTTTGTAAATTGTGGTGGCGGTAGTCGTTTTGGGGTTAAATACAGGAAATATTGTCAAAGCTCAAAAGCACACAATGTTTTGTTGGTTAATCACAAGTCGCAATGCTCATTTGCCAGAAAGTTTTGGGGGCAATTATCAGACTATTATTTAAAAAGCGGACCAAAGAAAATTTCCCTAGAGAAAAACAAAACTCTTACAAGAAAGTCTCTGGAGCTTTTTCATGATGCATACGCAAGAGACTATGGAGTAAATGTCGGGAGAAAAATAAGTGCAGATTTATCGGGAGGCTTAGTAGAAGGTGTAGATTTTTTAGATTTAGTAGATGAAACAAGAAGGGATAATTTAAAAGAATACAATTTATCGGTTCATTTTCATATACACCATAAAATGAAATTTCGTAGAAACAGAGATGAAATATTTTTTGATTTACAAAGTGGCCACATACTTAGATTTAGTGTAGAAGGAGCTAAGATAAACATTGAAGACTCAATACACATAGATGATTTTTATGAACCGCACAAAACAAAAAAAATAATATTAGAAAACATTTACAAAAAATGTGACGGTGAAATTAAATGGACCTTAAAGGTGGTTTCGGCTTGAAAGATGGATTTGTAAAAATTAAGAGAGCTCTTATTAGCGTTAGCAATAAAAGTAAACTTTTGGATTTGGCAAATATACTGTCAAAGCGAAAAATAGAAATTATTTCTACAGGAGGAACCTCACGATTTCTGATTGAAAACGGTTATGAAGCAAAAGAGGTATCAGATTTAACAGGATTTCCAGAAATTTTAAAAGGTAGAGTAAAAACACTTCACCCTGGCATTCATGCGCCAATCCTTTTCGACAGACAAGACGCCGGAAGTGTAAAAGAAATTAAAAAGAGAGGTTTAAGACCTATAGATCTAGTGGTGGTAAACCTATATCCCTTTGAAGAGAAAGTGAAGGATAAAAATATCGAAAAAGAAATAATAGAAAATATTGATATAGGAGGCGTTGCTCTGATCAGAGCGGCAGCAAAAAACTTCAATAGTGTAACGGTCTTAACAGATGTGAATGATTATAGGAAAATCGAAGAAGAATTTAATGAAAATAATGGCGGAGTCGGATTGGATTTAAGAAGAGTTTTAGCCGGTAAAGCGTTTATCGAGACGGCTTATTATGACGGGCTTATAAGTAAATGGATGCTAAAAAACGGTGATATGGACGATATTAGCAAAAGAGTAGTAGGTGGAAAAGTGGGTTTTAATCTTAAATATGGAGAAAATCCTCACCAAAAAGCAACATATATTAGAAGCTCTCCTCCTATTGACGAAAACAACGATTTTTCTTTAATTAGAGGAGAAAGTTTATCTTTTAATAATTTGATGGACATTACTGCTGCCTATAAAGTTTTGTCAGAATTAAATCA
>CACFNV010000072.1 GCA_902567635.1 uncultured Alphaproteobacteria bacterium
AATAATTATTATATCGTACTTGGGCTTTGGCTCTGGATTGCGCCAAAGAGGTTTCCAACTTTTATTACCTGTCAGACCTTCCAAAAAAATTTTCAATCCTGAGTATTTCATTTTTCTTTGTTCTTGACTATTTCTTTAATTAGCTTTGAATAAAATGTTACATTACTGAGAAATCTAAATGGGATTTTTGAATATGGCAATACCATCCAGGATCGAAAACGTGATAATTGGTGCAGGTATTCATGGACTATCCACTGCCTGGCAACTAGCAAAAAAATATATTGAGCTAGACATTCCTGTAGATGGGAAAATTGCAATATTGGATAAAACTGGACTTGCCGCTGGGGCCTCTGGAATAGCGTGTGGTGTTATTAGGAATAATTATTTCCAACCTGCAATGAGAAAGTTAATGGCTCATTCAGTAGAAATCTGGGAATCAGATCCACGAGCTCTGCATTATCATCCTGTCGGTTATATGCAGGTCTCTTGTGAATCAATGAGGGCGGATATTCAAAAGATCCATCATGAACAACAATTGATAGATTACGAAAGTGTACTGGTTGAGGGAGAAAAGAATTCAGAGAAGTACATGAAGGAAATATTTGATGATTGGCAAGCTAAAGGAATTACTTCCGTTCTTCACGAAAAGAGAGGGGGTTATTCTAATCAAACAAAAACTATTTTCTCGTTAGCCAAGATCATTGAAGGTCTAGGTGTCACAATCTATGGTGAAACAGAAGTATTAGGTTTTATTTCTGAAAATAATTCGACAGCTGTGAAGAGTGTTGAGACTAATAGAGGCTCAATTGAGTGTGATAGAGTGGTAATTGGAGCGGGCCCATGGATTAGAGATTTGTGGAGTATGTTAGAACTACCTCAAAAAATTAATATTAAAAATCCTAAAGAAAGTATTTTTCACGAAGAAAATATGTGGCGATATTGGCAGCTTGAAGAAGGTGTTTTAAAGGTCAACCCCGAGGTGCTTCGAACAAATAAAGGAGCTATTCCGCCAGTTATGCATGTTGATACCGATGCGACATTATATTCCGATATAGACGGATCAAAAATAACTGATGAGATATGGGGCATTTATTATAAACCTGACCCCCATTTTGGTGGTGTACAAGGGGGAGCATCTCCATATAAAGTAGAAACTCCGGTAGACGACGTTGCTGTAGATCCGTATGGGCCTTCTAGCACTGAGTTTATTTCCAGTAAAAAGTTTGCAAACATGTGGGTTTCAGCTCTTGCTCATTGCCACAAAAGGTTTGAAGGCACAATGTCAAGTTATAATAAAGAACCGTCCGGTGGGATAGGTTGTTTTACTCCAGATAGTTTTCCAATTTTTGATCACTTTAGAGAAAATGTCAGCATAATAGCAGATTCTAATCATGGATGGAAAATGATTGGTGTGGGACATTTAATGGTCGAAGAGATTTTAGGTAACAAGCAATCCTTACTCGATCCTTTTAGATTCAACCGATTTGAACAAGGTAATTTACATCCAGTTTCAAACAGTCCCTATCCTTGGAGTTAGGGAAAATCATTATTTAAAGGAAGAACAGTATCAAGAACTTAAAACAATATCCTTATTGGTGGGAAGGAAATAATTCTTTTTTTTCTGGGAAAAAAGAAGTGCCAACCAAAGTCGATGTTCTGATAATTGGAGGAGGTTATACAGGCTTGTGTGCCGCGTTAGCTACAAGCGAGATTGGCGCACACACTTTAGTTATTGATCAAGCTAATCCGGGAGAAGGCGCATCAACAAGAAATGGGGGAATGTTTGGAGCACATCCAAGAGTAAGTTGGGAAAAAGTCAAAAATACTTTTGGGGAAATTGTAGCTGACGCAATTTTTGAAGAAGCTCCGATTGCATTAAATTTTGTAAGGGACATAATACAGAAAAATAAAATAAAATGTGATTTTCATAATTCTGGAAGAATTCAACTGGCTTGGACAAAAGATCATTTTACATCTCAGAAAAAAATGGCTGAAAATATTACTCGAAAATCAGATGCAAAAATTGATATCTTGGAAAAGAAAGATTTAACTGAATATATTTCAACGGAAAAATATTATGGCGGCATTCATTTTTCTGAACATTGCTCTCTTAACCCTAAAAAATTTCACGATGGACTTATCAATTTTGCTTTGAGTAAAGGTGTGCAGATAAACTCTAATATTGAGGCAAAAAGAATAGACAGAAACAATAAAAAATGGACTGTATTTCTTAGCAATGGAAGATCAATTAATGCAAGCAAGATTATTATGGCAACAAACGGTTACACTGGAAACAATTTTCCTTGGTTTTTCAGAAGAGTTTTTCCTATTCCAAGTTATATAGTTGTTACTGAAGAATTGTCAGACAACTTTATTAGAAGCCTCATCCCATCAAATAAGATGTTGGTTGAGACAAGATCAAAGCACTCTTACTTTCGAAAATCACCTGATAATAAACGAATAATATTTGGAGGAAGGGCTTCTATGTTGAATATAACCAACGAAAAAGCTACTTCGAGGTTGAAAGAAACGATGATTGAGATTTGGCCCAAAATGAGAGAAATAAATATAGACTATAGCTGGTCTGGCAATACAGGGTTTACCTTTAATCAGTTGCCTCATGTGGGTCGAATTAACAAAATTAATTATGCCATGGGTTTTTGTGGTTCAGGAACAGTTTTATCTCCATATTTAGGATACAAAGTTGGATATCAGGCCATGTGCGACAAAAGGGGTGCAACGGCATTTAGTTCGACAAATTTAAAGTTCAGCACACTTAACCTTTTTAGCAAACCGTATTTTTTAAATATTTTAGATATTTGGACTCGGTTAAAATCTTAGGAGAGAACCTACTGTTTACTCCAGAGATTTGTAGACACTCAACTCAAGCCAAAGCTTCTCAGCCAAAT
>CACFNV010000073.1 GCA_902567635.1 uncultured Alphaproteobacteria bacterium
TGTCTCAGGTTATGAGGGTTCCGAGCTAATAGTTGCTAGAACTTTAATCGAGGCTGGCGCAGAGGTGCCTTATGTAGGAACCGCATGCCCAAATACAAAATGGTCATTAGCTGATAAGGAGTGGCTGGAGAGCAAAGGTGTATTTGTTAAATATAGGGCAAGCTTAGAAGATGATATTTCGGCTGTTAAAAGTGTTAAGCCAGATATAGCCATAGGAACTACTCCCGTAGTACAGAAGGCAAAAGAGTTAGGTATTCCATCTCTTTATTATACAAATCTGATCTCTGCTCGCCCAATAATGGGTGTAGCGGGAGCAGGCAGCTTGGCAGAGGTAATTTTGAATGCGATAGATAATGGGTCGCGAATGGAAAATATGAAGAGCTTTTTCGAGGGGGTTGGAGAAGGTGATACTGCAGGTGTTTGGGAAGGAGAGCCAAATTTAAAACCGCAATTTCGTGCGCATCAGGCAAAGAAGATTGAAAAGAGAAAAATAGCGGCTAAAGCAGAGGAAATGATTTAATGTTAATTCAAGATCATGACAGAGCTGGTGGATATTGGGGCGCCGTTTATGCCTTTTGTGGCGTGAAGGGCTTACAAGTAGTTGTAGATGGACCTGTTGGTTGCGAAAATCTTCCTGTAACCTCTGTTCTTCATTACACTGACGCTTTACCTCCGCATGAGTTACCAATTGTTGTTACCGGATTGGGAGAAGAAGAGTTAGGAAGAGAAGGAACTGAAGGAGCAATGAAGCGTGCTTGGGATACTCTTGATCCTGTTTTGCCCGCAGTTGTCGTTACAGGTTCTATTGCAGAGATGATAGGGGGAGGAGTAACTCCTCAAGGAACAAATATTCAAAGATTCTTGCCAAGAACAATTGATGAAGACCAATGGCAAGCAGCAGATAGATCAATGACATGGCTTTTCACTAATTTTGGGATGACAAAAGGAAGAATGCCTAAAGAGGCAAAAAGAGATGAAAATGCTAAACCAAGAGTAAACATATTGGGTCCTATGTATGGGACTTTTAACATGCCATCTGATTTAGCTGAGATCCGGCGATTGGTTGAAGGTATGGGTGCTGAAGTCAATATGGTTATGCCAATGGGAGCGCATATATCTGAGATGTCTAAGCTCGTTAATGCAGATGTAAATATTGTGATGTACCGAGAGTTCGGTAGAGGATTAGCTGAAGTATTGGGGAAGCCCTATCTGCAGGCCCCAATAGGTATAGACAGTACTACAAAATTTCTGAGAAAATTGGGAGAAATTTTGAAAATAGATCCTGAAGGCTTTATTGAGAAAGAAAAGCATTCAACAATAAAACCCGTCTGGGATTTGTGGCGGTCGGTCACCCAAGATTTCTTTGCTACTGCCAGTTTTGGAATTGTAGCCAATGAAACTTATACTAGGGGTGTAAGAAATTTCTTGGAGAATGAGCTAGGACTGCCTTGTAAGTTTGCAGTTGCCAGAATAGTCGGTAAAAAAACTGACAATGAGAAAATAAGAAACCTAATAAAGCAAACAAGACCTCTTGTTTTGATGGGATCTATTAATGAAAAGATGTATCAGGCCGAGGTAGGACAAGGTTTTGGGCCAAAGGCTTCCTTTATTCCAGCCAGTTTTCCTGGAGCAGCTATTAGGAGAGCGACGGGTACGCCAATGATGGGGTACGCAGGTGCAACATACTTACTTCAAGAAATCTGCAATGGCCTTTTTGATGCCTTGTTTCATATTTTACCGCTTGCTTCAGAAATGGACCAAGCAGATGCAACGCTCACAAAGTTGCGGAAAGACTTACCTTGGGACGAAGAAGCTAAAGAGATTTTAGAAAAAATAGTTGCTAAGCACTCACCGTTAACCAGGATCTCTGCCACAAAAACATTGAGAGATCAGGCTGAAAAAATTGCGTTGCAAAACGGTGATCTGAGAGTAGCCAAAGAAACGATTAAAAAACTTGATCCTGAGCAGGCAGCTTCGGAAAATAAAAACAAGGTAGCTTAAGGAGGGACACTTATGACAAAAAACAGAAAAAAATTAATTTGGGAATATAGGTTTTATTTTACCATAATATTTCTGATTTCTTTACCTATAGCATTATTCACCTGCATCAGGAGCTTAATAAAAGGAAAGATAGAGAACAATATGTTTAGTAAGGCATGGGCAAATGCAAAGACCATTACACCCATGATATTCTCTTGAAGAGAGATACAAAAGAATTCTTTCTACTTTCGAGTAGAGGAATCGTTACTTGTGCACGCGGCACTTGTAGCGCAAGGCCCATTTTTATGTGGGTGCAGTCAAATAATCCGGAGGATGTATAATGGCTGGAAATAATGACCTGTCTTTGTCAGGTTTAACAGATGAACAAGCGCAGGAACTTCATGGCGTTTATATGAGTGGATTGTGGACATTTACAGTAATGTGCATAGTTGCCCATATTGCGACATGGATCAAGTTCCCGTGGTTCAACTAGTAGGATAAGGAGAATATAATGAGTCAATTTTATAAGATATGGCTAATATTCGATCCTCGGCGAGTTTTTGTCGCCCAGGGCGTATTTCTCTTTTTGCTTGCAAGTCTAATTCACTTGGTCTTGCTAAGCTATCCGAAATTTAATTGGTTTACTGCAATGGGCTAATGCCCGGGTAGTAAGCCTAAAGAACGCTATGGGCGAGAACCAGTCCCCCCTTAGGATCTCGCCCGTGGCTATACAGTCGGCCTATTAGGGCTATGTGTTTTGAAAGAATGGAGGTCATGAAATGGCATTACTCAGTTTTGAGAAAAAGTACCGTGTCCCCGGGGGAACATTAATTGGACGAGACTTATTTGATTTTTGGATCGGGCCGTTTTATGTCGGTTTTTTCGGCATTTCGACAATTTTCTTTGCAG
>CACFNV010000074.1 GCA_902567635.1 uncultured Alphaproteobacteria bacterium
AAGACGGAAAAATTTCTATCTCTGTTGGATCGAAAAAATTTAATAATGAAGAAATTATTAAAATTGATGTTAAAGATTCTGGTATTGGAATGACAAAGGAGCAGATGGATAAACTTTTTCATGCATTTACTCAAGCTGATGCTTCGACGACACGTAAGTATGGAGGCACTGGTTTAGGTTTAACAATAGTGCAAAATCTGGCTAAGTTAATGGGAGGAGATGTTTCAGTCAGCAGTCAGTTAGGAAAAGGAACGACATTTTCTGTGTCATTTAAAAATAATTTAACTGAAGATAAGAGTGAAAGTATTGCTGAAGACCTCGAGAGTTTAAACAAGAAGGCATTAGAGTCCTCAAATACTAAAGGTAAGCAGACCATATTAGTAATAGATGATGATCCCACAATAAGGGATTTAATGACAAGACACTTGGAGAAAAATAATTTTATTGTTCTTCAAGCTTTAGATGGTGCGCAAGGCATAAAAATGGCGAGAGAATATAAACCTAATGCTATTACTTTAGACATCTTAATGCCAGATTTAGACGGATGGTCTGTATTGAGAACCTTGAAAGCTGATAATGAGGTTTCTCACATTCCCGTGATTATGGCTTCAATAATAGATGAAAAAAAGAAAGGATTCTCATTGGGTGCCGCTGATTATTTATCAAAACCTGTGGAGAGAACAAGACTTATTGCTTCGATTGAAAAACTAATTGGGGAAAAGAGTGGTAAAGTAATTATGGTGGTAGAAGATAATAAGGATCTGCGTTTTACAATTAAAGAGTCGTTGATTAGCTCTGATTATCAGGTTCTGGAAGCAGAAAATGGAAAGGAAGCATTGGATTTGATAAGAAATTCCTCTAATCCCCAACCAGACCTAATTTTACTTGATCTTATGATGCCTATAATGAACGGTTTTGAGTTTATTGAAAATTATAGAGATGAGTTTAAAGAACTTGCACCAGTAGTTGTTATTACTGGCGCAGATTTAGATGAAAAAGACAGAGCATTTTTGTCCTCGGAAACCGCCAGAGTTTTAGAGAAATCAACTATGTCAGATACTGGAATTGCCGATGAGCTTGTAAAAACAATAGAGACCATTTCAGGTAAGGTAAAATAATGAAAATTTTGTACGTTGAAGATAACCCTGACAATATTTATATGCTTAGCCGCAGGCTAAAGAAGAAAGGGTTTGAAATAATTATTGCTGGAGATGGTCAAGAGGGAATAGATATGGCAAAAGAAGAAAGGCCAGATTTGATATTAATGGACTTGAGCCTTCCAACAATGGACGGATGGACGGCTACTGAAAAAATAAAAGGGATGGACGAAATAAAAGAGATTCCGATTATTGCGCTTTCTGCTCATGCGATGCCAGAACATCGAGATAGGGCATTAAAAGCTGGTTGTAGCGATTATGATACTAAGCCAGTTGATATAAAAAGGCTGTTGGGTAAGATAGGCCAATATATAGAAGTTCCTAGTTAATTATGAATGTCTCCAGTCAAAAAATATTGATAGTAGATGATATTGAAGATAATAGATTCACTCTTGAAAGAAGGTTATCAAGGAGCGGATACTCTGCTATTAGCCAAGCTGACTGTGGAAAAAAAGCACTTGAACTTGTCAAAGAAGAAAATTTTGATCTTATACTGCTTGATCTTATGATGCCTGATATTAGTGGCTTAGAAGTATTGAAAATATTGAAAGCAGATCCGAAGAACAGAAGTATACCTGTTGTTATGGTCACAGCCGCAGATGAAATAGAGACCACTGCTGAATGTATTAGTAGTGGAGCGGATGACTACATAACAAAACCGATAAATGCTACCCTTCTAAAGGCTAGAGTCACAGCTTGCCTAGAAAAAAAGCGATTTCGTGATAGTGAGGAGAACTATTTAAGCAAGGTTGAAGCTGATAAAAAAAGAACACAGACTTTGCTCAAGCAGGTTTTGCCAGAAAAAGTTGCGGAAGAACTTAACTCTTCAGGCTTAGTAAGACCACGCAAATATGATGATATTGCTATCTTGGTTTGTGACCTGGTTGGATTTACTGCTTTTTGCGAATCAAATCCACCAGAAAAAGTTATCGATAATCTTCAGGAAATATTCGAAAAGTTTGAGAATGAAATTGAAAATTCTGGATTAGAAAAAATCAAAACAGTGGGTGACGCTATATTGGCCACTGGAGGTCTTACTAGAAGTTTAGAGAACCCGGTTCAGTCTGCTGCCAAATGTGCGCTTAATCTTAAAAAGATAGCCCTTGGCTCAGGTCATAATTGGTCAATCCATGTAGGTATTCATTTTGGACCCCTCGTGGCAGGGCTTATAGGGAAGAAAAGTTTTCAATTTGATATTCTTGGGGGTAACGTAAATACAGCTTTTAATTTGTGTGATTCTACAGAGCCGAATGAAATAATTCTATCTAATGAGGCATGGATGTCAGCTAGGAGTGATTTGGAGGTAAAGTCCAAAGGATTAATGAAGCTAAAGAGCGATAGCGAAATTGAGGTATTAGAATTGTTAAACTGTTATTAGAAAAAGGAGGAATTTCAGGTGTCAAATAAGGATAATATAAGTTGGTTAATAAGTGCAAAAATTAGAGATGGTAAACTAGGGGAGGCAAAAGAGCATTTTCAAAAAATGGTTGAAAAGACCACCGCTGACGACGAACTTGTGATGGATTATGAATTTTTTGTCAACGACGATGAGGGTACGGTGAGAGTTTATGAAAGGTA
>CACFNV010000075.1 GCA_902567635.1 uncultured Alphaproteobacteria bacterium
AGGTATTAGTTCCTATACCCGGAATGTTACAACGATTTCAAAAAATACGTGATGGGAAAAGTGGAGAAAAAAGATTTCTTCCTCTTGAAACCTTTATAGTAGCATTTGTTGAAAGTATTTTTCCTGGATATAAATTAGAAGAGTATTTTTCATTTAGAATACTAAGAGATAGTGACTTGGAAGTTGAGGAGGAAGCAGAAGATCTCGTTAGAGAATTCGAAATAGCCTTGAAGCGAAGAAAGCGCGGAGAAGTTATAAGAATGAAGATAACAAAAAGCTCTGCGCATGGCCTTGTGAATTTGATTTGTAAAGAGATAGGGGTAGATAGGGAGCAGGTAATAGAGGTTGATGAGATGATAGGTTTATCAGATCTAGACGAATTAATTATTCCTACAGCTGGTAATTTGAAATGGAAATCATTTGTACCGAGAAGCCCCGAGAGAATAGAAGATTTTAACGGCGATGTTTTTTCGGCAATTAAACAAAAAGATCTTCTGTTGCAGCATCCTTATGAAACTTTTGATATTGTGGTTAGTTTTCTTGAGCAGGCGGCCAGAGATCCCAATGTAATAGCCATAAAACAAACCCTTTACCGAACCACCCCTGATAGTCCAATAGTAAAGGCATTATGTGAAGCAGCAGAAAATGGAAAGACTGTAACTGCCTTGGTAGAACTTAAGGCCCGTTTTGATGAGGCTAATAACATAAATGTTTCACGTAATTTAGAAAAAGCAGGTGCTCAGGTAGTCTATGGTTTCATGGATTGGAAAACGCATGCTAAGCTATCTAATATTGTACGTAAAGAAGGTAGGGTAATTAGAACTTACACCCATATAGGAACTGGTAATTATCACCCAGATACAGCAAAAATATATACAGATCTTAGTCTTTTTACCTCCGACCCAGCTTTAGGTAGAGATGTCACCAAGGTGTTTAATTATTTATCTGGTTATATAAAGCCCGTGGATCTGGAAAATTTGACTTTGGCTCCTTTGAATTTGAAAACAACTTTAATAGCTTTGATTGAAAAAGAAATTAGTTTTGCTAGAAAGTCAAAACCTGCAGAAATTTGGATAAAATTAAATGCACTTATTGACCCTGAAATAATTGATATGCTCTATAAGGCTAGTAATGCTGGTGTCAGAATTAATATGATCGTCAGAGGCATTTGTGGTTTACGACCAGGTATAAAAGGCTTATCAGAAAATATACGAGTAAAATCTGTTATCGGCAGGTTTTTGGAACATAGTCGTGTATCGGTTTTTGGGAATGGTTACAAGCTTCCTTCTAATAAGGCAAAAGTCTTTATCTCTTCTGCTGATTGGATGGGAAGAAACTTAAATCGAAGGGTAGAATCGTTTGTGGAAATTACAAACTCAACAGTAAAATCACAAATAGTAAACCAAGTTATGGCAGCCAATCTAGCCGACAAAGATCAATCATGGGTTTTACAATCCGACGGCAACTACAAAAAACACGATTATGAAAATAATGAGAAGCGTTTTAGTTGTCATGAATATTTTATTGGCAATCCATCTTTGTCAGGAAGGGGTCGAGCGGCATCAAACTCTCCTCCAAACTTACTAAATTTAAAACCATCAAATAACTGAGAGTCCAATTGTGAAATTTTTGAAACGAATAGGCATAATTGATATCTTCAATACAAACGAAATTCATCCTAAGACAGTGATCCAACTTATTTTTTGCTTCGTTAACTTTTATTCTTAACGCATTTGTCTCTTTTGCCCAAACCGAGCAAAGGTGAGTTTTACCTGAATACTTAGGACCTACCAAAACCATCATGCCAAATGTCCAATTATCCCAATTACCTAAAACTGTAGCTGCATTTAAGTTACACTGAGAGAAAAAGAAATCTTCTTTTTCCAGCGCCTCTTTATAAGAAAGGCTAAAAGTTAGCTGTTGGCTCATTATACTACTTTTATTCAAATTGCTCTTTCAACAATCGTTCCTCTAAACCATGACCTGGATCAAATAATAGCCTATGTTCTATTTTTTTCTCTATTAATATTGAAACCTTTTTTACATTTTTGACTTCAACCCCATCGGCTACTGCAGATACAGGTCTTTTTGCGAAATCAATTATTTCTATGTCTATCCGAGCATCCATTGGTAGAAGAGCTCCTCGCCATCTTCGTGGTCTATAGGCCGACATAGCAGTTAAAGCTAATATATTCGCACCTATTGGTAATATAGGTCCATGGGCTGAGTAATTATATGCGGTTGATCCAGCAGGCGTACAAACTAGAGCACCGTCACAAACAAGCTCCTTTAACCTTAAAGAACCGTCTACGGAAATTTTTAAATGCGCTGCCTGAGGACCAGATCTTAAAAGGGAGATTTCATTTATTGCTAGCCCTTCTTCTTCACTGTCATCGCTTTTTGTAGCTATCATTTTCAGAGGATATACTACTTCCTCTTTCGCCAGATAAATTCTATTATGTAAGTCCGTCTCGGAAAATTTATTCATTAAAAAGCCAACAGTACCTTTGTTCATTCCATAAACGGGAACGCTTTTGTTACATACTAAGTGGAGCGTTTGAAGCATAAATCCGTCTCCCCCTAAAGCCACCACAATATCAGCGCATTCTAAACCCACATCACTATAATTCTTT
>CACFNV010000076.1 GCA_902567635.1 uncultured Alphaproteobacteria bacterium
GATCTACCAGCTACTGTACCTTTTGTAGGACCTGAGACCCAAGAAAGAGAAAATAATTATAAATTTTTGGCTCGTATCGGAGCTAATGAAAGTGTCTTTGGCCCATCAAAAAAGGTTCAAGATGTCATAAAAATTGCAGCCACTTCATCTTGGCAGTACGGTGACCCAGAAAACTTTGATTTAATTGATGCTTTGGCAAGTTTTTATTCTTTAAAACGAGAGAACTTTATTGTTGGAGAGGGAATAGATGGTCTATTAGGTTATCTCGTAAGACTTTTTGTTGAACCTGGCGAACAAGTAGTTACATCCTTAGGAGCGTATCCCACTTTCAACTATCATGTAGTTGGTTTTGGTGGTAAATTATCGCTTGTTCCTTATAAAAACTTTCATGAAGACCTATATGGATTAATTAAAGAAGCTAAGAAAGTTAAGGCAAAAATTCTTTATTTTTCAAATCCAGATAATCCAATGGGTACATTCCATCGAAAAAAAGAGGTGCAAAAATTTATTGATGAGGTGCCTGATGATACATTACTCTGTCTGGATGAAGCCTATTCAGATTTTGTAGACCAAGATGAATTGCCTGAATTAGATACATCAAGAAGCAACGTAATTCGTTTTAGGACTTTTTCCAAAGCCTATGGTTTAGCTGGTTTAAGAGTTGGTTATGCTATTGGAAATTCAACATTAATATCGTCTTTTAATAAGGTTCGTAATCATTTTGGGGTTAATAAAATAGGGCAAATTGCTGCTCTTGCTGCATTGGAAGACCAAGAGTATCTTAAAAAAACTCTAAAAGCTGTGGAAGAGTCTAAGTTAAGAATTAAAAGTATTTTTAGCAAAATGGGATTTTCATCATTAGAGTCTCACACAAATTTTGTAGCGATAAACATGGGAAAAGATTCAAACTACGCCAAAAATATATTAACAGAATTAATTAAAAATAAAATTTTTGTAAGGATGCCGGGAGTCGCCCCATTGAATTCATTTATTAGAGTATCAGCTGGACAAGAAGAGGATTTGAGAAACCTAGAAAAGGCTTTAGCAGAAATAATTAGAAAAAATTAACTGTCAGAATTTATTGCCTCTGCGAGGTACTTCATAGCATTTTCAACGCCTCCTAATTTAAAGGGAACATTTGTAGCAATAAGGCCCATCTCAATCGAACTTATTACTCCTAATATCATATGTGGGTTAAGGTGCCCCATGTGAGCAATTCTGAATGCTGAATTTCCGTTAAAATAATCCTCGCCTTCAAACCCAAGACTAATACCCAACTCAACGCCAGTATTTGCCTCAACCCAATCTTTAAACGGCTTCAAATCAAACTTCTTGGCAACCACAGTAGTTACAGCTTTTGATCTATTTTTTTCATGTTTAACATTGAAATTTAATGGTCCTTCTTCTTGCCATACATCGATAGCTTTCCATACTGTTTTTGCAAGGATTAAATGCCTATTAATAATATTTTCTTTACCTTCTTCTCTTATGATGTCCAAAGCAGCTTTTTGAGCAAAAAGAAGATGTGTAGGTGCTGTTCCACAATAAATTTCATAAAATTTTGAGGGTTCAAGTCTGGGTCCCCAGTCCCAATAAGCAGATTTCTCTGTAATTTTCCTAGCTTGTTCCTCAGCTTTGTCATTTATTACCAAATAACTTAATCCAGGAGGTGCCATCAAACCTTTTTGTGACGCTGTAAGTAAAACGTCTATACCCCATTTGTCCATATGCATTTCATCACACCCGAAACATGCTATACTATCCACAAGGAATAAAGCGGGATGATTGTGCTCATCCAGTACATGACGCACTTTACTAACATCAGTAAGAATAGAAGAGGCTGTATCAGATTGAACTGTTAGAATACCCTTTATCTCATGATTTTGGTCATTTGAAATTATTTTAGCTAAATCATCAAAATCTAAAATGTCTTCCATGCCATATTCAAGATAGATAGTATCTAAGCCCATTTTATCAGCCATGCTACCCCA
Source organism: uncultured Alphaproteobacteria bacterium (assembly GCA_902567635.1). Classification (GTDB taxonomy): domain Bacteria; phylum Pseudomonadota; class Alphaproteobacteria; order Rhodobacterales; family Rhodobacteraceae; genus CACIJG01. The sequence continues at coordinate 1,992 of CACFNV010000076.1, forward strand.
ATTAGAACCAAAAACCCCAGTAGAAATAATTAAAACTTTGTCACCTTTTTTAAATAAGTTAGATATTGCTGCTTCCCAAGCACCGTGACCATTAGAAATATACAGTACCACCCTGCCTTTTGTTCCAGCTAGCAGAGCAATTTCTTTAAGAATAGAATGCGTTATATTTTCGAGCTCACCTCCATATATATTTGGAGCAGGTCTCTGCATGGCCTGAAGAACTTTATCAGGAATTATTGACGGACCAGGCAATGCTCTATGTATTTTCCCATTTGATGCTTTCATTACTCTTCCTCTACACTTTATCAATTTCTATTTAAACATTGTAATGTTTGCAAGCTATCTCTTGGTTTTTATCAAAAGTCTTGCTCAAGAATCTCTGTTGTACTAATAATTCGTTAAGGAACCGATATTTTGTTACAATTGAAAAAAAAATTTGAGAAGTTTGATGAGAGGTGGCGAAAGCATTTATCTGATACTTTTTCTGCTAAAAACAAACTGTCCGCTGAACGACATGCGTTTTGGATAGATCACGAATTTTTAAGAGTACTTTATCATAATGACTTTGAAATAGCTCCAAATGTTTTTAGAGC
>CACFNV010000077.1 GCA_902567635.1 uncultured Alphaproteobacteria bacterium
CATGTACCGTAATGCTAATACCCCAAATGCTAGTTGTTGGCCTATTTGTTTATTGGGGAGGTCTCACTGGAATTGCTACTTTATTAACTCTTATGTTAGCTGCTCAGCTGATTGCGATGTTTATCCTTATAAAGGACCCCGAAAAGAACACTCCCTTTTTTAATATGACCGGCGTACTTATTTACATTATTGGAATGATGGTAAGTGCCAACGGATTATTCTTGATGGCAGGATGAGAAAAATGACTTGGTTTTCAATTTTTAGATTAGGTATTGTTCAGCTCTGTATAGGATCAATAGTTGTATTACCGCTTTCGACTTTCAACAGACTAATGGTTGTTGAGCTAGCTTTACCCGCACTTCTTCCAGGATTCCTAATCGCTCTTCATTACGGCGTTCAAATAACTAGGCCAAGCTGGGGTTATATTTCAGATCAGGAAAAAGATAGAACAAAGTGGATAAAACGAGGTATGATTATTTTAGGGCTGGGTGGTATAACAGCCGCATTTTCAATAACAATTTTTACTTTTAGCTTTGCTGTCGGGATCCTGACTTCAATTTTAGCTTACTCATTAATAGGATTGGGAGTAGGTGCCTCCGGAACACCTTTGCTTGCAATGTTGGCCGCACATACACGCAACAACCAAAAGGCCGCAGCTGCCTCAATTACCTTCCTTATGATGATATTTGGTCTTGCATTCACGGCTATAATAGTGGGTGGCCTCTTAGACCCATATTCCAACGAAAAGCTAATTGCTATTGTGACTTCTATCGCAATACTGGCAAATATATTTACCTATATAAGTATCTTCGGGATAGAAAAGAAACTTTCAACTAAATACCAGACAGCCCACAAAAAAGAAACTGGAACGGAGACTAGTTTAATTTTTGGGATAAAGCAGATTTGGAATGAACCTGAAGCAAGGTTATTTACGTTCTTTGTTTTTCTATCGATGACTGCATTTTTTATGCAAGAGGTTATTTTGGAACCTTTTGCAGGAAAGATCTTCAAGCTAACACCGGGTGAATCTACAGCTCTCTCAGGAATGAAGGATGGAGGCAGTATATTAGGAATAATATTTGTTATTTTGTGTATAAGTATATTTAAACTAGGGTCTGAAAAATTTTGGTTAATCACAGGATGTTTAGTTTCTGCAGCTTCTCTTTTTCTGATATCCATTCTAGGAGTAAATTTAGCTGACCAGGCACTTTTAAAGATTGCCGTTTTAACTCTGGGCATAGCAAATGGTGTTTTTACTGCCGGCATATTAGGTACCATGATGAAGCTTGCTAGTGAGGGGTCGACAGCGGACAGAGAGGGCACAAGAATGGGTTTATGGGGAGCTTCCCAAGCATATGCAGCAGGAATAGCTGCACTTATAAGTACGTCATTAGTTGATACTTTCAGTTCATTTATTAATCAACCAGCAATGTCATATGGCATGGTTTTTTCAATCCAGGGCATGCTTTTTATATTATCTGCTTTTTTTGGGATTTACATTATTAACAAAAGTCAAACAACAAATACAACATTAGGAATGGTGAATTAAAATGATATATGATGCAACAATAATTGGAGGAGGTCCGAGCGGTTCCACTGCTGCAGAGGCTCTGGCGAAAAAAGGATTTAGGGTCGCTCTTATTGATAGAGCAGGGAGGATAAAGCCTTGTGGAGGCGCAGTTCCTCCAAGACTAATAGACGATTTTCAAATACCTGACTCTCAACTTGTGGCTAGAATCAAAACAGCTAGGATGATATCTCCTACCTCTAGAAAAGTGGATATACCAATAGAAAACGGTTTTGTTGGCATGGTAGATCGAGAGTTTTTTGATGAATTTTTGAGATCCAGAGCTCAAGATTGCGGTGCCCATAGATTCACTGGAACTTTTAAAGCATTGAGTAAAGACTCTGAATATACCAAAGTGAGTTTTGAAAACCACTCAAGCAAAAAAATTACTAATATACTTACACGATACGTTATTGGTGCAGATGGAGCAAAATCTAATGTAGCCAGAATCGCTATAAAAGATGCTCACAAAATTCCCTATGTCATAGCCTATCATGAAATCATTAAGGCTCCTGGCAAAATGGATGAGTATGATCCGAATAGATGTGATGTAATTTACGATGGTCAAATTTCACCAGATTTTTATGGATGGGTATTCCCCCATGGTAAATCTGCCAGCGTTGGTATGGGAACAGGTATAAATGGAGTCGATTTAAAAAAAGCTACATCTGATCTGAGAGCCCAAGCGGGTTTAGATAAATGTCAGACTATAAGAAAAGAAGGAGCTCCCATTCCCCTGAAACCTCTTGAGAAATGGGACAATGAAGATAATGTAGTTTTGGCTGGAGATGCTGCAGGAGTTGTCGCTCCCTCTTCAGGCGAGGGGATATACTATGCGATGAT
>CACFNV010000078.1 GCA_902567635.1 uncultured Alphaproteobacteria bacterium
TTCTCAGTTTGTGATGAAACATTCCACATTCCAATTTTATTCGGTCGTATGTCCTCAATGCTAAGCGAATGTGTATGCTGAGGAGACTCATCAAAGCTAATTTCAAACTCAGTATCTTGAAAAGTTCCGTTCAATAATTTTGTTGTGTTGAAAGTTGTTGTTTCACCTATTCTTATAAGTTCCTTTTTAAGAGAAACAATTTCTTGGTTTAGCGAAACTCTGTCTGCCCCACTATAAGACCCATTGGCAGCTTGGACAGCCAATTCTCTCATTCTCTGCAGAATTTCAGAGACTTCGTGAAGAGCACCCTCAGCTACCTGGGACATTGATATGGCATCACCGGCATTTCTAATAGCTACATTCATCCCAGCGATTTGCGATGACATTCTGTTAACAATTGCAGCTCCTGCAGCATCGTCGCCTGCGCTATTCAATCTTTTACCTGAAGATAATCTTTCTGTGGCTTTTGCAAAGCCATCCTCATTTAATCTTAGGTTATGTAGTGACTTTAACGCCGCTATATTAGATCCTATTGTACTCATATCTTTCTACCTGTTATTCTTTCACCAAGTAATATGCATTAACTATGCCAACTTTGCCCTTATTTTAAGAAATCAAATAAACTCTGCTGGCCTATCTTAACAAATGCGGCTTGAGCGGCATCACGATTAACGATCGTTGCCTGTAAGTCTGTAACTAACTTAGTTAGGTCGGCATCTCCCAGCTCTGAAACCTCAGCAGTAACAATAGTTAACCTTTCTCCCAAGAAATTAAGTTGTTGATCCGTCTTTCTTGTCTGAGCACCAATAAAAGCTAATTGATTACTAATATGATTTATCGATTTTTTAATATCTCCTACTGAAGTTGACATTACCTGATCTTTGTCAACAATTTGACGTGGATGGCCAATTTTATTACCTTCACCGTCAATACTTTCCATTTGCATATAAAACTCTGGTTCAGAAGAAGCCGTCGTTACGCCTTCTATCTCCAAATTTGATATTATTAATTCACGTGCAAATTTCTCCGTTAAAGTAATTTTTTTTGTGGTTTCGTTATAGGAAGCCTCAATACCTGTTTTATCAGTGTAAAGGTTTATTTCATCTTTTAGATCTGACAAATTTGCTTGGGATAATCTCATGTTAATATTAATTTTACCTTCGCTACCTTCAAGATCAAATGACCAATTTTGAGGATTCCTTGAGACCGCAAGATCTAATTCAGCCTTAGCAGGAGCTGTTCCCTTACTGCTAACCTGACTAGCAGTTTTGGCAGCATTAATAGAATTTTCAAGAATTTCGAATATGCTTTTTCGACTGTCTTCAGTTTTGATCGCACCAAAAACAGTACCTCCATCAAGGCCTGACACTACTTTCATATTCTCTGAAACTTGTAAGGCATGTTTCCCTCGGTCACCTACATACTCTACCGAACCAGCTAACCTCTTGTTGAAGGCACTGGTAGCAGCCTTAAAACCAGCAAAAATACTTTTGCCATTTGCGTCTTGTGTATTTGTAATTTCTAAAACTAAGGTAGACAATTCTTCCATTTCTTTAACCATTGCTAATCTATCATCAACACCATAGGTATCATTAGCGGCTTGGATGGAGATTTCACTAAATCTTGTTAAAACATTAATAACCTGATTTAGTCCGCTGTCTGCCAGATCTAACCGTGTCTTTGCCGTATTAGAGTTTTTTACAAATCTTTCCAAAAGTATCTTCTGTTCTCTCTTAGCTGATAGGTTAGAGGCTGTAACTGGATCATCTGATGCTTTTAAGAAACTTTTTCCAGACGCTATTCTGGCTTGGGTATCTTGAATTTCTTCATTGATTTTACCAAAGTTCTTTATAGCTTGGGCGTTAAATAGTTTTGTACTTACTTCCATGGCTTACCTCATACTACCTCAATTAATGTTTGAAAAAGTTCACGCGCAGTCTGTAATATCCTTGAAGAAGCTTGATAAGCCTGTTGGAACTCAATCAGCGCGGCTGCTTGACTGTCCAAGTTAACACCAGAAAACTGAGCTTCTGCTTCTTCACTTGCTTCCCTCATAGCTTCAGCTGCTTCCACGTTCAGTTTGCCAGATTTAACCTGAGAACCTACTTTTGAAACTATATTTGAAAAAACTTGTTGGAAGCCTCCTTTTCCATTTTTCTCTCTCTGTAACTCCAAAACAGAGCTTATATTTCGGTTATCGCCCACACCGCCGGAATTGGCTGAAAA
>CACFNV010000079.1 GCA_902567635.1 uncultured Alphaproteobacteria bacterium
GAACGCCAAAGGCATTCTTCAATGAACCAGAAATCTGTTTAAATTTGGGTACATTAAATTCTGCAAAAGATAGAATTAAAACAAAAAAGGCCATTAGCAGAGTTGCCATGTCTGCAAAGGTAGCCATCCAAGCAGGAGCTCCTACTGGAGGACACTTGGGACACTCCTCTTCTTCTTGCTCTTCAACTTCTGCTTCTTCTTCTGCCAATTTAATGCCCTACCTAAATTAAGCTGCTGCTTCAAGCTTCTCTTGTACTGCAGGAGGCAGATTTGCGAGCATCTGATCTTGAATATTTCTTGGTGACTCGCCCCTTGCGATATTTCGTAAACCCATAACAACCATCTCCCGATATGTTACTTCATATGCTGTATAACCTTCCAATGAAGTTATCATAGGCAAAAATAGAACATTAGCTATAAACGCCCCATAAAGAGTTGTAAGAAGAGCCACAGCCATCGCCGGACCAATAGCTTTCGGGTCTGCCATGTTACCTAACATAAGCACTAGCCCTACTAACGTTCCTATCATTCCCATAGCTGGAGCTATGTCTATCCAGGCTTTTACTACGTTTTGATTGCTCTCGTGTCTGGCCTTCATAGCTTTTATTTCTTGAGTTAACTGAGATGTTAGTTTTGCCTCATCTGCTCCATCGACAAGCATTTGAAGTCCCTTTGAAAAGAACTTGTCCGGTACGTCCTGCCCCTCTAATGCCATCATCCCATCTTTTCTTGCTATCCCGGCTAGCTCGACCATTTTTGTAACCAACTCGTCCTGAGGTTTAACGGGTGGTAAAAATGCTTTAGCCATAACGCCGAATGATCCTAAAAATGTTGGAAGAGGACAAGTATACATTACACAAAAGAAAGTTCCTCCAAAAACAATTGCTATAGATGGTACATCGATGAAGGGTCCTATGCCTCCACCCGAGACCATCGCAAATACGATAAATCCTATCGCGCCTATGAGTCCTAGAAGAGAGGCTATATCCATTTTAATTCCTTTTGCTCAATTTAATTTTGTTTTTACCTGCTATGAAGCTATTGCAAATATAATACCAATTTTGTAAAAATTTTGTTAAATTACCGAGAATTTGGCATTAAATTTGTTTACCAGTATAATACAAATCTAAACAAAAACAAGGTAGAGACATAACATGTGTCAAATTTTGAAATATCTTTCTTTGACTGTTATATTTTTATGTAATCTATTTACAAACAATTTATTTGCAGAAAAAAATAGGTTCAAGGTTCATGAACACATTATCACGGATACAGCAAACAATATTGAGTGGTTAAGATGTTCTGTAGGCCAAAGGTGGAATGGCGACACCTGTATTGGACAAATCGTAAATTTGTCTTTGGAAAGAGTTCCAGATGCTACTCGGTTAGCCAATGAACAGCTTGGCGGCAAATGGAGATTACCTACAAAAAAGGAATTGCAATCTATAGTTTGTAAAAGTTGCCCATCTCCAAAAATTGATAAGAAAATCTTTCCTAACACAGATAACGCGCCCTATTGGACAGGAGACAGAAGCTCTTTTAATAAAAAGTTCTTTGTTAGTGTTAACTTTCATACAGGTTTTTCTTTTAACAGATTTTTACCATTAAAGGAGCTAGCTATTAGGTTGGTCAGGGACAAGAAAAAATAGCAGTTTTAAAGACTATTCGATTTTCGTTCTCTTAACCAAAGCCATAGTTTTACGATAAAAAGAAGAAATCCTAAAACTAAAATAACTGCCGCTATCATTTCAGTAGTTAAGAATCTCAGATAATGCATTTTTTCGCTGGCGAGTAGACCAAGTACTAATAGCATAATAGATGCCAAGATAAAGGACCTAATAATTCTACAAGCGAAACATGGACCCTCTGGGACATTTTTTTGTTTTATTCTGAACATAAGTAAGTAAACCAGTATTTAATGTTTCTTATAGTATAGTTCTTTTTTAAAATCCAAAAAAATAGAAATAACAGACACTTTTTGTGTGTTTTTTTTGACAATCATAAAATTAATTTCGAAGCACATTTTTTTTAAATTGTTGTTTTAATTACATTATTTTTTCAAAAAACCGACAAATTAGCATGTCAAATTGATTTCTTTAAA
>CACFNV010000080.1 GCA_902567635.1 uncultured Alphaproteobacteria bacterium
AGCAGTTGATGAGAGAAAGACAACAATTAGTTGAGCAACTAGAAAATTACCAGGAAATAAATGAGGAATTAAGTGAGATAAAGGATTTATATAAAATGGCGAGTCAAGAGGGGTCACATGATATCTATAAAGACCTTGAAATCTCCTTAACCATATTAGCGAACAAAGCTAGTGATATTGAGATTTTATCATTATTGGACGGCGAAGCAGATCAGAATGATGCGTTTTTAGAAATTAACTCTGGAGCCGGAGGTACAGAGAGCTGTGATTGGGCACAGATGCTTTCTAGAATGTACTTTCGCTGGGCAGAAAAGAAAGATTTTAAAATTGAGCTTATCTCTGAAAGCCCAGGAGATGAGGCAGGAATAAAGTCTTGCTGTTATAAGATATGCGGTCACAACGCATACGGGTGGCTAAAGGTTGAGTCAGGTGTTCATCGTTTAGTAAGAATTTCTCCTTTTGACAGCTCAGCGAGAAGGCATACATCTTTTTCATCAGTTTGGGTATATCCTGTGGTAGATGATAAAATTAATATAGAAATTGATCCTTCTGATATCAGAGTTGATACTTTCAGATCTTCGGGTCCCGGAGGTCAGCATGCAAACAAAACGGATTCCGCCGTAAGGATAACACATGTACCTTCTGGAATTGTAGTTACAAGCTCTGAAAAATCACAACACCAAAACAGAGCTAATTGTATGTCAGCGCTCAAGTCTCGTTTATATGAGCTAGAAATGCGAAAAAGAAGTGAAGGAATTCAGGAAAGTCATAATAACAAAGGAGATGCCGGATGGGGAAATCAAATTAGGTCATATGTTTTACAACCTTATCAGATGGTAAAAGACCTTAGAAGTAATGCTGAGACAAGTGATTGTCAAAAAGTACTTGATGGAGATTTGGATAAATTAATGTCTTCGGTTTTAGCAATTAAATGAATTTTTAGTTTATTTCTTTTTTTCAAGAGAATTATCATAAGGATCGTCTTTTCTTTGTACTGTTCCTTCAAAATGCGCTCCGCTTTCAATAGCTATTGCCTTGTGGATAATATCTCCTTTTACTCGAGCCTTATTGGTAAGCCTCACCTTAAGCCCTCGTACACACCCAATCACTTTTCCATTAATTATTACATCGTCTGCAATTATTTCACCTTTTATTTCAGAAGTTTCACCCACCGTAAGTAAATGAGCTTGGATATCTCCTTCAACTTTTCCTTCAATTTGAATATCTCCCGCAGTCAGTAAATTTCCTTTAACAATTAAGTCACTTGACAAGACAGATGGAGGTACTTTTACAAAAACATTTGTGTTATTTGAGGAGCCAGGGCTTTTTGAAGTCTTAGAGCCTTCTCCTGAGGTTTCTTCTGGAGGAGTAGGTACTGGGGCTACAACCATATCTTCTTTTTCGTTCTTTTTTTGCTTGTTAAACATTATATTGCCTCTAAAAATTTTCTTGGATTGATTTTTTTATTTCTTTTCATAATTTCATAATGCAAGTGCACACCGGTGCTTCTACCTGTGGATCCCATTAAGCCTATGATATCTCCTTTTTCTAGTTTATCACCTATTTTTACAAAAATCTTACTCAAGTGAGAATAACCCGACTTATAGTTATCACTATGCATAATAATAATCGTAAGTCCATACCCACCTTTGGGGCCGGCAAAAATGACTGATCCATCACCAGTGCTTACAATTTTTTTTGTAATATTTCCAGACATATCTATTCCGTAATGAAATTTTCTTTTCTTATTTATTGGGTCCTTTCGAAATCCATAATGAGAGGTGATACGTGTTTTGTTTATCAATGGCCACCCTAGTGGCAGGGCTTTTAATTTTTGTAATTTCTTGTTTATAATTTCAAAATTTTTTATTTGAAAAGTCAGTAACATTTGTCTCTTCTGCAAATCTGAAATTGAACTATTTTTAATTTGTTTTTCAACTTGACTTTTTTTATCTTTATATATTTGGAATAAACTTCTGTCTAAATTAAAACCAAGCTTTTTATCGATTGAGCCGATCAATTTATAATTGTCTGAAACTTGTTTTTCCAGTCTGGATATCAGATATTTA
>CACFNV010000081.1 GCA_902567635.1 uncultured Alphaproteobacteria bacterium
TTTTACGTTTTCTTCTCTTTCTTTTCTTTTGCTCTTCTTCATTTTCATCAGCAACTTTTAGGTCCTGAGGAAATTCAGGAATTACTGAATTAGACTCCTTATGCTCGTTATGCTCTTTTTTTGTCTTTTTATATTTTTTCCTTAGCTTTCCATTGTTAATTTCAGATATGTTCTTTTCATTTTTTTCTAGCAGTTCAGGAATTATTTTGAAATTCGGTGAAATAAGTTCTGCAGACGCCTCAATTAGTATTTTAATTTTAAATCTCTTTTCAATGTCTTGTAGGTGTTCACGTTTATAATTAATAAGAAAATTAGATGCTTCTACTGGGGCATATAAAATAAGGTTTTGACTTTCTTTAACTAATGCTCCCTCTTTCTCTAAAGTTCTAATTATTTGCAAGGCAAGAGATTCGTTAGATCTTGTTATCCCTGTTCCATGACAGAATAAACACGGTGTTGTAGTAGACTCTAACATGCCGGGTCGTAACCTTTGCCTAGACATTTCAAGCAAGCCGAATATTGAAATTCTTCCAATTTGGATCCGCGCTCTATCTAAACTTATGTGTTCTTTAATTTTTTTTTCGACAGACAAATTGTTTCTTCTCTCTTCCATATCTATGAAATCAATTACAATTAACCCAGCTAAATCTCGAAGTTTTAGTTGCCTGGCTATCTCTGTTGCTGCTTCTAAATTTGTTTTAAGAGCCGTTTCCTCTATGCTACGCTCTTTTGTTGCTCTACCAGAATTCACGTCTATGGCAACCAGAGCTTCTGTAATTCCGATAACTATGTATCCACCTGACCTAAGCTGTACAATTGGGTTAAACATTTCTTGAAGATAATTTTCAACCTCATAAAAAGAAAAAATTGGTATCTTGCCTTCATATTTTTTTACATATTTTGCATGAGATGGCATTAATAATTTTAAATAGTTTTTTGCTTCCTTATAAGACGTATCACCTTCAACAATTATTTCATTAATGTCTCTATTATAAAGGTCTCTAATAGCTCTCTTTATTAAGTTTCCTTCTTCATGAATTATTGCAGGAGCAATAGACTCCATCGTTTGGGCTCGTATGGACTCCCATGTTTTAAGTAAGAATTCATAATCTCGCTTTATTTCTAATTTAGTACGCTTTCCTCCAGCTGTACGAACTATAAGACCACTTCCCTCGTTAACATTGAGTGAATCAATTATATCTTTTAATTTTTGTCTATCTTTAACATTTGTAATTTTTTTGGATATACCTCCACCTCTTGAAGTGTTAGGCATTAGAACACAATATCTACCCGCAATTGAAATATAACTTGTTAAAGCAGCTCCCTTATTTCCTCTTTCTTCCTTGGTTACTTGAATTAAGAGAATCTGCCTAACTTTAATCACTTCTTGAATTTTATATTTTCTTTGAAAAACTCTTTTCCTAGGCGCTAACTCTTCTTCAAATAAAGAGTCGTTTGGGCTCTCAGGAGGCAAAGTATTATTGTCTACATTTGCGTCATGGCTCTCACGGTCAATATTATTTATAGAGCCCTCAAGACTACTAACATCGTCCTGGTTTTCTTCTTCAGATGATATCCCACTATTTTTTTCCTGAGCATATTTTTCTTCTGCTTTTGCTTGTTCTTCCAACAAGGCATCTTTATCTGCCTTTGGAATTTGGTAATAGTCAGGATGTATCTCTGAGAACGCAAGAAAACCATGACGATTGCCACCATAATCCAAGAATGCTGCTTGAAGAGAGGGCTCTACTCTCGTTACTTTTGCTAAGTAAACGTTACCAGTAATTTGTTGTTTGTCGGTGCTTTCAAAATCGAAATCAAGTGTTTGATTTCCATCTGCAACCACGACTCTCGTCTCTTCAGAGTGAGCTGCATCAATAAGTATCTTCTTTGCCATGCTGAAATCTCGCTTTTATAAGAAATTGAAAAATATAATTTTTTTCTAATCTCTTGGTAGTAACTATTTAGTTTTCTAAGACAAAAGCCCAAAGCATCACCGATGTTATTATAATAACCAAGTTTAAATTTTCCT
>CACFNV010000082.1 GCA_902567635.1 uncultured Alphaproteobacteria bacterium
TTTCCTCATCAAATATATTTTTATAGATTTGCGGAGACAAATATTTTGCTAGCCTAGTTGCTAAACTTTCCAATTTTTTACTCTTCTCTTCAATTAACTTTTTGTCGTTCAGTTGAGATTCAATTAATTGATCTCTTTCCAAAGTTAACTTGTACTCATTTGTTCTATCTACGAATTGACCTTGTATGCCGTTTAAATACTCAAAATCCTTGTTTTTTGTCTTAGTTGACAAAAGAGAAAAAAGTCTTTCTTGGTTTTCAATTAAGATTTTTACTTTTGGAATAAGAACTGACCCTTTTTCCCTTATTTCTGACTCAAAGAAATCAATTTGCTCCTGAGAAACTCCTAACTGTTTCAATATATCTGGGAAATATGCATCTTTCACATTACCTAGGACAGGAAAAAAGCTTTTAAAGTTTTTGTTAATTTTTTTCACTCTCAAATCTATGTCGGCATAATAGCAAGCCGTAATTGCATTCTCAAAATTGAAAAAGCTTAGATCTACTACCCTATCTGGGTTAAAAAAATCTTGAAAATTCATTTTACATTCTTTCCAATATCATTATTTGTATATAATAATAAATAGTCTTAGTTTACTTAAACCCAACTAGCATATTTTTTCTAATACACCTTTTTAATAATAGCTAATTAGGATAATTTCAAAATGACAAAATTTATTTTTTTCTTGGTTACCATTTTAAGTCTTTTATCTTCAAGTATTTTTGCAAGTGAAAATATCAAGAAACGTCAAGATGCAATGCAAACAGTAAGAAATAGTATGAAAATTCTTGGGCCAATGGCAATGGGTAAAAAGGATTTTGATAGCTCGTTGGCTAAAAACACACTTAAGGATTTTTTGATAGCAATTAAGCCTTACAAAACTTATTTTCCTAAGGTTCCTTCAGAGGAACAAAAAACTGATGCGAGCCTGGATATTTGGTCAAACAAGGAAGATTTTAATAAATTGATTAACAATTTTGTTTCCACAGTAGAATTAGCTTCAAAAAATAAATGGGAAAATACTGAACAATTCAAGTCTGATTTTATGGAAATAGGTAGCAGTTGTAAATCCTGCCACAGAAAATATAGGCGTTAGGAGAAAAAATAAACTCTAGTCTAAAAAATATTTTAGTAACCTTACTCCTAGTTTTCCCCATGTTTGCCTGGGGAAAAGACAATATAACAACCGCAGATCTAAAAAACGGGAAAAAGATATTTATAGTATCTGGGTGCGCTAGTTGTCATTCAGACAAAAAAACCAGTGATTGGAATTCGATTAAACTTAATGGTGGAGTTAAAATAGAGACACAGTTTGGAGACTTTTATGGTCCAAATATCTCTCCTGACAAAAAATTCGGCATTGGTGCCTGGACACTAGAGCAGTTCAAAATTGCTTTAAGAGAGGGAAAAAGCCCAAACGGTTACTATTATTTTCCCTCTTTCCCCTACAATTCATACAAATTTATGAAAGAAAAGGATATTGCTGACCTTTATTATTTTTTAAGAACCTTACCTCCTTCTTCCCTTCCAAATATTCAACATGACATTTTATTTTCAAAATTTATACGAAGATTTATGCCTTTGTATAATTTTAGATACAATTTTTTGAGCCCAAGAATTCAAACTGATCTGAGCGAGGGCGAATATTTAGTCAAAGCGTTGGGACACTGTAGTGAGTGTCATACATCAAGGGATATCTTTGGAGTGCCAAAATTCAATTTCTACCTCTCTGGAGGTATTATTTATGAAAAGGGTAAAATTAAAACACCAAATATTACCCCAGATAAATCGGGCATTGCAGATTGGAGTAAAGAAGAAATCGTTAATTATTTGAGAACCGGGTTCACTCCAGATTATGACAGTTCTGGCGGATTAATGGCAGAAGTAATCGAAAACCTTGATCCTCTTAACGATAATGAACTAATGGCAATTGCTAAATATCTAAAATCAATTGATCCAATTAATGATAAAAATTAATCAATTAATTTTTGTAGATCTGGTTTTACCTCTGAAGCT
>CACFNV010000083.1 GCA_902567635.1 uncultured Alphaproteobacteria bacterium
GATCACGAGTGGCTTACGCAATAATCCAATAGGTGAAATGAACTTGAGGAATAGCACTTGGTTTATTGCCTCAAAGAGTGTAAAGGTTGCCAGAAAAAAATGGATATTAAATATGAAGTCTACAGGAGAAATAGAGATAGACGAAAATGCAAAAAAAGCTCTCCAGGCGGGCAACTCCCTTCTCCCCGTTGGTACATTATCTTGCAAAGGAAACTTTAATAGGGGTGACGTAGTTATTATTAAATCAAAAGACAGTAGTGTCTTAGCCAAGGGATTAGTTTCGTACAATCATTTAGAGACAGAGCAGATAATTGGTTTAAAGAGTGTAGACATAGCTAAGACCCTTGGGTACAACGGAAGGTCTGTTTTGGTTCATAGAGATGATATGGCTTTCTACAAAGAATAACTATTTATAAGAAAAGTGGAGAAAATATTGGAAATAGAGAGAATTGGTAAATTAGCTAGGCAGGCGTCAAAGGAATTGATAAATATACCTGATTTTAAAATTAGCCAAATGCTTGAAAGGACAAGTGAGTTAATACTAGACAATAGAGCTACAGTTTTAGAGGCTAACAATGAGGATATAAAAAAAGTTTCTTTTACTGAAAAAAGAGCTTTCATAGACCGACTAAAACTCACTGAGAGCCGGGTGAGTGATATTTGCAAGACGTTAAAGGAAATAGGGAAACAAAAATCTCCAGTAGACCAAGTGATAGAAGAATTAAATCCTGAAAGCGGTTTAAAAATTAAAAAAATTACAACACCTATAGGAGTGATTGGAATAATTTTTGAAAGTAGGCCTAATGTGTTTTGTGATGCAGCAGCTCTCTGTCTAAGATCTAGAAATGCCTCTATACTTCGTCCTGGTACTGAATCTTTAGGAACAGTCAAGGAGCTGTATAGATTAATGAGCATAGCAATAAAAGAGTTGGGCCTGCCTAAAAATTGTGTTCAGTTAATTCAGGATAGTAATCGTGAACAAGTCAAACAACTTATCAAAATGACAAAATACATTGATGTAATAGTACCTAGGGGAGGTAGAAGTCTTGTGGAGCTAGTTCAGACTGAGGCCAGAGTTCCTGTCTTTGCTCATCTCCAGGGTATAGTTCATATTTATGTCCATTCCCTTGCTAGTTTTGAAACTGCAAAGAAGGTTATTTTAAATTCAAAAAGTAGGAGACCTGGGATCTGTGGGGCAGTTGAAACTGTTTTAATTGATAGAGGATTTTATAAAAAGAATGGTGAAAATTTAGTGGATTTTTTGATTAATAATGGAGTTGAGGTTAGAGCGGATACAGCTGTGTTTAAAAATAAGTTAATTAAGCATTGCGAGAAATCTGATTTTGGTTTTGAGTTTTTAGATAACATTTTGGCAGTTAAGATTGTTGACGATGTAGAAGAGGCGATTATTCATATTCAGGAGTTTGGGTCTGAGCATACCGATTGCATAATTACAGAGGAACAAACAGCTAGAGATATCTTTTTTAGAAAGTTAAACAGTTCAATTTTGATGAGTAATGCTTCTACACAATTTGCGGACGGGGGAGAATTTGGTTTTGGAGCTGAGATCGGAATTTCCACTGGAAAGCTACACGCTCGTGGTCCTATCGGAGCACGTCATTTAGTTTCCTTTCAGTATCACGTAGAAGGAAATGGCACTTTAAGACCCTAATGATCAAAAATCAGGAAGCCCAAGTTCTAAATGGTCCTGAGTCAATGTGGACGAATCCAGATCTTGGATATCTCCCTACACCACCACTTTTAAAGCTACTCGCAGCTTTACTTATTTTGTCCGTAGATCTAGTTCTCATTCTTATATCTGCTGCCATAGCTCTAACATGATATGAGTTTTGAGCCACACCGTCAGTCATTCTCGACAGCATTTTATTTGTTTTTCTAGTCCTATAGCCTGATAATAAATAAAATGGTTCAGTGCTATCAAGTAAACCCTGAGTAGCAGATAATATATCCAAGTTAGCACGATCGTAGGATTTTACCTTATTTTGTCT